>NZ_JBMDJF010000017.1:0-76901 GCF_057809055.1 Sphingobium sp. FG58 | reverse complement strand
GAGTGCCGGCCTGTCACGCCGGAGGTCGCGGGTTCGAGCCCCGTCACTCGCGCCATTTCCTGCCGATGCAGGGGATGGCGCAATCGCGCAGATGAACGGGCCGACACATGGAGTATCGGCCCGCCTGTCCTTAGCTTACAGATTGTCGCCCGTGATGGCGGGAGCCAGTGGTTCGTTGGCCAGCCAGCGATAGATGCCGCCTGCGGCCAGCGCGCCGATCATCGGGGCGAGCCAGAACAGCCATAATTGCTGCACCGCCAGCCCGCCGACCAGCAGCGCCGGACCCGTGCTGCGGGCCGGATTGACCGATGTGTTGGTCACCGGAATGCTGATCAGGTGGATAAGCGTCAGCGCCAGACCGATCGCGATCGGCGCAAAGCCTGCGGGCGCGCGGCTGTCGGTCGATCCCAGGATGATGACCAGGAAGCCCAGCGTCAGCACCACCTCGATCACAAAGCCCGCTTCCATGCTGTAGCCGCCGGGCGACTGCGCGCCATAGCCGTTGACCGCCAGCCCGGTGCCGGTCAGGGCAAAATCCGGCTGGCCGCTGGCGATGAACAGCAGCAGTTGCGCCGCGATGACGGCGCCGATCAGTTGCGCGATGATATAGGGGGCGATGTCGCGCACCGGAAAGCGCCCGCCAGCCCACAGGCCGACGGTAACGGCCGGGTTGAGGTGGCAGCCCGAAATATGACCGATCGAATAGGCCATGGTCAGTACCGTCAGCCCGAACGCCAGGCTGACGCCCAGCAGGCCGATGCCGACATCAGGGAAGGCCGCTGCCAGCACCGCGCTGCCGCAGCCGCCGAAAACCAGCCAGAATGTGCCGAACGCTTCTGCAAACAGCCGTTTGCTCATGGGAACCATCGCATCGTCCTCCTGTGGGGGTTGGCAAGGGCCACCGACAGGCTGTGCGTCCCCCGGCGCGCGGTGGCCGCCGCCCGGTGGTTCAGATGTGACGGGCAGGGGGCAGGATCGCGCCATAAGCGCGCCTTCTGTATCGACTGGCGCATGGACATGGCTTTGCCCCCCTTCCGCAGTCAGGAAGCCGGACGTGACCCGCAAATGCGGACAGGCCGTTACGCTTCCTTAACGGAACAGATACAGGCAGGCGGGGCGCTTGTCACCGCTGTTAATCAGCCGCGCCGCCAGCGCCCCGTCTCCATCCACGCGAGCAGGCGGCGCAATGGTAGTATCCAGATCCACACGATCCCCAGAACGACATAAAGCGGCGTCTGCGCCCAGACCGGCAGCGTGCCGATCAGGCCCGACAGGCTGGCCACCATCACCGCCCACAGCGCGATCAGTGCGACGATCGCCAGCATCCCCACCGGCTTGCGCCAGCTAGGCTGATGATAATGGCGCGGGTCTATGCTCATGCCGGTGGCCCTTCGATCAGTTCGACTTCGGTCAGCACCATGTGCAGCGGCAAGTCCCACGGATCGGCAGGCACAGCGTCCTGTTCCTGCACCGACCAGGCGATGCCGATGCGCAGCGCGTCGGGGAAGCGGGCAAAGGCGCGGTCATAATAGCCGCCGCCTTGACCCAGCCGATTGAGGGCGCGATCGAACCCGACCAGCGGGGCGATGATGACGTCAGGCGTCACCGGACCATCGCCGGGTTCCGGGTGACTGGTGCGGAACGGGCCGGGCAGCAAGATGTCGTCAGGCTGCCAGCGCAGAAAATCCATGCTGCCCAGCCGATCCAGCACGCGCGGCAACGCCACGGTCTTGCCCATGGCGCTCAGCTGGTGCGCCAGCCGTTGCGCGGGCGCTTCATCGTCCATCCCCATATAGAGCGCCACTACCTGCGCATCTGCGATGCGCCGGGCGAGGGGGGAAGGCAGAACCTTGAACGCCAGCCGGTGCGCCAGCGGATCGAGCGTAGAGACAAAGGCACGGCGGCGGTCGCGCGCGATCTGGCGCAAGCTCGTCTTGTCGATGGTGTCGCCGTTCATTCGTAAATCTGCCTGTTCACTATCGTGTTCCCGCGCAGGCGGGTACCCAGTCCGGCCCGTTGCACTGGGTTCCCGCCTGCGCGGGAACACGTCTATATTTGGATCGCTTGCCTTGGAAAGGGTGACGGGACCGCCTTGGCCGTTTGCTGGAAAATCCTCTGACGCCTCAACGTCAGGTGGGGACCATATAGATCGGGCCGGAGCCCGCCCAGGGACAGCCCCCTAGGATGTGATTATCGCCTCAGGGATGTTCGCTAAAGCTCGTACCAGGCAGTACCCGTCCACCCCAATCTAGGCGTCCGCAGCGCGGGCGGCAAGCCCGTCGCGCAGCTTTTCTATGCGCGCGGCCAGCGCCTCTATCGCCTGCGCCGCCGGTTCATCCTCCGCCTCCAGCGCCAGCCTTTGCTGGCGGGCCGCCGTATCGCGGCGCAAGTCGTTCAATTCATCGGCCAGGAACAAAGCGGCGAACAGCAGGCTGCGCACCTCCGTCATGCCCGGCATCCCCTGCTGCGCGGCGCGCGCCTTCTCCTCGATCAGGCTGGCGAGATGGGTGAGATGCGCTTCCTCGCCATCGCGGCATCGTATGTCGTAATGGCGTCCGGCAATGTGCAGCGTGGTTTCAGCCAATGGTCCGGCCCTTCAGATCGGCGATCAGTTCATCGAGCGAACGCAGCGCCGCGCGGGCGCCGTCCACATCCATATCCTGACCGCTAGTGGGGAGTGGGGAGGGGGATGGGGCGGCCGCAAGGCGGGCCACATCCTGTTCGAGCCGACCCACTGCACGTTCCAGCGTGCCAATTGCCTGCATCATGCGCTCGCTTGCCATTCTTCACGCATAGCGAAACTTGGCGCGGCACAAAAGCGATCATTGGACCCACAAGAGGCCGCTTTCCGGCCCGCCGCGGTTGACGCATGGGGCTTGACGCGACAAAGGAGGCGCGATCTCGACTCGCCCGCACAGCCCGCGGGCTGTTCAGTGTTATTCAGGCCAGTCCTGTTCAGGAAAGACGCACGCTGCCGATGACCGTTTCCGATAAGTCGCTCGCCAACGCCATCCGGGCGCTCTCCATGGATGCCGTGCAGGCCGCCAATAGCGGCCATCCGGGGATGCCGATGGGCATGGCAGACGTCGCAACGGTGCTGTTCAGCGATTATCTGAAGTTCGATCCGACCCAGCCCAAATGGGCCGACCGCGACCGTTTCGTCCTGTCGGCGGGCCATGGCTCGATGCTGATCTACAGCCTGCTGCACCTGACCGGCTATGCGCGTCCGACGATCGAGGATATCGCCAATTTCCGCCAGTTGCACAGCCCCTGCGCGGGCCATCCTGAAAATTTCGAGCTGGCAGGCGTCGAGGCGACCACGGGTCCGCTCGGTTCGGGTCTTGCCACCGCCGTCGGCATGGCGATCGCCGAGCGGCATCTGAACGCCCAGTTCGGCGATGATCTGGTCGATCACCGCACCTGGGTGATCGCGGGCGACGGCTGCCTGATGGAAGGCATCAACCATGAAGCGATTGGCCTTGCCGGTCACCTGAACCTTGGCCGCCTGATCGTGCTGTGGGACGATAACAAGATCACCATTGACGGCGCGGTCGACCTGTCGAGCAGCGAAGATGTCCGCGCCCGCTATGAAGCGACCGGCTGGCATGTCGTATCGTGCGATGGCCATGACGTGGCCGATGTGCGCCGCGCTCTGGCCGAAGCGGTCGCCGATTCGCGGCCCTCGCTCGTCGCCTGCGCGACCAAGATAGGCTATGGTTCGCCCAACAAGGCAGGCACGTCGGGTGTCCACGGTTCCGCGCTGGGTGAGGCCGAAGTCGCAGCCGCGCGCGAATTTCTGGGCTGGGACGCGGCACCCTTCGTCATTCCCGCCGACATTGCCGCCGCCTGGAAGGCGATCGGCGAGAAGGGCGGCGATGTTCGCACTGCGTGGGAAGCGAGGCTTGCAAGCAATGAGAAGAGCGCGGAATTTACCCGTCGCATGGCTGGCGATCTGCCTGCCGACTTCTCGCTCGAAGCCTATATCGACAGCCTGATCGCCGCGCCGCAGAAAGTCGCGACCCGCAAGGCCAGCGAATTGACGCTGGGTGCGATCAACGACCTGCTGCCCGAAACGCTGGGCGGTTCGGCGGACCTGACCGGCTCCAACAATACCAAGACCAAGTCGACCGGCCCGCTGACGAAGGACGATTATTCGGGTCGCTATGTCTATTATGGCATCCGCGAATTTGGCATGGCCTGCGCGATGAACGGCATGGCGCTGCATGGCGGCGTCATCCCCTATGGCGGCACTTTCCTCGTCTTTTCCGACTATATGCGCGCGGGCATCCGCCTCGCCGCGCTCCAGCAGCAGCGTGTTATTCACGTCCTGACCCATGACAGCATTGGCCTTGGCGAAGATGGCCCGACCCACCAGCCGATCGAGCATGTCATGTCGATGCGCATGATCCCGAACCTGGACGTGTATCGCCCGGCGGACATTGTCGAGACGGCAGAATGTTGGGAACTCGCCTTGAAGGATGCGACCGGCCCGTCGGTGCTGGCGCTGACCCGCCAGAATCTGCCGCAGCTGCGCACCGAAAAGGCTGAAAATCTGTCGGCCAAGGGTGCCTATCGCCTGCGTGCCGCCAATGCGGATCGCAAGGTCGTGCTGATCGCCACCGGCTCTGAAGTCGAAATCGCGGTCGATACCGCCAAGGCGCTGGAAGAACAGGGCATCGGGGCCGATGTCGTGTCCATGCCTAGCTGGGCGCATTTCGAGGCGCAGCCACAGTCCTACAAGGACGATCTGCTGCCGCACCATGTGCTGCGCGTATCGATCGAGGCGGGGACGACCTTTGGCTGGGAACGCCATACCGGGATCGCGGGCCTGCGCTTTGGCATCGACAGCTTCGGCGCGTCGGCCCCGGCGGAAGCGCTGTATGACCATTTCGGCCTGACCGCCGCAAAGATTGCGCCGCAGATTGTGGCCGCTCTCAACAACTGACCGAACAACAACTTCAGGAGGCTAGTGCAGTGGCAACGAAGGTAGCAATTAACGGTTTCGGACGTATCGGCCGCCTGGTGGCGCGCGCCATCCTGTCGCGCACCGACCATGACCTGGAACTGGTCAGCATCAACGATCTGGGCGACGTCAAGTCCAACGCGCTGCTGTTCAAGCGCGACTCGGTCCATGGCAACTGGAGCGGTGACGTCAGCGTCGATGGCGATTTCCTGGTCGTCGATGGCAAGAAGATCAAGGTGACCGCCGAGCGCGATCCCGCCAACCTGCCGCACGCTGCGCTGGGCGTGGAGATCGCGCTGGAATGCACCGGCATCTTCACCACCAAGGACAAGGCAAGCGCGCATCTGACCGCAGGAGCCAAGCGCGTGATCATTTCCGCGCCCGGCACCAATGTCGATCGCACCGTCGTGTTCGGCGTCAACCATGACGCACTGACCGCCGACGATATCGTCATTTCCAACGCCAGCTGCACCACCAACTGCCTGGCCCCGCTCGCCAAGGTGCTGAACGACGCCATCGGCATCGAAAGCGGCTTCATGACGACGATCCACAGCTATACCAACGACCAGAACACGCTGGACCAGCTGCACAGCGACATGCGCCGCGCCCGCGCCGCGGCTCTCTCGCAGATCCCGACCTCCACCGGCGCTGCCCGCGCTGTGGGCGAAGTTCTGCCCGAATTGAAGGGCAAGCTGGACGGCTCGTCGATCCGCGTGCCGACGCCCAACGTCTCGGTCGTCGACCTGAAGTTCATTCCCAAGCGCCCGACCACCAAGGACGAAGTCAACGCCCTGCTCAAGGCGGCGTCGGAATCCGGTCCGCTCAAGGGCGTGCTGGGCTATTCGGACGAGCCATTGGTCTCGATCGACTATAATGGCGATCCGCGCAGCTCGACCGTCGATAGCCTGGAAACTGCCGTTGTCGATGGCAAGCTGGTCCGCGTACTCAGCTGGTACGACAATGAATGGGGCTTCTCCAACCGCATGATCGACACCACCGGCGTGGTGGCGAAGTTCCTGTGAACATTGGGGGGCTGGGTTAAAACCAGCCCCCTTTTTCGTCATCCCGGCGAAAGCCGGGATCCCGCTTTCTTCTGTGTCCTATGATGCGCAAGAAGAGAGATCCCAGCTTGCGCTGGGATGACGTTATGGAAAATTGAGGCATAGCATGACCAAGCCGTTCAAGACACTCGACGATATGGGCGACATCCACGGCAAGGCCGTGCTGGTGCGCGAGGATCTGAACGTGCCGATGCAGGACGGTTCGGTCAGCGATGATACCCGCCTGCGTTCGGCCATGCCGACCGTGCTGGAACTGGCCGATCGCGGTGCGAAAGTGCTGATCCTGGCCCATTTTGGCCGTCCCAAGGGGCAGAAGAACCCGGAATATTCGCTGTCGAAGATCACCCGGCCCCTGAGCCAGGTGCTGGGCCGCGAGGTGCAGTTCATCCCTGACTGCCAGGGTGAAGCCGCGACCGACGGCATCGCGGTGATGCGCCCCGGCGACATTGCGATTCTGGAAAACACCCGTTTCCATGCGGGTGAGGAAAAGAACGATCCCGCTCTGGTCGATGCGATGGCGGCGATTGCCGACCTTTATGTCAACGACGCTTTCTCCGCCGCGCACCGCGCCCATGCCTCGACCGAAGGGCTGGCGCACAAGCTGCCGTCTTTCGCGGGCCGCGCGATGGAGCGCGAACTCGATGCGTTGCAGGCCGCGCTCGGCACCCCGGTCAAGCCGGTGGCCGCTGTCGTGGGCGGCGCGAAAGTCTCGACGAAGCTCGACGTGCTGAACCATCTGGTCACCAAGGTCGATCATCTGATCATCGGCGGCGGCATGGCCAACACCTTCCTCCACGCGCGCGGCGTCGATATCGGCAAGTCGCTGTGCGAAAAGGATCTGGCCGCCACCGCAGACGCCATTTTCGACGCAGCGGAAGCGGCCGGTTGCACCATCCATCTGCCCTATGATGTGGTGGTCGCGAAGGAATTCGCCGCCAACCCGCCCTCGGTCCGCACCTGCAACGTCCATGAAGTCGCGGCGGACGAAATGATCCTGGACGTCGGCCCCGCCGCCGTCGAAGCGCTGGCTGACGTCCTCAAGACCTGCCGCACGCTCGTGTGGAACGGGCCATTGGGTGCGTTCGAAATTCCCCCGTTCGACACCGCAACGGTGGCGCTCGCCCGCACGGCGGCGGCGCTGACGAAGGAAGGGCAGTTGACCTCGGTCGCCGGTGGCGGTGATACTGTGGCAGCCCTCAACCATGCAGGGGCAGCGGCCGATTTCACCTTCGTCTCGACGGCGGGCGGCGCGTTCCTGGAATGGATGGAAGGCAAGGATTTGCCGGGCGTAAAGGCTTTGATGGCCTGACGACCGGTCAACGGTGGCACCGCCTTGGAGAGGGCGGCGCCATCTCCATTAAGAGAGAGTATGTGCAGATGCTGGATCAGGTTCAGAAGCAGAAGATTGCGACAGGCGAAGGCTTTATCGCCGCACTCGACCAGAGCGGCGGGTCGACGCCCAAGGCGCTCAAGGGCTATGGCATCGAAGAAGGTGCTTGGGGCTCTGACGAGGAAATGTTCGGCCTGATCCACGCGATGCGCAGCCGCATCATCACTTCGCCCGTGTTCACCGGCGAAAAGGTGCTGGGCGCGATCCTGTTCGAGCGCACGATGGACGGCACCGTCGATGGCAAGCCGACCCCGCAGGCGCTGATCGAGCGCGGCGTCGTCCCCTTCATCAAGATCGACAAGGGTCTGGAGGATGAGGTGAACGGCGTTCAGGTGATGAAGCCGAACCCCGACCTGGACGTGCTGCTCCACCGCGCGAAGGCGCTGGGCGTGTTCGGGACCAAGGAACGCTCGGTCATCAACCTTGCCAACCGCGAAGGCATTGCCGCCGTGGTCAAGCAGCAGTTCGAGATTGGTCAGCAGGTATTGGCCGCCGGGCTGATGCCGATCATCGAGCCCGAAGTGAACATCAAATCGCCCGAACGCGCCGAAGCCGACGCGATCCTGCTCGACGAACTGCTCAAGGCGCTCGACGCGCTGCCCGCAGATCAGCAGGTGATGCTGAAGCTCTCGCTGCCGGTGCAGCCGGGCCTGTTTGACCCGCTGGTCGATCATCCCCGCGTGCTGCGCGTCGTCGCGCTATCGGGCGGCTTTGCCCGTCCCGAAGCCTGTGTCGAACTGGCCAAGAATCGCGGCATCATCGCCAGCTTCAGCCGTGCGCTGCTCAACGATCTGCGCCACCAGATGAGCGACGATGAATTCAACGCATCGCTGGGCGAAGCGATCGACGAAATCCACGGCGCTTCGGTCGCCAAGACGGCGGTTGCGGCGTAACTTGCGTTACAGCCGATCAAACTGACTACAGCCTTATCTTCCCCTTTAAGGGGGAGATATCGCACATAGGCTTCCGCTATCCCTACAACGTCATGCTGAATTTATTTCAGCATCCATTTCTCGTCACAAGCCGCCGGTTGAGCTGGAGAAATGGACCCTGAAACAAGTTCAGGGTGACGGTGGAGGCGGGGGCAGTTTCATATACAATTCCCCTACCTTGCAGGGGAGGCAAGGAAAGCCAGAGGCTTTCGTTACGATGCTGGCTGGGCTAACACGCCGGCATGACCGATTTTACCGATGAAGAGCTGGCGCTCGACCCGCATTTTGCCGACCAGTTCGAACAGGATTTCCGCCCCGCCTGTCAGCTTTACCTGATTTCGCCCCCCAGCATCGACGCGACCTTCGTGGACGCGCTTGCCGCCGCGCTTGACGGCGGCGAAGTTGCTGCCTTCCAGTTGCGCCTGAAAGGGCTGGACGACAATGCGATCGCAGACCTCGCTGCGCCGTTGCAGGCGCTGTGCGCGGATCGCGACGTCGCCTTCATCATCAACGACAGCGTCGCGCTGGCGCAGCGCCTGGGTGCGGATGGCGTGCATCTGGGGCAGGGCGATGGCGACCCGCGTGAGGCGCGCAAAATCCTCGGCCCAAAGGTCCAGATCGGCGTCACCTGCCATGACAGCCGCCATCTGGCGATGGAAGCCGGCGAGGCGGGAGCCGATTATGTCGCGTTTGGCGCTTTCTATCCCACCACGACCAAGGATGTGCTGCACCATGCCGAACCCTCGATCCTGGGCTGGTGGACGACGATATTCGAGCTGCCCTGCGTCGCGATCGGCGGCGTGACGGCGGACAATGCAGCGCCGCTGGTGGTGGCAGGCGCCGATTTTCTGGCGGTCAGCAGTGCGGTGTGGAACCATCCGGCGGGACCGGGCGCTGGCGTCGCAGCCTTTGCCGACGTGCTGCAACTCTCCCGCAATGGAGCGCCAGAACCCAAATGACCATCATCGTCCATCATCTCAACAACAGCCGGTCGCAACGCATCCTCTGGCTGCTGGAGGAATTGGGCGAACCCTATGACGTCGTCCGGTACGAGCGCGACCGAAAGACCATGCGCGCGCCCGCCACGCTGCGCGCCATCCATCCGCTGGGGCGCTCTCCGGTGGTGGAGGTGGACGGTCATGCGCTGATCGAAACCGGCGCGATCATGGACTATCTGGTCGCCCGCGCCGGACGCTTCGGCCCGCCCGCAGACGCGGAGGGTACGATCCACTATCGGCAATATATGCACTATGCCGAAGGATCGATGATGCCGCCGCTCCTCGCGCTGCTGATCATCGGCAAGCTTGGCCTGCTGGGCCGCCCCGCGCGGCCCACGGTGCAGCGGATGCTGGACGATCATCTCGACTGGCTGGAAAGCGAACTGGCGTCGCGCCCTTATTTTGCCGGTGACAGTTTCACCGCCGCCGACATGATGATGAGCTTCCCGATCGAAGCCTCCCGCTCGCGCGGTGGCCTGAACGGCTCGCGTCCCGCCATCCTGCGCTGGCTGGCGGAGATGCAGGCGCGCCCCGCCTATCAGACCGCCCTCGCCGCAGGCGGTCCCTATGCTTACGCCTGACCGCCGCACTGTGCTCACCTCCATGGCGGGGCTGGCGGCCAGCGCTGTCACCCCGCGCCTGTTCGCGCAGGAGCGGGCGGCAGAAGCCTTGACGTCGCTTACCGGCACTATCGCACCCATCGGCCGCCCCGAACGCGCCAACCGCCTGACCCGCGCGCAGGCGGCAATGCAGCGCGCCGGGATCGATGCGCTGCTGATCGAGCCGGGCGCAAGCCTCGTCTACTATACGGGCGTCCGCTGGTGGCGCAGCGAGCGGCTGACCGCCGCCATCATCCCTGCAACCGGCACACCGCTGATCATCTGTCCCTTTTTCGAGAAGCCCTCGATCGAAGAATCGCTCGGCATCCCGGCGGAGGTCCGCGTCTGGCAGGAACATGAAAGCCCCCACGCGCTGATCGCCACCTTCCTGACGGAGAAGGGACTGGCGCGTGGCCGCATCGGCATAGAGGAAACGGTGCGCTATTTCGCCCTCGATGGCCTGAAAGCCGCGCTACCCGGCGCGACCCTGATCCCGGACAGCGTCACCCGCACCCTGCGGATGCGCAAGATGCCCGCCGAAATCGCGCTGATGCAGACGGCTGCTGACGTCACCATGGCCGCCTATCGCTGGACCTGGCCACAGGTAAAGGCGGGCATGACCCCCGCCGACATCGCCGCGCTGATGACCGCGGCCACCACCGCGCTGGGCGGCAAGAGCGAATTCAATCTCGTCCTGCTCGGCGAGGCAGCTGCCTATCCCCATGGCTCCGGCAAGCCGCAAGCCGTGCGGGCAGGCGAGGTGGTGCTGATGGATTGCGGCTGCACCGTCGGCGACTATCAGTCCGACATCAGCCGCACCTTCGTCTATGGCGCGACGCCCACCGCGCAGCAGCGCAAGGTGTGGAACGACGTATCGCGCGGCCAGAGCATCGCCTTCGCCGCCGCCAAACTCGGCGCGCCCGCAGGCTCGGTCGATGACGCGGTACGTAGCTGGTATGAGACGCAGGGCTACGGCCCCGGCTACGCGCTCCCCGGCCTGTCCCACCGCACCGGCCATGGCATTGGCATGGAAGGGCATGAGCCGGTCAACCTGGTCCATGGCGAAACCACCAAGCTCGACGTCGGCATGTGCTTCTCCAACGAACCGGGGCTTTACCTGCCCGGCGTGATGGGCGTGCGGATGGAGGACTGCTTCCACATGACGGCACAGGGACCGGCATGGTTCTCCAAACCGCCCGTGTCGATTGAGGAACCGATCGGGTAAAGGCATGACCGAAGCGGCAATAATAATGTCGATCTTCCTGTCAGGGCTGGGTAGCGCCATTCTTCTCAAGCATCGTTGGGGAACGAGTGTCGGACTTCTTGGCGGCCTATTGGTTAGCGTCGTTTGTTGGGCTGTTGCGTCTGTCGCCATGTTGGCCTGGTTTGTGATTGAGTAGCCTTCTTTCGTTGTTTTCCTACTATCGTCATCCCAGCGAAAGCTGGGATCTCACTTTTCTTCGGCGCGTCAAAAGAAGGCAGAGAGATGCCAGCCTTCGCTGGCATGACGGATGTTACGTTGCGACCAAATCCCCCGCTTGTGCGGCGGGCCGCTTCCCACTAAATCGCCCCCATGACATCGACCAACGACATTCGCCGCTCCTTCCTCGACTATTTCGGGGCCAACGGCCACACCATCGTCCCGTCCGCGCCGCTGGTGCCGCACAATGACCCGACCCTGATGTTCGTCAATGCGGGCATGGTGCCGTTCAAGAATGTCTTTACCGGCCTCGAAACCCGCCCCTACAAAACCGCGACGTCGAGCCAGAAGTCGGTTCGCGCGGGCGGCAAGCATAATGATCTCGACAATGTCGGCTACACCGCGCGCCACCATACTTTCTTTGAAATGCTAGGCAATTTCAGCTTCGGCGACTATTTCAAGGAACAGGCGATCCATCATGCCTGGACCCTGCTGACCAAGGAATGGGGGCTTCCGGCCGACAAGCTGACCGCGACCGTCTATCACACCGATGACGAGGCGTTCGACCTGTGGCGCAAGATCGCAGGCTTGCCCGAACATCGCATCATCCGCATCCCGACCAAGGATAATTTCTGGGCGATGGGCGACAGTGGCCCGTGCGGTCCCTGTTCGGAAATTTTCTACGATCATGGCGATCATATCTGGGGCGGCCCTCCCGGCAGCCCGGAGGAGGATGGCGACCGCTTCGTCGAAATCTGGAACCTGGTGTTCATGCAATATGAGCAGGAAGCCAATGAGATCGTCAGCGAACTGCCCAAGCCGTCGATCGACACCGGCATGGGGCTGGAGCGGATCGCCGCCGTCATGCAGGGCGTCCACAACAATTACGACACGGACACATTCAAGGCGCTGATCGCCGAGAGCGGCGCGATCACCCGCACCGCGACGACAGGCGAGCATCAGGCCAGCCACCGCGTTATAGCCGATCATCTCCGCTCGACCAGTTTCCTGATCGCCGACGGCGTGCTGCCCGCCAATGAAGGGCGCGGCTATGTCCTGCGCCGGATCATGCGCCGCGCCATGCGCCACGCCCATATCATCGGGGCCAAAGACCCGTTAATGTATCGCCTGGTCGGCAGCCTCGTCTCCGAAATGGGCGGCGCCTATCCCGAACTGGTCCGCGCCCAACCGCTGATCGAGGAAACTTTGCTGCGGGAGGAAACCCGCTTCCGCAAGACGCTGGAAAACGGCCTGCGCTTGCTTGACGAAGCAACGACCGGCATGGCCGAAGGCTGCACGCTGCCCGGCGAAACCGCGTTCAAACTCTATGACACGTTCGGCTTCCCCTATGACCTGACCGAGGATGCGCTGCGCACCCAGGGGCTGGGCGTCGACCGCGCCGGTTTCGACGCCGCCATGGCGGAGCAGAAAGCCGCCGCTCGCGCCGCGTGGAAGGGATCGGGCGAAAAGGCGTCGGACGACATCTGGTACGACATTGCCGAAACCCTCGGCAGCACCGAATTTGTCGGCTACGCATCGACCAAAGGGGAGGGCGAAGTGCTGGCCATCGTCAAGGATGGCACGCGGGTAGATAGCGCCATGGTCGGCGACAGCGTTGCGATCATCACC
Organism: Sphingobium sp. FG58; assembly: GCF_057809055.1. Lineage (NCBI taxonomy): Bacteria > Pseudomonadati > Pseudomonadota > Alphaproteobacteria > Sphingomonadales > Sphingobiaceae > Sphingobium > Sphingobium sp. FG58. The sequence goes on along the minus strand of NZ_JBMDJF010000017.1, from coordinate 63,909 downwards.
AACCAGACGCCTTTCTATGGCGAAAGCGGCGGCCAGAATGGCGACGCTGGGACGATCACCTCGCTCGGCGGCTTGACAGCGGAAGTCGCGGACACATCCAAGCCACTGGGCCGCCTCCACGCGCATCAGGCCGTGATCAGCGCAGGCAGCGTCAAGGTCGGCGACACGGTGCAACTGAGCGTCGATGTCGATCGCCGCGATCGCATCCGCGCCAACCACAGCGCCACCCATTTGCTCCACGCTGCCCTCCGCAAGGAACTGGGCGCGCATGTGACGCAAAAGGGCAGCATGGTCGCCGCCGATCGCCTGCGCTTCGATTTCTCGCACCCCGAAGCCCTGACCCATGCGCAGATCGCCAAGGTCGAGGCGGACGTAAACGCGCAGATTCGCCACAATGAGGAGGTCACGACCCGCCTCATGACGCCCGACGATGCGATTGCGGCAGGCGCGATGGCGCTGTTCGGCGAAAAATATGGCGATGAAGTGCGCGTTCTTTCGATGGGGAAGGGCGACGAGCATCATTACTCGGTCGAACTGTGCGGCGGCACCCATGTCCGCGCGACCGGCGACATCGCCTTGCTCAAGATCGTATCGGAAAGCGCCGTCTCCAGCGGCGTCCGCCGGATCGAGGCGCTGACCGGGGAGGCCGCGCGCCTCTGGCTGGTCGATCGGGAGGATAAGCTCCGCCAGTCCGCCGCGACGCTTAAGACGTCGCCGGAAGATGTGCCAGCCCGCATCGCCGCACTGGTCGAGCAGAGCCGCAAGCTGGAACGCGAACTGGCCGAAGCCAAGAAGGCACTGGCTCTGGGCGGCGGGGCATCGGGCGCGGCCCCGGCTGGTCCCGAACAAGTGGGCAATGTCAGCTTCCTGGCGCAGGTCATTGATGGCCTCGACCCCAAGGAATTGCGCGGCATCGTTGACGGCAATAAAAAGACGCTGGGCAGCGGCGTGTCGGCGATCGTGGCCGTGGTCGATGGCCGCGCCACCATTGCCGTGGGCGTCACCGACGATCTGACCGGCACAATCAGCGCGGTCGATCTGGTCCGCGTCGGCGTCGAAGCATTGGGCGGCAAGGGCGGCGGTGGCCGTCCCGACATGGCGCAGGGCGGCGGCCCGGACGGGGACAAGGCGGCGGCAGCGATAGACGCGGTCAAGGCCCGACTTGCGGGGAGTCCCGGCTAACCCCATGGCCATATTCAACCGCGATTCCGATGATGAAGTCGCCCGCGGCGCCCGCGCCGTGGTCGTCCATGCTGAAACCCACGGGCTGGAACGCCGGGACAGCGAGGCAAGGCTGGAGGAAGCGCGCGGGCTGGCGCTGGCCATCGGCATTGACGTGCGCGTGGGGCAGGCGTTCCGCGTCCGCGACCGCAAGCCCGCCACCCTGTTCGGCAGCGGGCAGGTCGACCAGATTGCCACGCTCGTCGTTCAGGAAGAGGCCGAACTGGTCATCGTCGACAATGCCCTGTCGCCGGTCCAGCAAAGCAATCTGGAAAAGGCCGTCGGTGCGAAAGTCATCGACCGCACCGGGCTGATCCTCGAAATCTTCGGCGAACGCGCCGCCACCAACGAAGGCCGGCTTCAGGTCGAACTCGCCCATCTCGATTATCAGGCGGGGCGGCTGGTGCGCAGCTGGACCCATTTGGAGCGGCAACGCGGCGGCTTCGGCTTCCTCGGCGGTCCGGGCGAAACCCAGATCGAGGCGGACAGGCGGATGATCCGCGACCGCATGGCCAAGATCCGCAAGGAACTGGATCAGGTCACCCGCACCCGCGGCCTCCACCGCGCCCGGCGGCAACGCGCACCCTGGCCGGTGATTGCGCTGGTCGGCTATACCAACGCCGGAAAATCCACGCTTTTCAATCGCCTGACCGGCGCTGACGTCATGGCGGAGGATTTGCTGTTCGCCACGCTCGACCCGACTATGCGCCAGATCGCGCTGCCTGGCCTCGACAAGGCGATCCTGTCCGACACGGTCGGCTTCGTCTCCGATCTGCCGACCCAGCTCATCGCCGCTTTCCGCGCGACGCTGGAAGAAGTACTGTCCGCCGACCTCATCGTCCATGTCCGCGACATCGCCCATCCCGACAGCGACGCCCAGCGGGACGATGTGCTGGACGTGCTGAGCGAACTGGGCGTAGCCGGGGAGGGGGCGCTCGACCGCGCCGAAGGCGAACCCGTCGCCCCGCCGATTATCGAGGCGTGGAACAAGCTCGACCTACTCGACGCGCAAGCCGAAGCGCTCGCCCGCGAAACCGCGTCCCGCCGCGATGATGTCGTGATCCTCTCGGCGTTGACCGGGGAAGGCGTCCCCGACCTGCAACGCGCGATCAGTACGAAAATGACCGCAGGGGCCAAAGTCTATGGCCTGCGCATCGCAGCCGCCGATGGCGCAGCACTGGCCTGGCTCCACGAACATGGCGAAGTGCTGACCAGCGACGCCCAGGGCGAGGAAACCCGTGTCGAAGTAAGGCTTTCGGACGCGGCCTTCGCGCGGTTCGGGAAGCGCGGGCAGGGGTAGGCGCTGGCGTTACGCCAGCGCTTTTTCAACCACGCCTACGGCCTGCTTCAACGCTCCAGCGCGATCGCAGCTATGTCCGCATTTTTCCTGCTGATACTGCAACTTGTGCAGGATATCGCGCGCGGCATCTGCGTTACCGAGCCGGATTTCCGCGATGGCCAGCCCCGACATCGCACCGGGATGTCCGTTGCGACCGCGATAGAGGCTCTGCTCGAAATAGCGCCGCGCCGCGACAGCATCGCCCAGGCCAAGCTTGGCCATGCCCTTGAGGAAACGTGCCTGACGGCTGGGCGTCTCGCCGATCACGGTCGCAAGCAGGCTGTCGGCCTGCACATAGTCACCCGACGCAATCAGTTGTTGCGCCTGCTGCAAGGACGTGGAGCGGCTGCTGCGGAAATTGTCAGGGCCAAAGCCGGTGATAGGCATAACGCCCATCGGGCTGACTGTGTTGAAATGGATGCCTGAAATGCCGGCGCCATTGTGCTGGGCGTAAGCAGGCATGGCTACAGCGCACAGAAGCGGGAGAAGGATAGTCAGACGCATCGCATTTTCCTCCATCATATCAACGGAAGAAAAATTATAGTTTTTGCAAGGTCATGTCAAATATCAGTTTCAATTCCAAACCTTGTCTGGATCATGTCTGCAGCCCGCAGAGTTGCTCACAAATCCCGAAACATCACCAGCGCATCCACAGTGCCAAGGGCAGGGTGATCAAACGCGCCCGGCAACCGCCCGACCACGGCAAAGCCCATGGCTTGCCACAAGGCCACCGCGCGCACGTTGGTCGATACCACGAAGTTGAACTGCATCGCGCGGAAGCCCAATTCCCGCGCCAGATCGAACGAGGCCGCGCACATGCGCCGCGCGACACCGCATCCGGTTGCGTCCTGCGCCACGACATAGCCCGCATTGGCGACATGCGCGCCGCCGCCGCTCTGGTTCGCGCGCACATAGAAAACGCCCAGCACCGCGCCATCCTCCTCCAGCACCCGCACTGTCCGGTCGGGTGACAGCCAGAGGGAGAGGGCGGCCTGCCGCGTCATGTCGCGCGGGAGGGCCAGCGTTTCGCCAGCACGGATCACTGGTTCGATGATAGCCCAGATCGCATCATGATCGGCGGGCGTGACCGCGCGGATCAAGCCGGCACTTCCGCCCGCTTGGCCCGCTGCCACAGCATTTCCTTCTCATCCAGCGGAAGGGCGGCAAAAGCGTCTCCAGCGATGGCCTCCATCATTCTGAACCGCCGGTCGAACTTGGCGTTACCAGCTCTTAGAGCCACTTCCGGGTCGACCTTCAGATGCCGTGCGAGGTTGACGACCGCGAACAGCAGGTCGCCCACTTCTTCCTCACGCTCCGCCTGAGTCGCCGCGCCCTGCACCTCGTCCAGTTCCTCGACGATCTTGGCGATCGCCCCATCACTATCGGGCCAATCAAACCCGGTCCGCGCCGCGCGTTTCTGCAATTTTTCGGCACGCAGCAGTGCGGGCAGGGCGATCGCGACCCCGGCCAGCGCGCTTGGGTCCGGCTCCTTTTCCGCCCGCTCGGCCGCCTTGATCGCCTCCCACTGGGCATGGCCATCCTCGCGTCTTGTGCCTTCGCCAAAGACGTGCGGATGTCGCCGGATCATCTTCTGCGTGATGCCATCGATCACGTCCTGCAAACCGAAATGTCCGGCCTGTTCGGCCATCCGGCTGTGGAACGCCACCTGGAGGAGCAGGTCGCCCAGCTCATCGCGCAGCGCCGCCATGTCATTGCGCTCAATCGCGTCGGCCACCTCATAGGCTTCCTCGATCGTATAGGGCGCGATGGACGCGAAATCCTGTTCGATGTCCCAGGGGCAGCCCGTATCAGGATCACGCAACCGCGCCATGACTTTGGCAAGCGGCATGATGTCGGCGGGACTGGCTGTGGACATGGGGGAACCTGAGCTATGGAGTTGGGCGATCGTGGCAACATGGATGCTAACTCGTCACCCTGAACTTGTTTAGCTGCGCTGGCCTTCGGTTCAGGGTCCATCTTGCCGGATCGAGCCGTTGTTTGTGACGAGAAATGGATGCTGAAACAAGTTCAGCATGACGTTGGAGGGATGGAAAAAGCCAATCTGTGCGCACAGGACCATAACCGGGTCACAACAATATAAGTACGATAATATATATTATGTTAAATACAACCCCGTATCAAATCGCTCACATATGTTCGGCTCAGTGTCGGCTTAGCCTCAATCCTCCCGGATCAGGCTGGTCTTGGCTGTATCCTTCATCCGCACATAGACGACCAGAGAGATGGCGATCATCACGCTGACATAGATATAAAATGCCTGCTCCATGCCCGCCTGCTTGAACCACAGGGCCACCAACTCCGCCGTCCCGCCGAACATCGTGTTGGCTAGCGCATAAGGCAGCGCCACGCCCAGCGCCCGGATATGCGCGGGAAACAGCTCGGCCTTCACCACGGCATTGATCGATGTGTAACCGGTCACGATCACCAGTCCCGCCATCACCAGCAACCCGGCGACCAGCGGATCCTTGGTCACCGCCAGCGTCGCAAAGATCGGATAGGTGCAAAGCACCCCCATGATGCCAAAGCCGATCATCAGCGGCTTGCGCCCGATCCGGTCCGACAGCGCGCCAGCAACTGGCTGCAACAGCATGAAAACAAACAGGGTCGCGGCATTGATCTGCGACGCGGCCTCACGGCTTAGCCCGCTGGTGTTGACCAGGAATTTCTGCATGTAGATGGAGTAGGCATAGAAAGCGATCGTCCCGCCCGCTGTCAGCAGCATCACCGTCACCGTCTCGCGCGGATGCTTGGTCAGCAGTTCGACAAAGCCGGATTTCGGCGCACCCTCAGCCTTAGCCACGGCAAAGCTCTGCGTTTCCGCCAGCCCGCGCCGCAGCCAGAACACGACGACCGCCAGCGCCCCACCGATGAAAAAGGGTATCCGCCAGCCCCACGCATCCAGCTGCGCCTCGCTCAATGTCGCCTGCAACAGCAGCAGCACGCAGATCGCCACCAACTGCCCCGCGATCAGCGTTACATATTGAAAGCTGGAGAAAAAGCCGCGCCGGTTCCTGCCCGCCATCTCCGACAAATAGGTCGCACTCGCACCATATTCGCCGCCGATCGACAGCCCCTGCATCAACCGCGCCAGTACCAGCAGCAGCGGCGCAGCGACCCCGATCGTCTCATAACCCGGCGTCACCGCGATCAGCAGCGACCCTGCGCACATCAGCGCGACGGACAGCGTCAGCCCGCTCTTGCGCCCGTGCCGGTCGGCATAGACGCCCATGATCCACGCGCCGATCGGCCGCATCAGGAAGCCGACGGCGAAGATGCCCGCCGCGCTCAGCAACTGGGCGGTGCGGTCCTGACTGGGGAAAAAATGCGGCGCGAAATAGAGGGTGAAGGCGGCATAGGCATACCAGTCATACCATTCGACCAGATTGCCGGTGGAGCCGCCGATAATGGCTTTCAGCCGTTCGCGCTGGGTCGGGGCGCCTGTTTCTATTGGGGCGGTCATGGCGTCAGCACCATTTCGCCATTTTGCACGCCCCAGCTTTTCAGGCGGGACAGCATGTTCATGCCGATCACATTGACCTCCCCAAAGCTGGATGACACGACAACGGGCAGGTCCGTCGCCGTAATTGGACCCACGGCCAGGCTGGCGATGCTGGATCGTCGCGCCTCCACCTTGCCGTTGGCGGTGGTCATGATCACGCCGGGCGCGCCGACATCATAGTTGAGGCCCGACGCCCGTGCGGTATTTTCCGACAGCGCAGTGATGGTCGCGCCGCTGTCTATCAGGAACCGGGCGGGCGTGCCGTTGATCGTCGCTTCCACCCAATAATGGCCATCGGGCGCGACCGGGATGCGGATCGACTGGCCTTCCGCTTTGGCGGGCGGCGGCGCGGCAGGGGCTTCATCGACCATATCCCCCTGCTCTGCCCAACGCCCGGTCAGATAGCCTTCATTCTGCGCCAGCTTGAAAAGGCCGAGCAGCCCGGCAAAGATCGCGACCCACAGCAACGCCATGCGCAATATCCCGCCCCAGGCGAGCCGCCGACCGATAAGCGCAGAGCCGACCAGCACCAGTGCCAGCACATACCAGATGGTTGATGCCGCCTGATCGCCGCTATCCATCAATCCCCCCGCTCTGCCGGTTCCAAGACTATCACCATGCCGTCATAGCCCGGTTCGACGCCGCTGGGGAGGGTGCGGCGCAATGTCGCATAATCCATGCTCTGGTCCATATGGGTCAGGATCGCGCGACCGGGCCGGGCGGCGGCGATGCCGTCCAGCGTCAGCGCCAGATGCGGATGCGTCGGGTGCGGCTTTTCGCGCAAGGCATCGACCACCCACACATCGACGCCGTCATAGAGCGCCAGCATGTCCGGCGTCAGGTCATGAAAATCCGTGGCATAGGCAACAGACTTGCCGCCATGGCTGAAGCGGAAGCCGGTCGAATAAATGTCGCCATGGGGCTGATCGACGCAGGCAATGTCGATGTCGCCGATCCGCAGGCCATCAGGCAAAACCCGCCCGTCGATGGTCGGGTGATAGCCGTTTCCGCCGTCAAAGACATAGGCGAAGCGCCGGCGCAGAAGCTTGAGCGTCTGCGACCGGGCATAGCCGGGCAGCGGCTCGCGGCGATGGTGATACAGCTGCCGCACATCGTCTATGCCATGGCTATGGTCGGCATGGTCATGCGTCCAAAGGATCGCATCGATGGCGATCACGTCCGCGGCCAGCAGTTGCGCGCGCATATCGGGCGAGGTGTCCACCAATATCCGCGTCGTCGCGCTTTCGACCAGAATCGACACGCGGGTCCGGCGATTCTTTGGCTCGGCGGGGTCGCACGCTCCCCAGTCATTGCCGATGCGCGGAACCCCCGACGATGTTCCGCTGCCCAGGATCGTCAGCTTCAGGCTCATGCCACCTTCTTGAACAGGGTGCGGAAATTGGCGGAGGTGGCGGCGGCCAGATCCTCCAGGCTTTCGCCGCGCAAGGTGGCGAGGAATTTTGCGGTGTCGGCGACGAAGGCCGGCTCGCACGGACGCCCGCGATGCGGCACCGGGGCCAGGAAGGGCGAGTCCGTTTCCACCAGCAGCCGGTCGATCGGTAGCCGAGCGGCGGTCTCCTGCAAATCCTTCGCGCTCTTGAAGGTCACGATGCCCGATATGCTGATGTAGAAACCCAGTTCCAGCGCCGCGTCGGCAAAGGCGCCGCTGGCAGTGAAGCAATGGATGACGCCGGTGTAAGCGCCCTTCCCCATCTCCTCGCGCATCACCGCCAGCGTATCCTCCTCCGCATCACGGGTGTGCACGATCAGCGGCAGGCCCGTGTCGCGCGCTGCGACGATGTGCGACCGGAAGCTGCTGCGCTGCCGTTCGCGGTCGCTATGGTCGTAATAATAATCAAGGCCGGTCTCGCCGATGCCGACCACGCGGGGATGCGCCGCGCGGGCGACCAGCTTGGCGGTGTCGATATGGGGATGCTCATCCGCCTCATGCGGGTGGATGCCGACCGTCGCCCATACGTCCGGCGCGCGGATGGCGGTGTCCAGCACCGCGTCCCACTCGCTTTCGCGCGTCGCGATGTTAAGCATCAGGTCGATGCCGGCCGCGCGCGCACGTTCCAGCACATTCTCCTGATCCTCGACCAACCCCTTATAATTGAGGTGGCAATGGCTGTCGATCAGCATGGGCTTAGCCGTCCGCTTCGGTCAGTTCGAGCCGGGGGAAAAGCGGCTTCGGCGCAGCCAGGATGAAGTCGCTTTCCGCCAGCGGCGAATACCAATGATCGCCGATCGCGCTATAGGTCCGCTTGTCGGCGGGGATGCCCATATGGTCGAGCAGCGCGGTGGCGCTGGCGGGGATCACCGGCAACACGGCGACGGCGAGCTGCGCGATGGCGATGTAGAGGGTCGCCAGCACAGTCTCCATACGCTGCGGATCGGTCTTGCGCAGGGTCCAGGGTGCCTGCGCATCGATATATTGGTTGCAGGCAAAGGCCGCGCGCAGCCAGGCGTCGATCGCCACCGACGGCGCAAGATCGGCCATGGCGGCAGGCATGTCAGTGCGCACAACCCGGTCGATCAGGTCGAACAATTCGCTGTCCGCCGGATCATGGCCATGAATGGCGGGCAAGTACCCCTCCAGATTCTTGGCGATGAAGCTCAGCGTCCGTTGCGCCAGATTGCCGAACGCATTGCCCAGATCGCTGTTGGAACGCTGGACGATCGCCTCCGCGCTGTAGCTGCCGTCATTGCCGAACGTCACTTCCGACAGCAGGAAATAGCGCAGCTGGTCGACACCGAACCGATCGGCCAGTTCAATCGGGTCGGCGACATTGCCGACCGACTTGGACATTTTCTCGCCCCGGTTGAGCAGGAAGCCGTGACCAAAGACCTGCTTGGGCAAGGGCAGCTTCGCGCTCATCAGGAAGGCTGGCCAGTAAACGGCATGAAAACGCACGATATCCTTGCCGATAATGTGCGTGATGTCGCCGCCTTCCGCCCAATATCGCGCCATGCGGTCGGCATCGTCGGGATAGCCGCAGCCGGTCAGATAATTGGTCAGTGCGTCGACCCACACATACATGACATGGCCGTCCGCCCCCGGCACCTTGACCCCCCAGTCGAAACTGGTGCGGGAAATACTGAGGTCAGACAGGCCACCCTCGACGAAGCGCAAAATCTCGTTGCGGCGACTGTCCGGGCGGATGAAATCGGGCTGGCTTTCATAGAGCGCCAGCAACTTGTCCTGATAGTTGGACAGGCGGAAAAACCAGCTTTCCTCGACCGTCCACTCCACCGGCGTCCCCTGGGGCGAGAGCTTGACGCCCCCTTCCCCGTCGGTCAGTTCCTTTTCGTCGTAGAAAGCCTCGTCGCGGACCGAATACCAGCCTTCATAGCGATCCAGATACAGGTCGCCATTGGCCTCCATCGCCTGCCAGATCGCCTGGCTGGCAGTGTGATGCGCGGCTTCACTGGTGCGGATGAAGCGATCATGGCTGATGTTAAGCCGCTCGTTCATCTCACGGAAATAGCCCGACATTTCATCGGCCAGCGCCAGTGGCTCGATCCCGCGGTTGCGCGCGGTCTGGGCCATTTTCAGGCCATGCTCGTCCGTACCGGTCTGAAAGAATACGTCGCGGCCCATCATCCGCTGGAAGCGGGCAATCGCGTCGGTCGCGATCACCTCATAGGCATGGCCGATATGGGGGCGGCCATTGGGATAGGAAATGGCGGTGGTGATGGTATAGGGCTGGGACATGACCCGTCCCTAGCGGCTGTTGCGCCGGGCGGGAAGCCGCTTTTCAGGCCGATTGCGGTGCGAGCGCCGCGACATGGCCCGCCAGCTCAAACACCACCGCTGCCGGATCGAGCGACAGGATCACTGCCCCGCCCGCCAAGTGCCGCGCCTTTTCCCAATGGTCGAGCGCCACGCCGAGGGCGGACCCACTGCGATGGCGTGCGGCCTGCGCGATGAAGGCGGGCGCGCGTTCCAGAAACGCCTCGTATCGCGGCTTGGCCGATTTGATCGCCAGCGCCTTGGCCAGCGCCAGACGCTGGCGATTATCGCGGTCGCCATCCTGCGCAATCCGAGCCATAGCGCTTTCAATGTCCGCCAGATTGAGGCCAGCATAGCGCAACGCCTTGCCCGGCGACCCTTCCCCCGCGCGGATCAGTGCGTCGATCTCCGCCGGGGACAGCGTCTCATCCTTGCCCCGCAAGATCGCGCGCATCGCCCCTTCATTCAGCGGATCGAAGCGCAGCGTGCGGCAACGCGACCGGATCGTCGGCAGCAAGCGCCCCGGCGCATGGCTGACCAGCAGAAACAGCATGTCGGCGGGCGGCTCTTCCAGATTTTTGAGCAGCGCATTGGCCGCGCCCCGCTCCAGATCGTCCGCGCTGTCGATCACCACGATCCGCCGGGTCGAGAGCGACGGGGCCGACTGGAGCAACCGATGCAGCCCGCGCACCTGATCGACGCTGATGTTGCGCGCGGTGACGCCATCCTTTTCCAGCGGGAACAGTTCGGCATAATCAGGATGAGCGCTCGCCTCGATCAGGCGGCGGACAGGGTGGCTTTCCGGCACATCCAGCCCCTCCCCCTCCACCGGCGGCCCGGCGGAGTCAGCCAGCAAACGCAGCGCCAGCGCGCGCGCAAAACCGCCTTTGCCGATACCCTTGGGACCGCTCAAAATCCAGCCATGATGCATCCGCCCGCTGGCCGCCGCGTCGATCAGCGTCCGCGCCTGCGCGTCATGGCCCAGAAGTGACGTCATGGCAGCAGGTCCGTCAGCGCGTCGAGCAGGCGGGCCGTCACCGCGTCCGCCTCTCCCGACGCATCAATCGCGTAAAAACGAGCGGGTTCGTCTCTGGCAAAACGGACAAAAGCATCAGCGACAGCGCGATGAAAATTCTGGTCGCGTCCGCCGATCCGGTCGGACATGTCCCCGTCCCGCACGCGCGCCCGGGCTTCGGCCTCACCCTCCGGCAAGGTCAGGAACAGAGTCCTATCGGGCAAAAACCCGTCGCTGCCAATCCGGTGCAGCGTCACGATGTCCGCATCGGACAGCGCCCCCTGCCCCTGATAGGCCCGGCTCGAATCGAGAAACCTGTCGGACAGCACCCAAGCCCCGCGCGTCAGTGCGGGCCGAATCGTCTTTTCGACATGATCGGCGCGCGCCGCCGCGAACAGCAAAGCCTCGGCCCGCGGGCTCCATCGATCGGCGCCGCCCGTCAGCAACAGCGAACGGATCGCCTCCGCACCCTCGCTGCCGCCTGGTTCACGGGTCTCCAACACATCCAGCCCGCGCGCGCGCAGGGCCGCAGCAAGCGCTCGCAATTGGGTCGATTTGCCCGCGCCCTCCCCGCCTTCCAGCGTGATGAACCGCCCTTCGATCACCCGAACAGCGATTTCAGGCCATTCCACAACCGGCCGAACATGCCTGCTTCGGCGACATCTGCCCCTGCGACCAGCGGCATCACCTGCGGCGGCGTGTCAGGCGTGGACACGATCAGGTCGGCAATCTTCTGCCCCTTGGCGATCGGTGCCTTGATCGGGCCGGTATAGACGACCTTGACCGAGATATTGGTCGACGCGGTGCGCGGCAGGGTGACTGCCAGATTCTGCGGCGCGACCAGCGCGACGCTGGTTTCGCTGCCCAACTGCACGTCTGCGGTCTCGACCGTCGCGCCCTTCTTGAACAAGGGCTGCGCTTTCCACGCCTTGAAACCCCAGTCCATGAAGCGAACCGATTCCTGAATCCGTCCGTTAAAGCTGGTCAGCCCCGCCACCACCATCACCAGACGGCGGCCATCCTGTTCGGCCGATCCGGTAAAGCCGAACCCGGCTTCCTCTGTATGGCCGGTTTTAAGGCCATCGGCCCCGGCGATCTTGCCCAAAATCGGATTGCGATTGCCCTGCGCAATGTCTGCGCCGCCCATCGTCTTGCCCCAGGTGAAGGAGCGGGTGGCGTAGAAGCGCTTGTAGAGATCGGGCGTTTCCTCGATCGTTCCCTGCGCCAGCTTGGCCAGATCCTCGGCGGTCACATATGTCACGCCCTCGTCCGGCCAGCCGTTGCTGGTGCCGAAATGGCTGTTCTTGAGGCCCATGCGCTTCGCCTCCTCATTCATCAGCGCGACGAAGGCCTGTTCGGTCCCGGCAATCCCTTCGGCCAGCACGACGCAGGCATCATTGCCCGACAGAGTGACGATGCCGTGCAGTAGATTTTCGACCGACACCTGCTCGCCCGCCGACAGGAACATGGTCGATCCTGCGGCAGGACCATGCCATTGCTTCCAGGTTTCCGGGCGCACGGTGAACATCGTGTCGAGCTTCAACTCGCCCTTCTGGATCAGGCGGAAGGCGACATGCGCGGTCATCATCTTGGCCATCGACGCTGGCGGCATCTTCGTCTCGCCACCCTTGTCATACAGCACCGCGCCCGACGACAGGTCCTTCATATAGGCGATCGGCGCTTCGCTGGTGTAAGGCGGCGCGGCGGCGGTCAGCGGCTGGGTCAACAGCCCGGTGAAAAGGAGGACTGCAACGGACTTGTTCATGAGGCTGCCTTCAAATGGGATGGAATCGCTTAAGGGTCGCGATGTCTATCGCGCGTCATTAGCCATGATGCGGCCATTCTCAAAGCCCTTGGCTGCCGCCGCGCGCACACCCGCCTGCGCGGCGTCCTGCGTGGGGTAAGGACCAAAGCGCACCCGCCACAATCCGTCGCCCTCGACCGCCCTGGCACCGATGCGCTTCGCCAGCGTTTCGGCACGGGTGCGGGAGGAGAAGGCGGCGACCTGGACGATATAGGTGCGGGCGGAGGTTGGCGCTGCGACCGCGACCGGTGCTACCGGCGCAGGGGCCGAAGGTGCGCCTGCCTGTTCCACCACGAAACCATCCTGCCGTACTGGCTGGGGCGCGGACTCGCCTATGTCCCGCGTGCGCACCGGCTTGGGCGGTGCCTTGACGCTTGGCCGGGCTGCGACCTTGGTTTTCGCCGGAGCGGTCACAGATCGGGCGGGCAGCTTGGCCCGCAGCGCCGTCAGCAAGGCAGGCGGGGTTTCCAGTCGCTCGGCGACCTGGCCATGGCTGCGCAGCGTCGCGCGCTCCTGGTCTGGGGGGCTGACCCGCCGCACGCGCACCGCCGCCGCGCCGTCGCCGATCACGCCCAGTTGCTCGGCCGCGCCGCGCGACAGGTCTATGATCCGGTCATTGGCGAAAGGCCCACGATCATTGACCCGCACCAGGATCGTCCGGCCCGTGTCCAGCGCCGTCACCTCGACATAGCTTGGCAGCGGCAGCGTCTGGTGCGCGGCGGTAATGGCGCTAGGCACGAAAGCCTCACCATTGGCGGTCTTGTTGCCCTGCAACTCCTCACCATACCAGCCCGCATAGCCGACCGCGTCATAATTGGGCGCGTCTTCCGGCGTATAGGTGACCCGACCCACGCTATAGGGCGCGCCGATCGTCACCGGTTCATCGGCGACCATGCCGCCCTGCGCCAACGGACGCGGCGATGGCGCAGGCGTCGGCGGCACAGGCACCTGATCCCCGCCACCGCAAGATGCCAAAAGCAGCATCACTCCGGCTGCCAGCGGCAGCCTACCCCCTTCATTTGACCGCATCGGCCAGCAACCCCACAGACAAAGCATAGAAATTGGAACAATTATAATCCAGGATCGCCCGGTAATTGCCGGTCAGCAGATAGGCGGTCTTGCCCGGCCCGTCCGGTTCCAGCAGCGTGGCCATCACCGTATCGGCGGGCCAGATGCCGCTCGATGGAAACAGGCCCAGCTTGCGCCATTCGGCCATGGTCAGCCAGCGGCTATGCCGGTTGAACACGCGCGGGCAACGCGCCGGATTGGTCTTGGCCGCCACGCTGGCACGATCGAAACTGGACGGCACGGACACCGCTACGCCCCAGGGTTGGCCACGCCGCCATCCGGCCTGCACGAAATAATTGGCGATCGATGCCAACGCATCGGCCTCACTGGTCCAGATGTCTGCGCGCCCGTCGCCATCGCCATCCTTGGCCAGCCGCAGATAGACTGACGGGAGGAATTGCGGATAGCCCGTCGCCCCCGCCCAACTGCCGATCAGGCGGCTGCGCGGTACGCCATTGTCCAGCATCTTGAGCGTCGCCAGCAGTTCCGGTTCGAACAAAGCGCGCCGCCGCCCCTCATGCGCCAGTGTCGCCAGCGACCGGATCAGGTCGAAATCGCCAGTGTAGCTGCCATAATTGGTTTCATGGCCATAGATGGCGACCATGATCTCCTCCGGCACGCCCGTCTCCGCCTCGATCCGCGCCAGACGCGCGCGGTTGGCCTGATAGGCGATCCGGCCCCGGCTGATCCGCGCGGCGTCAACATGCTGGCGGCGATAGGGTTCGAAATTGGGGATCGGCGAATAGGCGCCGCCACCCGGCTGGGTCTGGTCCAGCGCTATGACGCGCGAATTGGGCGTCAGCGTCGGAAACACGCTGTCCAGCGTCGTGTCCCTGATCCCCATCGCCCGCGCCTTGGGCCGCAGGCTTTCCAGATAGGCGCGAAAATCCGTGCTATCCTGCGCCAACGCAGCGCCCGGCACGGCGGCACCAGCGGTTACGGCGGCCAGCCCCAGCAACAATGAAAATACTGACGAACGCAGAGAATCTCTCATCCCCCCGTTGTTGCACAGGCCGGACGACAGGTGAATCCCCTTAATGGCAACTATGGCCGGTTTAGACGACGAACCGAGGCACAGGCGATTTTTGCGCTTGGCAAGCCAGCACAGCGCGCTAGGAAGCGAGGCGACGGAAGGGTGGCAGAGTGGTCGATTGCAGCGGTCTTGAAAACCGCCGATGCGCAAGTATCCGTGGGTTCGAATCCCACCCCTTCCGCCATAATTGCTCTTAAGACGCTAAAATGGGATCTTATTTGAGCGACTATTACTCTTCCCCGCTAAATCCCCTACTTCGCGATCCTGGCGCTGGAACGGCCAGAAGTGCATATGAGGTTGAGCGCAATCCATGGGCTAGGCGGAGTGATATTGAGGCTGCCCTATTATTTCGCGGCACTATCGTTTCGGCATACGGGTATATTGAAGCAAGGCTTGGTGAATTAGCGATCCGCTGCTCCCGTATTCCTATCTACTCGGTTGTGCGCAGCAGCTTCCCCTATTCGATAGATCGACGGATCAGCTTTTTGAAAGCTGCATTCAACATAGGGGCGCTGGAACCTCACAGACGATTTGCGGAACTGTTTTTTGAACGGGTCGAGCGGACGAGTGAATTGCGCCATATCGTCGCACATGCGCGAATGCAGGTGTTGCCAGATTGGGGTGTAACGTTTCACGATATTCCGAAGGCGGACGCTGGAGCAGTGACGTTGCGATGCCAGCGAATGACGATGGCAGAGCTAGAGCGAAGCGCGTGGCAGGCCGCACGACTGAGCCGACTTTGTCAGCACTTGCTCGACCGACTCGACGCCTTGGAAATTCTGCCGCCAACATAGAAACCACACGATTCTGTTGAGGTGGATCGTCGCCCTCTTTGTTCTCGACCCCGTCCACGAATATTGGTCGGCCCTCTGGCTGCCGCGCATCGTAGATCATTCGACCCAAGCACCCGCGTCCTGATCACCCATAAACCCCCGCCGATAGCCGCCGCAGGCTGATTTCGCGCTGCCGGGGCGCTTCCACGGTGCGCACGGATGGCTCCGCGATGACCGCCAGCGGATCGACCTGGCGGCTCAGCAACAGGCCGCAACGCTCCACGCCGCGCCAGATCACTGTGCCGCATACTTCCAGATAGTCGGCGATCACGGTCACGCGCGCGCCGATGGGCGGCAGGTAGAAGCCGGTGACCAGAGCGCCATAGGCGGAGATATTCTGGATGGTGATGGGTTCGGTAACGCCATCCCATAAAAGCGTCGCGCGGGCGTTGGCCACGAAGCGGCTTTCGCGGCGACGCTCGACCTGGGGCCGATAATGGATGCTGTTCATCGCTGTCTCCCGGTTTCCCCCCAGGATCAGATGCAATTGTGTCGCAGCAACCTTGCAGAAGCGATAAGCGGGCTGGTTAACCGGGGGACAGGCAAGAAACGTCTCGCCCGCCCCGTCCGGCGATCAGGCCAGTGCGCCGTGGCAATGCTTGTATTTCTGTCCCGATCCGCAGGGGCAGAGCGCATTGCGGCTGATGTCGAGATTGGCGAACTCGCCAGCCGGCGCCGTCGGCGCACGCGGGATCGTCGTCGTGATCCCGCCAAATGTCCCGGCGTCGAAATCGGCACTGTTATCGTCCCCGGAGAAGGGATCGATATGGGTCGTGATGAAATCGGGCAGCACCGGCAGGTCGAATTCCGGCAGCGGTGCGTCCATGCGGAATTGCACCCGCGCGATCGATCCGGTCACATCCTCGCGGATATTTTCCAGCATCCGCTCGAACAGGGCGAAGGCTTCCTGCTTATATTCGTTGATCGGCGTCTTTTGCGCATAGGCGCGCAGATGCACGACCTGGCGCAGCGCATCGAGCGTCGAGAGATGCTCCTTCCAGTGATGGTCCAGGCTCTGGAGCAGGATCGACTTTTCGATCATGTGCCAGTCGGCCGCATCGACCTCCTTGACCTTCTCCTCGACCGCTGCATTGGCCAGCGCCGTCAGACGCTCCTCGATCATCTCAGGATCGACCGCATCTTCGGTCAGCCAGGCGTCGAAATCGGGTTCCAGCCCCAATATCTCCGACGTCCGCGCCTTGAGCTTGGCGATATCCCATTGTTCGGGATAGGTGCCGGGCGGGCAGGCGCTGCCGACAATGTCGTTCACTGTTTCATGGCGCATGTCGGTGACGACATCATCCACCGTGTCCGCATCCATGATGTCGGACCGCTGCTCGTAGATCACCTTGCGCTGGTCGTTCATCACGTCGTCATATTCGACGACCTGCTTGCGAATGTCGTAGTTGCGCGCCTCGACCTTCTTCTGCGCGGTCTCGATCGCCTTGCTCAGCCATTTGGACGGGGGCAGCGCCTCGCCATCTTCCAGGTTGGACCGGATCATCTTGGCGAACATCGTGTCCGGGCCAAAGATGCGCATCAGGTCATCGTCAAGGCTCAGGTAAAAGCGCGACAGACCCGGATCGCCCTGACGCCCAGAACGGCCGCGCAGCTGATTGTCGATACGGCGGCTTTCATGCCGCTCGGTCGCCAGCACGAACAGGCCGCCCGCCGCCAGCACTTCGGCCTTTTCGGCTGCGATTTCGGCCTTGATTGCCTCGATCGCCGCGTCACGCTCCGGCCCTTCGGGCATGTCGCGCAGCTCGTCCTCGACCCGCAATTCCAGATTGCCGCCCAGCTGAATGTCGGTGCCGCGCCCCGCCATGTTGGTGGCGATCGTCACCACGCCCTTGCGGCCCGCCTGCGCCACGATATGCGCCTCGCTCTCATGGAAGCGCGCGTTCAGCACCGCGTGCGGCACGCCTTCCTGATTGAGGAATTCGGACAGCATTTCGGACTTTTCGATCGACACCGTGCCGACGAGGACCGGCTGGCCCTTTTCAGCATGTTCCTTGATCGTGCGGGCAATGCCGCGGAACTTGTCCTCGATATTCTTGTAGAAACTGTCCTGCTCGTCGATCCGCTGCACCGGCTTGTTGGTGGGGATCGTGACGACGTTCATCTTGTAGATTTCGTAGAACTCGGTCGCTTCGGTCGAAGCGGTGCCGGTCATGCCCGAAATCTTGGGATACATACGAAAATAATTCTGGAAGGTGACCGAGGCGAGGGTCTGGTTCTCCGGCTCGATCTGGACACCTTCCTTGGCCTCCACCGCCTGATGCAGGCCGTCCGACCAGCGGCGTCCGTCCATCATGCGGCCTGTAAATTCGTCGATGATGACGACCTTGCCGTCCTTGACGATATAGTCGATGTCGCGGCGGAACATCACGACCGCGCGCAGCGCCTGGTTCACATGATGGACGACCTGCGTATTCTCGAAATCATAGAGATTGCTGCCCTGGAGCAGCCCCGCATCCTCCAGCAGTCGCTCGATCTTCTCGGTGCCATCCTCGGTCAGGGTGACGGAGCGCTGCTTCTCGTCCTTCTCATAGTCGGTCTCGACAATCTGCTTCACGATCGCATCGACCGACACATAGAGTTCGGACTTGTCGTCGGTCGGCCCGGAAATGATCAGCGGCGTGCGCGCCTCGTCGATCAGGATCGAGTCCACTTCATCGACGATGGCGTAATTGAACGGGCGCTGGACCATCGACGCGCGGTCATATTTCATATTGTCGCGCAGATAGTCGAAACCCAGCTCGTTATTGGTCGCATAGGTGATGTCGGCGGCATAGGCGGCGCGGCGCTGGTCCTCGCTGATGTTCGGCACGATGACGCCGGTGGTCAGGCCCAGGAAACGATAGACCTGCCCCATCCATTCGCAGTCGCGGCTGGCCAGATAGTCGTTCACGGTAACGACATGAACGCCCTTGCCCTCCAGCGCGTTGAGGTAAGTCGCCAGCGTCGCCACCAGCGTCTTGCCCTCACCCGTACGCATTTCGGCGATTTCGCCGCGATGCAGGACGATGCCGCCCACCATCTGCACGTCGAAATGCCGCATCCCCAGCACCCGCACAGCCGCTTCGCGCACCGTGGCAAAGGCTTCGGGCAGCAGGTCGTCCAGCGTCTCGCCAGCGGCCAGCCGTTCGCGGAACCGCACCGTCTGCGCCGTCAGATCCTCATCGCTCAACGCTTGGATCGCAGGCTCGAACGAGGCGATCTTGTCGACGATCTTGCCCAGCGACTTCACATAGCGTTCGTTGGACGATCCGAAGATGGACTTGGCGAGGGCGCCGAACATGCAATTTCCTGACACAATAGGGAAGCGCGCCCCGGACCAGGGACCACGCGCAGACATGCGCGGCGATTTAGGGAGCGCTCAGCCGATAGTCAATCAAATCGCCGATCGGCGCGTGCGACGCTGGCGAACAAATTTGACCGCGAATCCGCTCGCTCTGGTTTGACGACCGGCGCGATTGCGCTAAGCGACGGCCATGACTGATCGCTCCCCCCTCGCCCCCGCCGCCTTCCCGGTCCTGCCCTCGATTGCCGGCGTGACCCTCCGCCGCGCTCGCGCCGGATATAAGGCGTGGGAGCGGTGTGACCTTACCTATGTCGAACTCGATGTCGGCACAGCGGTCGCTGGCGTAACCACGCAGAGCAAATGCCCCTCTCCCGAAGTCGAATGGTGCCGGGACGCCATTCCGCTGGGGTCGGCGCGGGCGCTCGTGGTCAATGCGGGCAATGCCAACGCCTTTACCGGCCATCGTGGCCGCGCGGCGGTGGAGGCGATCGCGGCCAAGGTCGCCAATCACCTTTCCTGCCTGCCATCGGACATTTTCATCTCCTCGACCGGGGTGATCGGCGTGCCGCTGCCGATCGACAAGGCAGAGGCAGGGCTGGAAGCCGCCTTCGCCGCCGCTCCCTGTAGCTGGGAGGATGCCGCCAACAGCATCGGCACGACCGACACTTTCGCCAAGGGCGCGCATGTCTCCGCCATGATCGGGGAGACGCGGGTCGATCTGGTCGGCATCATCAAGGGATCGGGCATGATCGCGCCGGATATGGCGACGATGCTGGGCTATATCTTCACCGACGCCGCGATCGATCCTGCGCTGCTGCAATCCATGCTGTCGTCCGCCAACAAGCGGACTTTCTCCTGCATCACGGTCGACAGCGACACCTCCACCAGCGACACGGTGCTGGCTTTCGCGACCGGCAAGACGGGCAATGCGCCGCTGACCAGCATGGACGATGCAGGCGCGGACGCCTTTGCCGCCGCGCTGGCGGACCTGTGCCGTCAACTCGCCCATCTGGTGGTGCGCGATGGTGAAGGCGCGACCAAGTTCGTGGAGATCAGCGTCGAGGGCGCGACCAGCGATGAGAGCGCCCACCGCATCGCCCTGTCGATCGCCAATTCACCCCTGGTCAAGACCGCGATCGCTGGTGAGGACGCCAATTGGGGCCGCGTCGTGGCCGCTATCGGCAAGGCGGGCGAACCCGCCGATCGCGACCTGCTATCGATCCGCTTTGGCGCGACCCAGGTGGCGACCGGCGGGCTGGCGGTCGAAGGCTATGACGAAGCCCCCGTCGCCGGGCATCTGAAGGGGCAGGACATCGTCATCGGCGTCGATCTGGGACTGGGCGAAGGCCGCGCGACGGTGTGGACCTGCGACCTGACCCATGGCTATATCTCGATCAACGCGGATTATCGCAGCTGATGCTGGACCTGCACGCCCCGGTCGTCGCGCTGATGCGGGAAGTCGCCCGCGACATCGTGATGCCCCGTTACCAGAATTTGGCCAGCAGCGAAATCAGTGCCAAGGCGGATGCCGACGATCTGGTCACTATCGCCGACAAGGAAAGCGAAATCAGGCTGGCCGAAGGTCTCGCTGCCATCCTGCCCGAAGCCGGTATCATTGGCGAGGAAGCCTGCGCCGCCGATCCGTCGATACTGGATCGCGCTGGCGACGGTCTCAACTGGATCATCGACCCGATCGACGGCACTGGTAATTTCGCTGCTGGCAAACCGCCCTTCGGCATCATGATCGCACTGGCCGACGCCGGGACGACGCTCGCGGGCTGGATCCTCGATCCTATCAGCGGACGGCTCTGTCACGCCATGCTGGGCGGTGGCAGTCATATCGATGACGAGCGGGCGCAGGCGCGCGAAAGTGGCGGTGATCTGCCAATCGCGGCGCTGGCGGTCTATTTCATGAGCGCAGAAGAACGCGCCGACATCGCCCGCCGGTCGCGGGACAAGTTCGCGCTGGTCGATATTCCCCGCTGCGCCGCCGAACAATATCCCCGGCTGGTGCTGGGCCAGAATGACGTGTCGGTATTCGCGCGCACCCTGCCCTGGGATCATGCGGCAGGCACGTTATTCCTGAACGAGGCAGGGGGCTGCTGCCAGCGGCTCGACGGCACGCCCTATGTCGTGGGCGACACGCGCCGCGGCCTGCTCGGCGCATCCTCGCCGCGCCTGTGGGACAGGGCGGCGGAGATATTGTTCCGCTGATGATCCGGGCCTCGCCTCTACAACGAAGCCCGGAACGATCAGATTAAGGTTTGATGACTTCAGGCTGCATAACTTCCGTTCGTGCTGAGTAGAGCCTGAGCCTGCCAAAGGCTCGTATCGAAGCATCATGCACTGCGCTTGATCCTTCGATACGCCATTTGACCTACGGTCGTCTGCGACTCCGACTTCGCTCAATGGCTACTCAGGACGAACGGATTAGGGAAAAGTCATCAGACTCTAGAGAACGCTCTCGATCCAGCTCTTGAGCGCGCTCTTGGGTGCAGCGCCGACCTTGGTGGCCGCTGGTTCGCCATTTTTGAACAGGATCATCGTCGGAATGCCACGCACGCCATATTGACCGGGCGCGTCGGGGTTTTCGTCGATATTGACCTTGGCGATCGTGATCTTTTCACCCAGTTCGTCGGAGATTTCCTCCAGCGCCGGGCCGATCATCTTGCACGGGCCGCACCATTCGGCCCAGAAATCGACAAGCACGGGCTTGTCGGAATCGATCACGTCAGCCTTGAAGCTGCTGTCGGTAACTGCCTTGGTGGCCATGACATTAATCTCCTTATCTTGAGGCGCTATCTAGGGTGTCGTCGCATGGCGCTCAACGGGTGAGAGCAGCAAATTCTCCTGCGCGGGCGCAAAGCCCGGCTTGTGCGCCGCCAGCAGCGCGGGCGGCAGGATGATGAGGCGCGGCGCGCTGGTATAGAGCAGCCCTGCCTCGATCGTCCGGTCGGGGAAGATCACCGCTAGCGCGGCGGCATAGGCGGCCATCTGCCGGACGTGCGCGGTCGGCACATCGTCCACGCCCAGCGGCGCGACGCGGCCAGTCTTGAAATCGACCAGCTGGATGCGGTCCGGCCCGACGCACAGCCGGTCGACCGTACCAGCGATCACCGCTTCGCCGACGACCGCCGCAATCGGCGCTTCGGCCAGCGCATCGGGGCTGAACAGATCAGCGAAATCCGGTGCTTCGATCACACGGAGCGCCTGCGCAATCACATCCTGCCGGACGGCGGCATCATCCGCGCCCTGCTGCACCAGCCAGCGATCCGCAGCGTCGCGGCGGCGCTCAGGCTCGACGCCGGGCAGCCGCTCGAACAAGGCGTGGAGCCACCGCCCCCGCTCCGCCGCTGCGCGCATCGCCGGGGTCGGCGGCGGATAAGGCACGTCATCCTCGACCGGCGCGGAAGGGGCCAGCGGCCGCGGCGGGCGCGCCTCGACCGGGGCGGGCTGGCGCAGCCAGTCGGGCATGTCCGCCGCCGTGCGTTCCTCTGCCGTCTCCGGCTCCGCCTTCCTGGACGGCAAATCCTCGGTCCCGCGCCAGCGCCGCGTCGCGCCCCAGAGCGGATCAGCCTCCCACTCGGCACCCAGCGACACCATCGCCCCCTCGACCGCCGCGAACCAGCTTTCGGGCTTCACCTCGCCCTTCGCCCGTGGCCCCAGCGATCCGGCGACGATCAATTTCTCCTCCGCGCGAGTGAGGGCGACATAGAGCAGCCGCCAATGCTCCTCCCGCTCGACCGCAGCGGCCTGTTCCGCGACATCGCCAATCGGTCCCTGCCGCTCCGGCTTGCGCGGGGGCAGGATCGGCAGGCCGTTCCACAGCAGCGAATCCGCGCGATTGCCCGCATCGGGATCAAGGCAGGCGTCGGCCAATATGACGATCGGCGCCTGCAAGCCCTTGGCCCCATGCACCGTCAGCAGGCGCAGCATGTCGCCCTGCGCCGCCGCATCACGCACTATGTCGACTTCGCCCCGATCGAACCAGTCGATGAAGCGCTGGAGCGAGGGATGGTCGTCACTCTCGAACGCCAGCGCGGCGTTCAGCAGTTCCTCGATCGGATCGACCGCTTCCGCCCCCAATCGCTCGATCAGGCGGCGGCGACCATCCATCGGCCCGGACAGGATCGCCTCCAGATAGCGGTAAGGCGTGGTGAAATCCGCCACCGCCAGCAGATCGCGCAGGGGCCGCAGCGTCGCATCGTCCAGCGTCTGGTTGAGGTGCCGCCACAGCCCGGTCTTGCGCCCGATCAGCCGGCGCATCAGCTCGTCCTGGGTCCAGCCGATCAGCGGCGACACCAGCAGCGACGCCATGTTCAACTCGTCGTCGGGTTGCACCGCAAAGCGCAGCGCCGCCAGCAGATCGCGCACCGCCAGCGGCGCATTCAGCCGCAACCGATCGATCCCCGCGACCGCCACCTTTTCCTCATACAGCCGCGCCACGATCAGCCGCGCCAGTTCGCTGCGCCGTCGGACCAGGATCATGATGTCCCCCGCCCGCACCGGCCGCCCCCGGCTTTCCAGCATCACGCCATCGTCGATCCACTGTTTGATCTGCTGCGCGATCTTCTGCGCCAGCACCCGCTCCTGATCGGCCGCCCAATCTTCCTCGCCCTCGGCATCCTCGGACAGATTGGCCACCACCGGCTTCCACAACATCACCTCGCCCGGATGCCGGTTGGCGCTGATATGATGGACGTCGCCTGCCTCCAGCCCCAGCCGCTCGGCGCGCAGGGTGGAAATGGTGCGATCCACCACGTCCAGCACCGCTGGGGTGGACCGAAAACTGCGGTCGAGTGACAGGTCATGGAAATCATGCCCGCTATTGTCCGCGTCCCGCTGGAACAAGATTTGCGCGGCGGCGAAATTGGCCGGGCTGGTCCCCTGAAAACCAAAGATCGCCTGCTTGAAATCGCCCACGGTGAAGATGGTCCGCACCTTGTCGCCCGGCTGCCACTCGCTTGCGAAAAACTCTTCCGCCAGCGTCCGCACGATCCGCCATTGCGCCGCGTTGGTATCCTGCGCCTCATCGACCAATATATGGTCGATCCGCTGGTCCAGCTTGTAACGGATCCACTCGGCAATCCCGTCCTGCTCCAGCAACGCGGCGGCGCGGGCGATCAGATCGTCGAAATCCACCGCCCCCGCCAGCCGCTTGGCCTGCGCATAGGCCCGGGCATAAGCCCGCCCGGCATGGAGCGCCTGCCCGAGCAGCGCGGCATAATCGGCGCGCAGCTTCATCGCGATGAGTTCGCCGCAACGGTCATACAGCCGCGTCGCCATCTCCGCATAGCCGTCTACCGGCGGCACCCACCCCTTTGTCAGCATGATGTCGCCATCCGCCTTGGCCCAGGCGCGATGCAAGTCGGTCAGGGTGGCAGCGCGTCCGGCCGGATCGAGCGCGCGCCATGCGGCTATCCGGTCGCAGCGCTCCAGCCCACGACCCTTGCCCCACTGCACATTGGCCTGCACGATCTGCTCCAGCGTCCGCATGTCGAAGCTGGCATCGTCGCATTGATCCGCCAGCCATTGATCGATGTCGCCATCCGGCAATCCCAGTTCCGCCATGATCCAAGGCGTAATCGCATCCGGCAGTGCGTCGAGCGCCTCGACCCTGGCGGCGCAGCGCAGAAGATAGCTCTCCGCCCCGCCCTCTCCCAGCCGCAGGCTGATCGCCTGCAACGCCGCGAACAGGGCTTCGTCGCCTGTCTCATGCGCCCGCACGACCATGTCGGCCAGCGTCTGCCGGGCCAGGTTGGTCTGCTCCCGCTGGTCGAGCGGGCTGAAACCGGGCGTCAGGTCCGCCTCCAGCGGGAAGGCGGTCAGCAATTGCTGGCAAAAGCCGTGGATCGTCTGGATACGCAGCCCGCCGCCGGTCGATTCCAGCACTTCGGCGAACAGCCGCCGGGCAAAGTCGCGCGCGTCAGGCCCGGACTCCTCGCCCAACGCCTCTAGATCGCCAAAAAGCCCCTTGTCATCCATCTGCACCCAGGCGGCGAGCCGGTCATGGATGCGATCGGCCATTTCCGCAGCGCCCGCCTTGGTAAAGGTCAGGCACAAGATATTTTCCGGCCGCACCCCTTGCAGCAGCAGGCGAAACACGCGCGCGGTCAGCACATGGGTCTTGCCCGTCCCCGCCGATGCCGACAGCCAGACATGGGCGTCGGGCGCAGCGGCGCGGGCCTGATTGCCCAGCAAGGGTTCCAGCCCCTTAGCCATCGTCGCGGCCATACCATTCCTCCAGCCGCATCAGCTGGTCATAATCGCCATAATTGGCGACTTCGGGGTTGATCTCCGCACGGAAAGGCGTGGTGCCGAGCAGGAAGGCCTGCGCCAGCTCCTCGAACTGCGCATAGACGTCCATCGTGAAGTCTGCCGTGACGATCTTGTCGCGCTTGCCCAGCGGATCGACCGGGCTTTCGCGATAGCCAAACTGGTCACCCTTCTTGGCCAGCGACCAATATTCAAAGCCGCCAGCGACCTTCTGGCCATCGATGCCCTCAAACCCGCCATGCTCGGCAATCACGCCCAACAGGCCCAGTTGCAGCGCGAAGCCCGCCTTCACCTGCCGCGCACTGGGGGGCTTGCCCGTCTTATAATCGATGATGCCCAGCGTGCCATCGGACAGCCGGTCGATCCGGTCGGCCTTCCCCATCAGCGTGACGTCGGCAATGTCGGCCCGCCCTTCCTTCTCGACCGCAAGGATGGCGCGCCCTTCCGCCTTGTCCCGCACGACCTCCGCCGCGATCCAGCGGATTGCCTCGATCAGGCGCGGTTGCCATAGCGCGCGCAGCAGTGGATGGACTTCGGGCCGGTCGAACATGGCGCGGGCGCGCGCTTCCAGATCGGCGGGGTCCAACGTTCCCGCCTCCGCCCAATGCTGGAGGATGTCATGCACCGCCGTCCCGCGCCAGGCTGGCCCGGCATCCGCATCGACCGGATCGAGCCGCGCCAGCCGCAGCACGCGCCGGGCATAGAATGCGTAAGGGTCAGCCTTCAACCGGTCGACATCGGTGACGGGAATGACGGTCGGGCGGGCTGAAACCGGTGGCGCAGGCGCGGGACGGCCAACGGGATTATGCGTTGCAGGCGTGTCCAGCCCCCGCGCCAATGCCGCATAGCGATCCGCCACCTTCCATTGCGGCCCGGCCATGGCCTTCAATCGCAACCACAGCCGCGACGCCACCGCCGGGCCACCGCTCCCCCGCCGCGCACGGGTGATCAGCACATGCGGCGCGCCCAGCGCACTGGCGAAATCATGCGCGGCCAGGCCAATGCGCGTCTCCACCCCCGGCAAGCCCAGTTCGCGCCGGATGCGCGGTGCCAGCCACGGATCGGGAGCGGGCAGGCCTGGCCAGGTGCCTTCGTTGAGACCACCCAATATCATCAGGTCCGCCTGCACCAGCCGCGCCTCGATCAGGCCCAATATCGCGATGCGGGGATGCCCTCCCTGCGGCGGACGCACCGACACCCCGCCCAGCATATGGTCGAGCAGCACCGGCAGCGCGCGAACATCCGCCTGACGCGGCCCTTCGTCGGCGGCGGCCTCCATTTCGGCGAACAGATCGGCGGCGGCATGGCCCTGATGCCCGGCCCAGACTGCATCTCCCGTCAGCACACCCGCCTGCTCGCGGATCGCAGCCAGTTGCCCGGCCAGATCGGTCGCAACGCCAAAGGCCCTTTCCAGCGGCTCCAGCAACGCGCGCGCGGCGGGCCACCATTCGCGCACCTGATCACGCAGGACACGCTGCCGGTCATCCTCCCGCGCAACCATCAGCATATCGATGCCCACCAGCCCCGCCTGCGGCCTTGGTCCCCGCAACAACAGGTCGAGCGCCCGCACCCCGTCCAGCCAAGCCAGTCGCCCCTCGCCCCGCATGACCAGCGGATGCTTGAGCAATGTCAGCAGCGGCACCGGCGCGAACCGCTCCGCCACCGCCTGCGCCATGGCGATCAGCAATGTGCCGGGCGGCAGGCGTGACAGCGGCAGGCCCGCCGAATCGTCCGCCTCAATGCCCCATCGCTTCAGATGCGCGGACACCCGCGTCGCCAGTTGGCGGTCGGGCGTGACCAGCGCAGCAGTGCGCTTCTCCGTCTCCAGCGCCTCACGCAGCGCGATGGCGATGGCCTGCGCCTCCTCGCCCGGCGTCGCGACTTCCAGCGCCGCAACCCCCGCCAGCGACCGATCCGCCGTCTTGAGGTCGCGCCACCGGCTGGTGAGTTTCGGCGGCAGCATCGCGTTGGAGATATTGCGCCCGCGCACCGCCCGCGCATCATGTTCGCTGCCCCAGCGCCATTGCGCCACGTCGTCGCGGGTCGCGCTCATGACGTGGAGCAGGCGTTTTAGCGCATATTGCGGGTGGCTCTCATGCCCGGCAGGGGCATGGCCGGTGACCGGATCGGGATCGAACGGACCGATCGCCTCCCACGCCGCGTCGTCCATATGCTGGTCAAGCCCGGCGAACACGACCATGCCACCTTGCATCTCGCCAATCCGCCGCAGCAGCCCGGCAACCGCAGGGGCAGTCGTGGAAATGCCGGCCGCCACGACAAAACCCGTCGGCGGATGGTCTCGCCAGCGCGCCGCCAGCCGGTCGAACAGCCGGTTGCGCCGCTCGGTCAGGTCCATGCAGCCCAGCCGCGCCAGCTCGTCCGGCCAGCGGGCAATGACGATCTCGAACAGATGCAGCGACGTCTGCCAGTGCCGCGACAATTCGTCGGACAGGGTAAGCTCGCGCAAGGCCGTCACCGGCACCCGCTCCACCTGCATCTGGTCCAGCACCGCGCCCAGCGCCTGCCCCAGTTGCAGCGCCTGGCCCGCGTCAATGTCGCCCTTCACTTGCTGTACCATCCGCGCCAGGATCATCTGGCGGCGCATTGGCGCAATCGCGGGCGGCAGTGCCTCCCCTTCCCCCAGCGGATCGAGCGCGCTGCCGACCTGCTCGCCAATGTCCGGGTCGCCGATCGCCACCAGCCGCGGCAGCAACAGCCCGCCACCCGACGCCCGCACGAAGGCATCGCTAACCGCCCGCACCGCGCGGTTGCTGGGCAACAGGATCATGCCCTGCGCCAGCGCCATCGGATCGCCGCCATGGCGCGCCAGCAGGCCAGCGACCAGCGCATCGGAAAAGGCGCGATGCGCCGGAATGGAAAATAGCGCGGGGCGCCCGCGATCACCCATGGGTGATCATGGATTCCACGACGGGGATGGCCTTGGGCGTGCCGACATCGAACCACAGCCCCTGATGCGAGACGCCATAAAGCCGCCCCGCCTCGATCGCCCGGTTCCAGAAAATATTGGTCGAAAACATGTCAGCGGGGGGATCGCGCAACAGAGAGGGCGACAATATCTGCACCCCCGTAAAGACGAACGGCGCGACATGGGCAGTCTTTCGCCGGGTCAGGCGGCCCCCGGCATCCATATGAAAATCGCCCGGCCCTGAATGGCAATGGGCGCGCGCCAGCGGGACGAGCAGCAGCAGCGCATCCATCCTGTCCGGGTTCCAGATGCGCTGCATCATATCCAAAGTCTCCTGCGGACCGTCGATCCACAGATTGTCGCTATTGGCGCAGAAAAACGGCTTGTCGCCCAGCAGCGGCGCGGCATGCATCAGGCCACCACCGGTCTCCAGCAATTTGGCGCGCTCGTCGGATATGACGAATTCCATGCCGCCCTTGCGCGTGCGCAGATGCGCCTCGACCGTGTCGGCGAGATAATGGACATTGACCACCACCTTGCGGATGCCGCCCGCTTCCAGCCGGTCGAGCGCATGGTCCATCAGCGGTTTACCCGCCACCTTGACCAGCGGCTTGGGCCGGGTAGCAGTGAGCGGACGCATCCGCTTGCCAAGGCCCGCCGCCATCAGCATCGCCGTGTCGATCATGCGGGCGCAAACTCCGCCAGCGCATCATGGCGCTGATCAGCCGGTATGTTGGCAGCGAACCACTGCGCCACCGGGGCCAGCGCGGGGTGGGCCAGGTCGCGCTCCAGCAATCCCCACATGCGCGGCAGGAAGCTCAAATAACGCGGCTTGCCGTCGCGCTGCCACAGGCGGGTGAAGATGCCGATGATCTTGGCGTTCCGCTGCGCCCCCAGCACCGCATAGGCGGCGTCGAAATCATCGGGTGGCGCAGCAATTGCCTTGTAACGCGCCAGCATCGCCGCCTCGACCTGCGGCGGCACGTCGCGCCGCGCATCCTGCAACAGCGACACCAGATCATAGGCCGGATGCCCGGCCAGTGCGTCCTGAAAATCGAGCAGGCCAAGGCCATGCGACGTCGCCCGGTCGATCAGCATGATATTTTCCGCATGATAATCACGCAACACGGTGACGGTCGGGCTGGCCGACTGTTCAACGATCGGCAGCACCGCGTCCCACGCAGCGGTATAGGCATCGCTATCAACCGTCAGTCCGATCGCTGGGCAATACCATTCCGTTAGCAATCCGACCTCGCGCTGATAGACCGCCCGCTCATAAGGCGGCACCGGCGCGGCGGGCAGGCGGTGGAGGTCGGCCAGCAGATCAATCGCGCGGCCATAGACCGCCAGCTCCGCATCCGGCTGATCGTCCACATGCTCCTTGACCCGCAGGTCCCCGAAATCCTCGATCAGCACCAGCCCCTGTTCCAGGTCGCGTGCCAATATCCGTGGCGCGGCAAAGCCATCTTCCAGCAAATGTTCGGCGATCGTGATGAACGGGCGCGGGTCTTCATGCGGTGGCGGTGCGTCCATCAGCACCGCGCGGCGCCCGCCGTCGATGACGCGGAAATAGCGGCGGAACGAAGCGTCCCCGGCCAGTGGCACGATGGCGGCATCACCCCATCCGGCTTGGCCAAGGAAAGCGGGCGCGGCGGCGGGGGGGATCATATCTGTGACCATCGGTCCGTCCAAGCGTCGGGCACGTCCGCTGTCAAGCGCCGAGCGCCATCCGCCTCGATCGTGATGGTCAAACGCAGTGCATGGGACCATAGTCGCGCGCCGAGCCGGTCGGGCCATTCGATGATGAGAAGGCTGTCCATCAGATAGTCGCCCAGCGCCAGTTCCTCCGTATCCTCCGGTGTGTCGAGCCGATAGAGATCGACATGCGCGACCGACAGCCGCACTTCAGGTACGTCATAAGGCTGGACGATGGCAAAGCTCGGACTGGGCGCTTCGCCCGCCAGCCCCAATGCCTCCAATATGCCGCGCGCCAATGTCGTCTTGCCCGCGCCAAGCCCGCCTTCCAGCGCGATGACATCGCCGATTCGCACATGGATGGCGATGCGATGGCCCAAATCGAGCATCGCGGCTTCATCCGCCAGATACACCACCGCCTCAGCCACGCGGCAGCTCGATCACCACCATCGTCCCCTGCCCGGCCTGCGATACCAACTCCAGCGTCCCGCCATGCGCCTGCGCCAGTTGGCGGGCCAGCGGCAGGCCGATCCCGGCCTTGCCCCCGGTGCGCGCCTGTCCGGCGCGGGCGGCTGGATCGAACAACAGTTTCTGCTGCGCGACGGAAATGCCCGGCCCATTGTCGGAAATGACGATCCGCGCACGATCCGCCCCGCCATCGCCATGCAGCAACACGCGCGCGCTCTTGCCGCAATAACGCACGGCGTTTTCGAGGAGATGGTCGATCGCTTGCCCGATCCGGCGGGCGTCCCCCTGCACCTGACCAAGGCTGGCCTCTATCGTCACCGCCAGATCAATCCCCTTCGCCTTCGCGTCGGTTCGGACGCGATCGGCGCTCGCGCGGGCGACTGCCGCCAAATCGACTGGCGCGCGGTCGATCGGCAATGTCCCGGCCTCGCCCTGCGTCAGGTCCAGCACATTGTCGATCAGCATCGACAGCCGCCCCGTGCTTTGCAGGATTCCGTCGACATAGTCCTTGGCCGATGCGCTGAGTTCCCCGGCATAGCCCGCGCTCATCATCTCGGCGAACCCGGCGATCGTCGTCAGCGGCGTGCGCAATTCATAGCTCATATTGGTGACGAAGGCGGTCTTGACCTCATCGGCCTGCTCCAGCGCCACGTTGCGGTCGCGCAGCACCTGTTCGACACGGCGACTGTCAGTCACGTCGAGCATGGTGAAAAGCGCGTTGCCATCGGGCAGCGGGATGGCGGCAAATTCAAAAATGCGTCCGTCGGCAAAACCGACATGGCCAATCCGCTGCTTGCGCTCGACCGTCGCGGCGCGGACCAGTTCGCGCACCAGATTGGACTGTTGCGGCTTGGCCAGGCGTTCCTGCACCGCGCGCATCAGATCATCGATACGCGGATGGGTAGCCAGCATGTCCTCGTCCGCGCCCCAGACGGTGCGGAAACGGCTGTTCCACATTTGGAGGCGGCCATCGGACGAAAAAACGCCGATCGATTCGAACAGATTGTCGAACGTCGCCGTCCGCACCCGCAGCAGCGTGTCGCGTGCGCTCGACAGCTGCACCTGCTCGGTGCGATCCTCGAAGATCAGCAGCAGGCCGCCGTCGGGCAGCGGCTGGGCATAGACGCGCAAATGGGTGCCGTCCTGCAACAGCCAGTTTTCCTCGACCGGATCGGGCGACAGGAACCAGTCGCGCCGTTCCCCGCGCCAGGCGGGAAAGTCGCGATGTTCGGGCAGGCGGCGGGCATCGCGCATCTGGTCCAGCACCCGCTCGAACAGGGGCGCGTCAGCCAATTGCTCCTGATGCAGGCCGAACAGGCTGATGAAGGGCTGGTTCCAGAAACGTAGCGCCCGGTCAGGACCAAAGCGCGCGACGCCAGCGGACAAGCGATCCAGCAAATCGCGCTGCGCCGCCTCCAGACGGCGGTGCTCGACCCGCGCCTGTTCCAGCTCATGTTGATCGACCGCATAGCCAGCCACTCCGGCCTCGCCCAGCGGCACATCGACCACGCGCATGGTGCGCCGTTCGCCGTCGATGGTAGCCGGGACCATGCGCTCGACCGGCTCGCCCCGCGCCAGCGCATCGGCAGCGGCGGCTTGCGGAGTCAATCCGCTCACCGCCTCGACCAGTTCCACGCCGCTGCCAATCACTTCGCGCGCATCGGCGCCGTCCACCGCGCGAACATAGGCGCTGTTGACGAGGCTGAGGCGCAGGTCGGGGGTGCGGTGCCACATCGGGAAGGGCGCGGCTTCGACCAGACCCGCCAAAGCCTCCAGCGCATCGCGCAACTGATCGACTTGGCCTTTGAGCGCCTGAATTTCAGACTGGCTGTCAGTCGCGTCGAAAATCCACAGCACGACACCGCCGTTGGACGCCAGAGCGGGCGCGGCAGGTGCGCCGCGCACGAGCAACAGCCGCGACGAGCCAACGCCCCGCACGGGCAAGGCAAAGCTCTTGCCCGCCTTTTGCGCCGACGCGATCTCGCGCGCCAGCGCTGCGGCATCGTCGGGTTCCAGCCCACCGTCCGTAGCGGTCAGTTCAGAAGCAAAGGTCGGCAC
Source organism: Sphingobium sp. FG58 (assembly GCF_057809055.1). Lineage (NCBI taxonomy): Bacteria > Pseudomonadati > Pseudomonadota > Alphaproteobacteria > Sphingomonadales > Sphingobiaceae > Sphingobium > Sphingobium sp. FG58. The sequence goes on along the minus strand of NZ_JBMDJF010000017.1, from coordinate 31,616 downwards.
GCGGGGCTTGCCCAGCCATTTGGCGAGGCGATCGGCCGCCTCCAGCCTGCCGTCGGGGTGAATGACCACCGGCGCGGCAGGCGCGGAAGCCAGCAGCATGGCGAGCCGATCAAGCTTGCCCTGTGCCTGCATCCCCTCGCGCCGCATCCGCTGGCCGGTGGCGAGCGCCCACACGGCGCCCCCCAGCCACAGGGCCAGCACGATACCCAATATGATGGCGGCCATGGGGGTCAGCGTCATTGCGCCCTCTGCTCCCATTTCGGCCGAACCTGCCCGTCGCTATCCATAATCGCACCGGGACTAACGCAAGTCGGGCGCAGCGGGAAGAAGGCGATGCAAAGAATTGCCCCTACTAACGAAGGGCAATGAAAAAAGGGGGAAGGCATCGCCCTCCCCCTTTTGCCTGATCAGTAGCGGTAATGGTCGGGCTTGAACGGCCCTTCGACCGGCACGCCGATATAGTCGGCCTGTTTCTGGCTCAGCTTGGTGAGCTTCACGCCCAGCTTTTCCAGATGCAGTTCGGCGACCTTCTCGTCCAGATGCTTGGGCAGGACATAGACCTCATTCTTATACTGCTCGCTCTTGGTCCACAGCTCGATCTGCGCCAGCGTCTGGTTGGTGAAGCTGGCCGACATGACGAAGCTGGGGTGGCCGGTGGCATTGCCCAGATTGACCAGACGGCCCTTCGACAGGACGATGATCTTCTTGCCATCGGGGAATTCGACCTCGTCCACCTGCGGCTTGATCTCGGTCCATTTGAAGTTCTGGAGGCCCGCAATCTCGATCTCGCTGTCGAAATGGCCGATGTTGGACACGATCGCCATATTCTTCATCGCGCGCATATGATCGACGGTCAGGACGCCTTCATTGCCGGTCGCGGTGACGAAAATGTCGGCGCGCGGGGCGGCCTCTTCCATCGTCACGACTTCATAGCCTTCCATCGCCGCCTGCAACGCGCAGATCGGATCGACTTCGGTCACCAGCACGCGCGCGCCACCGTTGCGGAGCGAAGCGGCCGAGCCCTTGCCGACGTCACCAAAGCCAGCGACGCAGGCGACCTTGCCGGCCAGCATAACGTCGGTGCCGCGACGGATCGCGTCGACCAGCGATTCCTTGCAGCCGTAAAGATTGTCGAACTTCGACTTGGTGACACTGTCATTCACGTTGATGGCGGGGAAAGGCAGCTTGCCCTTCTTGGCCAGCTCATAGAGGCGATGCACGCCGGTGGTGGTTTCTTCCGACACACCCTTGATGGCGGCGACCGTCTTGGTCAGGAAGCCGGGACGTTCGGCAAGAACGCGCTTCAGCACCGAACAGAAGATTTCTTCTTCCTCGTTCGACGGGGTGAACAGCTCTTCTCCCGCCTCGACCCGCGCGCCCCACAGGGCGAACATGGTGGCGTCGCCGCCATCGTCCAGGATCATGTTGCACACGCCCGACGGATCATTGTGCCAGTCGAAGATGCGTTCGACATAGTCCCAATATTCCTGCAGCGTTTCGCCCTTGATGGCGAACACCGGCACGCCCGACGCGGCGATCGCGGCGGCGGCATGATCCTGCGTCGAATAGATGTTGCAGGTCGCCCAGCGAACCTGCGCGCCCAGCGCGGTCAGCGTTTCGATCAGCACGGCGGTCTGGATCGTCATATGCAGCGACCCGGTTATGCGCGCGCCTTTCAGCGGCTGCGACGGGCCGAATTCCGCACGCAGGGCCATCAGGCCCGGCATTTCGGTTTCGGCGATATCCATTTCCTTGCGGCCAAAATCGGCCAGGGCGATATCGGCGATCACATAATCCTGCGCCAGGGTGGCGGAAGCGGTGGCCACGGTCGTGTCTCCGTAAACTTGAAATGATGCCTGTACCGCTGGAAAAAAAGTCCGGGCGGCGGCGATGGCAAGCGCTTTACCAACCGCCGCCGCCCGTGGCAACTCAATATAAAGATTTCTTTATGTGCTAGCGCTATTGGCCATCGGAAGCCGCGTCAGGCCGACCCGGCCCCGCGGACCAGATGCGACGAATCGACGCCGGCCGCCGCATAGGATGCGGCCCATTTGCGATGGGCCGGTACGTCGAACAGCAAGTCCGCCTTGCCCGGCGCCAGGAACCAGCTGTCGCTCGTCATCTCGCGTTCTAGCTGTCCCGACCCCCATCCGGCATAGCCCAGCGCGACGAGATAGCGGCTTGGTCCCCGCCCCTGCGCAATCGCTTTCAATATGTCGAGCGAGCCGGACAGGCCCCATTGCCCGCCGACCTGCACCATATCCTGACCCGACCAGTCGAGCGAATGGAGAACGAAACCGCGTCGCGGCTCGACCGGACCGCCGCGCAGCACCGGCCTGTCGGGAATTGCGCTGCCATCGATATCGAAGCTGTCGAGCAGGCCATGCAGGCTCACCCCCTCCATCTCCTCCCCAACCGCAATGCCCATCGCGCCGTCGGCGTCATGGACGCACAGCGCGACCACGCTATGATCGAAGCGCAGGTCAGCCATGCCGGGAAGCGCGAGCAGAAAATGCCCGCCGAAAAAAGTCGTCTGGTCCATGATCGGAATATAGACAAAGACAGGGTGATGCCAAGGATCAGGCAGCATATTCCGTCCCGGCTCTTGACAGTGCGCCCGGCAGCAACGACCTGCGCCATCGTCAGTTTTAGGAGAAGATGCATGACCATTACCAAAGGCGACCGCCTTCCCAGCACGACCTTCACGAAGATGACGGAAAATGGCCCGGAGGCCGTGCCGTCGGATGAATATTTCGCGGGCCGGACCGTTGCGGTCTTTTCCGTTCCCGGCGCGTTTACGCCGACCTGTTCGGCCAAGCATCTGCCCGGCTTCATCGACAAGGCCGACGCACTCAAGGGCAAGGGCGTCGATGAAATCGCCTGCACCGCCGTCAACGACGCCTTCGTCATGGGCGCATGGGGCAAGTCTGCCGGTGCCGATGGCAAGGTGACGATGCTGGCCGATGGCAATGGCGATTTCGCGCAGGCCGTGGGCCTGACCATGGATGGCAGCAAATTCGGCCTGGGCCAGCGCGGCCAGCGTTTCTCGATGATCGTCAAGGACGGTGTCGTGGCCGAACTCAATGTCGAAGCCCCCGGCGACTTCAAGCTGTCGTCGGCCGACCATATGCTGGGCCAGCTCTGACTCGAAAAGGTCGGCGCGCGTTTTTGATCGCGCGCCGACTTTCATCCGTCACGCAACTGCGGTAACAGGGGGCGATGACACAAAGCATCGGCAGCGCCACGGTCGCGCAACTGGACCGCCTCTACCAGACATCCATCGACACATTGCGCGACGCCATGCGTGCTTATGGCCGAGACGGCAGCATACCGCCGCCGCAAGCTCGGCAAGACCAGCGTTTCTGCTATCCCGAATTGCGGATCATCTATCATGGGGACAGCGACGCGCCGCCGCCCGGTCGTTCCTTCGCCCGCCTGTCCAAGCCAGGCCGTTACGTCACCACCATCACCCGTCCCGCGATGTTTGCCGAATATCTCGCCGAACAGATCGACCTGCTCGTCCGCGACTATGGAGTGACGGTCGAAACGGGCTTGAGCGACCAGGAAATCCCCTTTCCCTATGTGCTGGACGGGCTGGACATGGGCGCGCTTGACGGTACGCCGCCGACCGAACTGGCGCGATATTTCCCCACGACCGAACTGGCCGAGATTGGCGACGAGATTGCCGATGGCCTCTTCATGCCCGATGCGGATGGCGATCGGCCGCTGGCACTGTTCGACGGGCTGCGCACGGACTTTTCGCTCGCGCGCCTCAAACATTATACCGGCACGCCCGCCGATCATGTGCAAAGCTACATATTGTTCACCAACTATCATCGCTATGTGGATGAATTTGTCGCCTGGGCCTGCGCGGAATTACAGCGGGAGGGTAGCCGCTTCACCGCGCTGTCGGGCGCAGGCGGCGTCTATGTGACCCCGGAAACGGCCGATCCGGCGCAGATGATCGCCGACAGCGCCTGGCGCAAGCATCAGATGCCAGCCTATCATCTGATCGCGCCCGACGGCAGCGGCATCACGCTGGTCAATATTGGCGTCGGCCCATCCAATGCCAAGACGATCTGCGATCATCTGGCCGTCTTGCGGCCCGAAGCCTGGCTGATGATCGGCCATTGCGGCGGGCTGCGGCCCAGCCAGCGGATCGGCGACTATGTACTGGCGCACGCCTATCTGCGCGATGACAAGGTGCTGGACGCCATGCTCCCGCCCGAAATCCCGGTCCCGGCCATCGCCGAAGTGCAGGTGGCGATGGCGCAGGCGGCAGAAGCGGTATTGGGCGGTCGCGACCCGGAAGATTTCAAGCGTCGGCTGCGAACCGGCACGGTCGTCACCACCGACGATCGCAACTGGGAATTGCGCTATTCCAGCTCGGCCCTGCGCTTCAGCCTGTCGCGAGCAGTCGGCATCGACATGGAATCGGCGACCATCGCGGCGCAAGGCTATCGGTTCCGCGTCCCCTATGGCACGCTGCTGTGCGTATCCGACAAGCCGATCCACGGCGAACTCAAGCTGCCAGGGCAGGCCAATCGCTTCTATGAAGAAGCGATTGCCAGCCATTTGCGCGTCGGCCTCATGACCTGCGAATTGCTGCGTGAAGGGGGCGCGAAACTGCACAGCCGCAAGCTGCGTGCGTTCAACGAACCGCCATTCCGATGATCAGTCGGCGGCGCGCCAGATAGCAACGCGATCCTTGCCGTCGCGCTTGGCATCGTAGAGCGCGGCGTCGGCACGGGCGACCATATCGTCCAGTTGTTCGTCGCCCGCTTGCAATTCCGCCACGCCAAAACTGGCGCGCAGGTGGACCTGTGGTGCGCGGGGCAAGGTCAGGCAGGTGATTTCGGCGCGCACCCGCTCCATGACGTCAGCGGCGGCGGCGGCGGCGGTCTCCACCAGCAGCAGGCCGAATTCATCGCCGCCCATGCGCGCAACAATGTCGCCGCGCCGGACCGCGCTGGTCAGCAACTGGGCAAAACCGCGCAAGGCAGCGTCCCCGGCGATATGGCCATGACCGTCATTCAGCGCCTTGAACCCGTCCAGATCGCATACCACCAGCGCCAGCGGCCGATTGTAACGCCGGGCATTGGCGATGGCGCGCGCCGCCGCCTCGTCCAGCCCGCGCCGGTTGAGGACGTTGGTCAGCGGATCATGCCGCATCTGTCGCCGCAACTGATGCGCCAGATCACCCGCCACGACCATCACCGCTGCGACGCCCATGCCGACATAGAGGGACGGCAGGCCAAGACCCAATATCGCGCGATAGGTTGCCAGTCCCGTCGCCGGAGGCTTCCCCCAACTGCTGGCGGCGCTGAACACCAAAGCCGATTCAAACAGCGCGAACAGCAGGAACATGGTGAAAAACGCCATTTCAGGTGTGTTGAAACGACGTTCGCGCGGCCAGAGTGCGGCGGCCGAACACAGCATCAATATGCTGACATAGCCCGGCACGATCATGCCCTGAAGCGATCGATCGTGGGTCATCGCTGCGTAAATGCCGCCGACAGCCACGACCGATCCCGCGCCGATCATCAGCGGCCATGGCACACTCTGTCCCGACCGCTGGCGCACGCCCGCCACGACCAGCGTGCCGCTGATCACGATGCACACCGCTGCCAGCGCCATGAGCGGCCCGCTTTTCAGGGCAATGCCACCCGCATTGGCAACCCATTGCACCATCGCCGCACCATAGGAGAGCGCCCAGCTCAACACATGACGCTGTCGCCCGAAGTGTAGCCACGCCACGCCCATCGCCAGCGCCATGATGACGCTGGTGAAGAAGAGCAAAGCAATGATGATGATCGCCGGGTCCACGGGCCGGCCCTTTACTGACTTTACTTGGCGATTACCAGCCGCAAGACTTGCCCTTATTCTGCTGGACCAGCCATTTCTGCAACGGCGCGAAATAGGCGGTCATCGCCTTGCCTGAAATCTCGCGCGTGCCGGTAAATGCCTGCAACGCATCGGGCCAGGGCTTGGAAGCGCCCATTTCCAGCATCGCATTGAGTTTGGCCCCTACGTCTTTGTTTCCATAGAAGGAACAGCGGTGGAGCGGCCCCTTCCAGCCCGCCTGTTTGCAGGCCGCTTCGTAAAATTGCTGCTGCAAAATACCCGCCAGGAAATAGCGGGTATAAGGCGTGTTTCCGGGAATATGGAACTTGGCGCCCGCATCGAACTTCGTTTCATCGCGGGACACGGGCGGGACGATGCCCTGATACTGGCGGCGCAGGTCCGTCCAGCCCTTTTCATACTGGCTTTGCGGGATCGTGCCGCTGAACACACCCCAGCGCCACTTGTCGACCAGCAGGCCGAACGGCAGGAAAGCGACCTTGTCCATCGCCTGCCGCAGCAACAGGCCGATGTCCTTGTCCGGTCCCGGCACCTTGGCAGCATCCAGCAGGCCGATCTTCACCAGATAGTCCGGCGTGATCGACAGGGCGACAAAATCGCCGATCGCTTCATGGAAACCATCATTGGCGCCGTCCAGATAGAGCGGCTTCTGCTTCTGATAGGCGCGCTGGTAATAATTATGGCCCAGTTCGTGATGGATGGTCACGAAGTCGTCGCTATTGACCTTCGTACACATTTTGACGCGAATATCGTCCTTATTGTCCAGGTCCCAGGCCGACGCATGGCAGACGACTTCGCGGTCCAGCGGCTTGATGAACTGGGTCCGGTCCCAGAAGGTCGCGGGCAGCGGCGCAAAGCCCAGCGAGGAATAGAAACCCTCGCCAATCTTGAACATCTGCTTTTCCCAATAGCCGCGACGCTGCTGTTCGGGCGTGTCGGGGGTATCGACCTGACCGGGGCGGGTTTCGACATAGCCCTTGGCCTTCAGCAATTCGCCCACATCATAACCCAGATCGCCCGCCCCTTTGGGCGCCACGACATCATAGATATTGCCCCAGGATTGCGCCCACATATTGCCGAGAAGGTCGGCACGGATCGGACCGGATGCAGGCTGCACCGCATCGCCATATTTCTCGTTCAGCTTGGTGCGGGTGTAGCAATGCAGCTGGTCATAGAGCGGCTTGACCTCTGCCCATATCTTGTCGGTCAGCTTGGCGAAATCATCGGCGGGCATGTCATATTTGGACCGCCACATCGCGCCGGTATCGGCAAAGCCCAATTCCTTGGCCCCGGCATTGGCGATATCGAACAGCTTGGCATAATCGCCCCGCATCGGCGCGCCGACATTGTCGTGCCAACTGACCCACATTTCCTTCAGCTCTTCGGGGTTACGGTTATTTCCCATCTGCTCTTCAATGTCGCTGCCGTTGATCGGCTGCCCTTTCAGCGTCCCCTTCCCCTTGCCATAGGCGGACTGGAGCCGGGTCGCGAGGTCGTTGAGTTCCTGCGCTGCGCCCGGCGCTGTCGGCGCGGGCAGCGTCAGCGCGGTGCGCAACAGGTCCAGGCGGCGCCTGGTTTCCACTGACAGGCCCGGCGCGGTCGCATATTTGGCGGCTTCCAGCGCGTAATCGACATTCATCGACGTGCGGATCGCCCCGAAATAGGCGGCGACCGCGTCGCTATCATCGCTCAGATAGGTGGAATTGACCCAGTCGGCGCGGCTGGAGATCAGCGAATGATCGAACATCGCCTTTTCCGCCTTGGCGAGGAAGGCTTCGGCCTCAGCTGCGGTGGGCGCAGGAGCCTGCTGGGCAAGGACAGGCGATGCAGTAAGCGCGGCCGCAAGTGCGGCAAGCGAGATGGCGATTTTCATGGGAATTCCCCTCATAGGCTTATGAAGGGAAGGTGACTTGGCCGGGCGATACAGTCAAGCGGTCAGGAAATCGACCATCGCCTGCCCCATTTCCTTGCGGGTGACGGCGTTCATATGATTGCCCGGTATCTCGACATAGCGACCGTTGGGCAGCAGGTCGGCCAGTTCCTGCGCCACGCCATTGTCCCGGTCGTCCGCGCCGCAGATGATTTCGGTCGGCTGCTGGATCGCCGCGATCGTGTCGCGCGGCGTATCGACAAAGGTGTTCAGGATATGCAGCATCGCCACCGGATCGCCCTTGGTGGTCTTGAGGAAAGCCTCCGTCATCCATTCCGACGTGCCACGCTCGAACGTGCCGAGGTTATTGAGGACATTCCTGTAATAGCCGCCCTTGTCGAGCGTCTGCACCAGCCCGCGCAACCCCATGCCCGCCAGGATCACACGGCGCGGCGTCGCCCCGCGCGCCAGCATCCGCACACTCGTCCGCGCACCCAGCGAATAGCCGCCCAGATCATAGTCAGTCAGTTCCAGCTGCTCGACCAAAGCCAGCCCGTCATCGGTCAGCGCGTCCGGCGGATAGGCGGCGATATCGTGCGGCTTCCCGCTCTCCCCATGACCGCGCAGGTCCGGCATGATCAGGCGAAAACCGGCCTCGACCAGTTTCGCGGCATGGCCGTAGCGAATCCAGTTGGTGTAAGCGTTGGAGAAATAACCGTGAATCAGCACCAGATCGCGACCTTGCCCGACCATATGCACCGCGATCGGCAGGCCATCGAAACCTTTGATCTCATGGCGTTCGATCGGCAGGTCGGTCATCGTGGCAAATCCTTATTCGGCGGCGGCTTGCCGATATGGCGTCAGGCGCGGCGGCGCAAGAGCGCTGTCCTGTCATTCCGCCCAGGAAGAGCGATCCATCAACCCCGAAACCAGCGCTGTAAAAGGCGTGTCAGCACAGCGCCGGACCAGCCTGCGGTCAGCGGTGACCACAACCGTTTCCAGCATCTCGGCGGTGGCGAGGAAGAAGCAGTCATAGGCGGGATGATCCAGCGCCAGACTGATCGCCATCGCGCGATCGGCCAGTTGTCCGGTCGGGATCAGGTCGACAAGATCGCCACGGCTTCGCGCGCCTGTGCTGCATCAATTTCCTGCGCGCGCACCTTCTTCCACATCACATTGGCGAATTCGGCGGTCAGCAGGTCCGGCGCGATCAGCCGACGCGGCAGCAGCGTAAGCGCCACGGTCGTTTCAGCAGACATCGCCGGATCGTCACTGCCGACGACCCAGCGGGCCGCCACGCTGGTATCCACCACCAGCATCAGGGGCGATCATCATCCCGGAGCAAATCTTCGGCAGGTGTCTGCCGGACATGTTTCGGCGTCATTGCCCTGATGGTTTCGAGGCGCGTGAGCGTCGCGTGCAGGCGCTCACGCGTCATCGGTCGCCCGCGCGCCAGCGCTTCACGCAGTTCCGCTTCCAGTGAACGCTGGTTACGCGCCGCCAGTTCGCGATAGGCCGCGATCAGGCTGTCGTCGAGATTACGGATAAGAACCTGGCCCATGCGGCCATGCTATCATCATGATAGCATGGCCGCAAGGAATCAGGCTCAGCCCTTCTTGAGGTGGCGACGGCCCAGCAGTTCGGCGATCTGCACCGCGTTCAGCGCTGCGCCCTTGCGCAGATTGTCGCTGACGCACCAGAGCGAAATGCCGCTGTCAACCGTCGGGTCCTCACGCACGCGGCTGATGAAGGTCGCGAAGTCGCCGACACATTCGATCGGGGTGATGTAGCCGCCATCCTCGCGCTTATCGACCAGCATGATGCCGGGGGCTTCACGCAGGATGTCCTGCGCTTCCTTGGCGGAGATTTCCTTCTCGAACTCGATGTTGATCGCTTCGGAGTGCCCCACGAATACTGGCACGCGTACGCAGGTGGCGGTCAGCTTGATCTTGGGATCGAGGATCTTCTTGGTTTCCGCCACCATCTTCCATTCTTCCTTGGTCGACCCATCGTCCAGGAAAACGTCGATATGCGGGATCACGTTGAAGGCGATCTGCTTGGTGAACTTCTTGGCTTCGGCCGGATCGCCCACGAAGATGTTGCGCGACTGTTCGAACAACTCGTCCATGCCCGCCTTGCCCGCGCCGGACACCGACTGATAGGTCGATACGACCACGCGCTTGATGATCGCGGCGTCATGCAGCGGCTTCAAAGCCACCACCATCTGCGCGGTCGAGCAGTTGGGGTTGGCGATGATATTCTTCTTCTTGTAGCCGTCGATCGCGTCCGGGTTCACTTCGGGCACGATCAGCGGCACGTCCGGGTCCATGCGGTAGAGCGAGCTATTGTCGATCACGACACAGCCGGCTGCCGCCGCCTTGGGCGCATATTCAGCGGTCGGGCCGCTGCCCGCGGCGAACAGGGCGATGTCCCAGCCGGTAAAGTCGAAATGTTCGATATTCTGGCATTTGATCGTCTTGCCGCTGTCACCGAAATCGACGGTCAGCCCCTGCGAGCGCGACGATGCGACCGCGGCGATCTCGTCAATCGGGAACTCGCGCTCGGCGAGAATGGTCAGCATTTCGCGGCCCACATTCCCGGTGGCACCTACGACGACGACCCTGTAACCCATGACTGAACACTCCACTCCGATGCAGATATAACGGAGTGCGCGCCATAGCGGCGTTGCGTCATTTGTCCAGTGGCAAGCCGTTTGTTGCGCGAAAGGCCAGCTTTTGACGCTGGACGTTGCCGGGATCCGGCAACGTCCTTGTCGCTTATGGCTTGGTTGCGTCAGGCGACACGCCGCGCCGAGCCAGGAAATCCTCGATCGTACGCCACAGATGGACGCTGATCCCCGGCCCGCCGACGCGGTGGGTCTGGCCGGGATAGGCCATCATCTCGAACGGCACCGCCGCGCCCTGCATCTTCGCCATCAACGCGGTGGCATTGTCGAACACGACATTATCGTCCGACATGCCGTGGATCAGCAGCAGTGGATCGCTGATCTTCACCGCCTCCTCGATCGCGCCGGACGCCGGATAGGCACTCACCTTGTCCTGCGGCATCCCCAGATAGCGTTCGGTATAATGGGTGTCATATAACTCCCACTTCGTCACCGGCGCGCCCGCCACCGCCGCAGCGAATATGCCCGGTGCCTTCTCCAACAGCTTCAGCGACATATAGCCGCCATAGGACCAGCCATAGGTGGCAATCCGCTTGGGATCGACGAACGGCTGGGCCTTGAGCCAATCCACGCCCGCCAGTTGGTCCGCCACCTCGACCGTCCCCATGGCGCGGTAGAGGTGATCCTCGAACGCCTTGCCACGATCGGGCGTGCCGCGATTGTCGATCGCAAAGACGATCCAGCCCCGGTCGACCAGATATTGGTTCAGCGCACCGGACCAGGTGTTCGTCACCTGCCGTCCGCCCCCCGGCCCGCCATAATGGATCATGAACACGGGATAGCGTTTCCCCGGCTCGATCGTCGGGGTCATGATCTTGGTATAGAGCGTCGTGCCATCCTTGGCCCTGATCGTGCCGAACCGGGTTTTGACATGGCTTGCCAGATAGGGCGCATAGGGATGATCGCCCTTAAGCGCGTTTTCGGACAACCATTGCAACTGCTTGCCGCTACTGTCGGCCAGATAGACCTGCTTGGGCTGATCGCTATTCTGGCGGGTGATGACGACCCGGCTGGCCTTGCCATCCATCACCGCGTCATTCCACCAGCCGCTGGTCGTGATCTGACGCGGCGGCGCGGACTTGCCGATCGGCGCGCTGTAAAGCTGCTGCTCCAGCGGCGTTTCGCGATTGCCGGTGAAATAGACCAGCCCGGCCTTCTCATCGACCGCCACCAGCGTTTTGACCTCCCAGTCGCCGCTGGTCAGCGCCGTCCACTTGCCATCGTGAACCCGGTAGAGATGGCCATGGCCGCTTTTTTCCGACCACCAGAGGAAATCGCCGCCAGCCAGCGGATGGAAATTGTCGCTGAGGTTGATCCAGCTTTTGGCGGTTTCAGTGAGGACGACCTTCGCCTTGCCGGTAGTAGGATCGACCGCCAGCAGATCGAGCCGCTTCTGGTCGCGCGTCTCGCGCTGGACATAGAGGGTGCGCCCATCCTTCGCCCAGTCGACCCGCGCCAGATAAATGTCGCGGTCCGGCCCCAGATCAACCTTCACCTGCCCCGACCCGTCCGGCTTCATGACATAGAGATCGAAGATCGCATTGGGTGTCCCGGCAGCAGGATAGCGCTGCTGATAGACCTTCGTCCCCTCCCCGCCGATCGCGGTGCGGGTGACGATGCCGACCGGACTTTCATCCACCCGCGCCACGGCGATCAGGGCATCGTCGGGCGACCACCAATAACCAGTCCGCCGGTCCATTTCCTCCTGCGCGACAAATTCGGCCACGCCCCAGCTGACCGTATCGCTGGCGCCCTGCGTTACCTGCCGCTCAGCTCCACCGATGCGTTGCACGAACAGATTGCCGCCGCGCACGAACGACACGAAGCCGCCCTTGGGACTGACCACGCCGTTGAGTTCACCATCGGGCGTGTCGGTCAGCCGCTGCACCTTGCCATCCAGCGCGGCGAGATAAAGATCGCCATCGACCGGCACCAAAATGCTCTTGCCATCGGGCGACCAGTCATAGCTGGTAATACCGCTGCTGCCCGCAACCGAGCGGTCCCGCTCCCGCTGCATCTTTTCCGCTTCGGACAGCTCTGCGCCGCTGCCGGTCTTGCGCGAATCGACCAGCATCCGCTGCTTGCCCGTGCGCGTGTCGATCGCCCACAGGTCGAGCCGCTCCTTCTCATCCGCGCGGGGCTTTAGCAGGGTGACGAGCGTGCCATCAGGCGACAATTTAAGCGCACGCGGCTGCGGCCCGGCCAGGTCGGGACTGGCAAAGACCCGTTCGAGCGTCAGCCTCTCCTGCGCCATGACAGGCGTGGCGGACAGCATGAGCAGCGCGCCAAAGGCTGCGCCGGATTTCCAATAGGGAGGCATCGACATCCTTTCAGGTCGGCGACCGCACGGGACGCCGGATCAAGGGCAAAGATTAGCCCGATGAGACTGAAAAGATCAATGGAGGGAAATAATCTGTCCCGGCCATGGCGCTTTGCCATGGTGGGCGCGGCAGGGATTGAACCTGCGACCCCACCCGTGTGAAGGGTGTGCTCTACCACTGAGCTACGCGCCCCCTGTCGGGAGGAGGCGGCCATTGGCATCGCTGGCGCGCCCTGTCAAGCGCGGGGGCATTCCGTCCCGCAAATTGCGCCTTTGCACTGCGTCGCGCTCACGCTTAAAACGGTCACACCGCAAATATGGAGTGACGGATTAATGCGTAAAGCGCTGCTTCTAATGATTTTGGCCACGCTGGCCGCGTGCAACACGGTGCAGGGTGTGGGTCGCGATATCGAGTCCGTCGGTCGCGCGGGCAAGGACGTAATGCGCTGACCAACTGGCAGAGATTATTGCAGGACGCGCCCGATGGCTGTCGCGTTTTTCCGCAAGCGGACGCCGTCGCAACCCGGTTCGCCACAGTTGCAGGCTTCGATCGTGTAGCGCACGCCACACATGACCAATATGTCATGATCGAAACTATAGTTGGAAATGCCCGCGCGCTCGACCTTTTCCTGAGCCATAGCCTTGAGAGTCATGCGAGTCCCCCCGTAAATGCGGACGCTGATAATTGATGTTGCGATGCACAATGTCAATTGATCGACATTTGTTCCTGGACGAATCGTCAAAATATTGTCGCCAAAATGCAACGCTTCGTCGTCGCTACTGAGGTGACTTGCACCACACGGCACAGCGTCCCATATGCCGCCCCATGAACGACCATAACAGCAGCGCCATGCCGGTCTGGCATGGCACCACCATCATGTCCGTGCGCAAGAATGGAAAGGTCGTCGTCGCTGGCGATGGCCAGGTTTCCATGGGCCAGACGGTGATGAAACCCAACGCCCGCAAGGTGCGCCGCCTGCATGACGGCAGCGTCATCGGCGGCTTTGCCGGGGCGACTGCCGACGCCTTCACCCTGTTCGAGCGGCTGGAGGCGAAGCTGGAGCGCCACAATGGCCAGTTGATGCGATCTGCCGTGGAACTGGCCAAGGACTGGCGCACCGACAAATATCTGCGCAATCTGGAAGCGATGATGATCGTCGCGGACAAGGATGTAACCCTGATCCTGACCGGCAATGGCGATGTGCTGGAGCCGGTGAACGGCGTGGCCGCGATCGGATCGGGCGGCAATTTCGCCCTCGCCGCCGCTCGCGCGCTGGTCGATTATGAAGCGGACGCTGAAACGCTGGCGCGCAAGGCCATGGCCGTGGCGGCGGACATCTGCGTCTATACCAATGATCAACTGACCATCGAAACCCTGGACAGCGCCGCGTAAATCCCCCTCCCGCTTGCGGGGAGGGGTTAGGGGAGGGCCTGTAACGGCGTTCCTCGACATGCCCTCCCCCGACCCCTCCCTTAAGGTAGGGGAGAAGGACCGAAATGAACGACAATCTGACCCCCAAAGCCATCGTCGCCGCGCTCGACGCCCATATCATCGGCCAGCACGACGCCAAGCGCGCCGTTGCTGTCGCCCTGCGCAACCGCTGGCGGCGCCAGCACCTGCCCGACGACCTGCGTGACGAGGTGACGCCCAAAAATATCCTGATGATCGGGCCGACCGGATGCGGCAAGACCGAGATCAGCCGTCGCCTTGCCAAGCTGGCCGACGCCCCCTTCGTCAAGGTCGAAGCGACCAAATTCACCGAAGTCGGCTATGTCGGCCGCGACGTCGAACAGATCGTCCGCGATCTGGTCGAGGAAGCCGTGCGCCTGGAAAAGGACCGCCGCCGCGAAGCGGTGCGCGAGGCCGCCTCCGAAGCCGCCATGACCCGCCTGCTCGATGCCCTGACTGGTAAGGAAGCCAGCGAGGCAACCCGCCTCTCCTTCCGCCAGAAGATCGAACAGCATCAGATGAACGATGTCGAGGTCGAGGTGGAAGTCGCCGACAGTCCCTCCATGCCGATGGAAATCCCCGGCATGGGCGGTCAGGTCGGCATGATCAACCTGTCGGACATGATGTCCAAGGCGTTTGGGCAGCAGCAGAAGAAGCGCCGCAAGATGCGTGTCGCCGATGCGTGGGACAAGCTGGTCGAGGAAGAGCAGGACAAGCGGCTGGATCAGGACGATGTCGCCCGCGTCGCCATCACCAGCGCCGAGCAGAATGGCATCGTATTCCTGGACGAGATCGACAAGATCGCGGTCAGCGACGTGCGCGGCGGATCGGTCAGCCGAGAGGGCGTGCAGCGCGACCTGCTGCCCCTGATCGAAGGCACGACCGTCTCGACCAAATATGGCCCGCTCAAGACCGACCATATCCTGTTCATCGCGTCCGGCGCGTTCCACGTCGCCAAGCCCAGCGACCTGCTGCCCGAACTTCAGGGCCGCCTGCCGATCCGCGTCGAGCTAAAGGCGCTGACCGAGGAGGATTTCGTTGCGATCCTGTCCGACACCAAGGCAAGCCTGGTGGCGCAATATCGCGCGCTGCTGGCGACCGAGGAAGTGACGATCGACCTGACCCCGGATGGCATCCGCGCGGTCGCCCGCATCGCCGCCGAAGTGAATGGCGAAGTCGAAAATATCGGCGCCCGCCGCCTCCAGACGGTCATGGAAAAGCTGCTGGAGGATGTGAGCTTCGAAGCCGAGGATCGCCGCGGCGAAACGCTGGTGATCGACGCTGCCTATGTCGAGAAGCAGTTGAGCGCGATCGCGCATGATACGGATTTGAGTAAATATGTGCTGTAGGCAAAGATAAATGTGTTCCCGCGCAGGCGGGAACCCAGTCCCGCCCCCGTTATCATACGCTACCGTTGGAACTGGGCTCCCGCCTGCGCGGGAGCACCTAATTTTTCGGCTTAATAACTCCGCCCTACCAGCACTCGCTCGACCGCCGTCTCGCCGGTAAACACGCACATCCCGTCCGCGGGTTCCGCATCGTTCGGCACATTGCGCAGCGTCAGCTTCTCGCCCTTGAGCCACTGCACCACCTTCTCCAGCGCTTCGCCGGTCGGCTTGGCCCATTGGACCAGCGCCCAGCCGGGCTTGGTGCTGGCGTTGAAATAGGCCTTGAGCGCATCGATGTTGGTGATCGACCGGTCGATGCTGCCGTCCAGTCGCGCCTTGGCGTCGGCAAACAGCGATGCCTGCACATCCTCCAGCATCGCCACCGCGCCCGCGACGAAGTCACCCTTGGCAACGATCTGGCTGTCCAGCTTGCCGTCGGCGCGATAAAGCCGGTCGCGGCGGATGACCGACACATTGCCGCCCGCGACATCGCGACCGCCCACCTCGATCACGATCGGCGCACCCTTCTTGACCCAGCCCCAGCGCTTGGTCGCCGCCTTGGCCGGGCGACGGTCGAGCAGCGCCCGCACTGGCTCGCGGAACACGTCGAGCGCGTTCAGCTGTGCCACCAGATCGGCGCAATAATCGACGATTGCGGCGTCCTCGTCCGTGTCGCGCAGCATCGGCACCACGACGACCTGATAGGGCGCAACGCGCGGCGGCACTCGCAAACCGTCATCGTCACCATGGACCATGATCAGGCCGCCTATCATCCGGGTCGACATGCCCCAGCTGGTCGTCTGCGCCAGTTCCTGCGCGCCTTCGCTATTCTGGAACTTGATATTCTGGGCCGCCGAGAAGGTCGTACCCAGAAAATGCGAGGTGCCGGCCTGCAATGCCTTGCCGTCCTGCATGATCGCTTCGATCGAGTAGGTGGCGACCGCGCCCGGGAAGCGCTCATTCTCCGGCTTCTCGCCCGCCACCACCGGCATGGCGACGCAATCCTCGGCAAAGCTGCGATAGACTTCCAGCATCTTCATCGTCTCTTCCATCGCCTCATCGACGGTGGCGTGAGCGGTGTGGCCTTCCTGCCAGAGGAATTCCGTGGTGCGCAGGAACATGCGGGTGCGCATTTCCCAGCGCACGACATTGGCCCACTGGTTGATCAGCACGGGCAGGTCGCGCCACGACTGGACCCAGCGGCTGAACGCTGCGCCGATCACCGTTTCCGACGTGGGGCGCACGACCAGCGGCTCCTCCAGCTTCGCTTCGGGATCGGGGACAAGCTTGCCGTCCTTCTGGATCAGCCGGTGATGGGTGACGACCGCCATTTCCTTGGCAAAGCCGTCGACATGCTCGGCTTCCTTCTCGAAATAGCTTAAGGGGATGAACAGCGGGAAGTAGCAATTTTCATGTCCCGTCGCCTTGATCCGCGCGTCGAGCAGGGTCTGGATGCGTTCCCAGATGCCATAGCCCCATGGCCGGATGACCATGCAGCCGCGCACGCCGCTTTCCTCGGCCAGGTCAGCCTCCGAAATGACGGCCTGATACCAGGCGGAGAAATCCTGCTCGCGGGTGACGGAAAGGGCGTGTTTCACGGGAATGGCTTGCCTGCTGTAGGGAATGGATCGGCGCGCAATAGGCCATGCGCGCTATCCCCGTCCACCCCCGACGCACATTGACCTTTAGCTAACGGCAACGCCCAGTTTTTCGAGCCAGGCGCGTGCCTGTTTCGGCTCGCCCGGCGCGTCCGACGCCACCGGGCCGCGCGCGGCGAGAAAGGACAGGTGCAGCGCAAACGGCTCCAGCCCCAATTGATCGCGCAGATTGTCGATGTCGGCGGCCAGCTCATCCAGCGCCGCGATGACCGGCGCGACCTTGGCACGCGCCTGCCGGTCGGGCTTATGGTCGAACAGACCCCAGACCCCGCCTGCCGTGACCTGAAGCGCAGCAATCAGCGCCGCGTCATAGTCGGTCTCCAGCTCGGCCCGCCGCACGTCCAGTCGTTCCAGCCGGTCGGCCTTCGCCATCGGGGGTCAGCCCAGCTTGTCGATCTTGGCATTGAGCGCGGCAAGCTGCGCCTTCAGCACCGCGATCTCATCGTCCTTTTCGGCTTCGGCCGGGGTCGCCACACCCGGAACGCCGGGGACACCCGGCATCAGCCCGCCAGCGCCCTTGAACGCGCTGGTTGCCGCCTCGAACATCTGCATGTTGCGCTTGGCGATCTCGGCTAGCGGACCGCCGCCGAACGCACCCTGCATCGCTTCCTGAAACTGCAACTGATTCTTGCGGAACGCATCCATCGACGCTTCGAGATATTGCGGCACCATCGACTGCATCGAATCGCCATACATGGAGATCAGCTGACGCAGGAAATTGACCGGCAGCATATTTTCGCCGCGCTGTTCTTCTTCCATGATGATCTGGGTCAGGACATTATGGGTAATGTCCTCGCCGCTCTTGGCGTCGACCACCGTGAATTCGCGGCCCTCGCGCGTCATCTGCGACAACAGGTCAAGGGTGATGTAACTGGACGTTTCGGTGTTATAAAGCCGCCGGTTAGCGTATTTCTTTATAACCACTGGCTCTGATTCATTAGCCGCTTTAGATTTGGCCATGGACACCTCTCCCGCACCTGCACACTCCTCAATAGCACAGGGCGTTGCCGCACCGCAACATGGCCCAAGGCCTTTACCCCTTTTTCTCAACATTTTATGGCGCGAAACAGAGGGCGATCCAGAGCTGCGCAAACGGGCCTTCATCGGCCTGCGCCGCTATCAACAGGCGCAGCGCCCGCTGCCCCCGCCTGCCCCCGCCAGCATGGCGCAGGTCGGTAGCGCGCGGTTGCTGCGCTATGGTGTTGATAATGGCCGCGCGCCGGTGGTTTTCGTACCCTCCCTGATCAATCCGCCCCAAGTGCTGGACCTGTCCGAACGCCGCTCTTTGCTGCGCCACATGGCCGCAGCAGGACATGAAGCCTGGCTGGTCGATTGGGGCAGTCCGTCGGCGCAGGAGGCGGCGATCGGGCTGGATGGCCATGTCACCGACCGGCTTTTGCCGCTGATCGCAGCACTGCCGCGCCCTCCCATATTGGTGGGCTATTGCCTGGGCGGCACGCTGGCGCTGGGGGCGGCTATGCTGCACCCGGTGCAGGCGGTGGCGACGATCGCTTCGCCCTGGCGATTCGACGGTTTCAGCGATGCCGACCGGCAGGACATCAGCGCCCTGTGGCGCGGCGCCAAGCCGATGTGCGATCGGCTGGGCTATGTGCCGATGGAGGTGCTGCAATCGGGGTTCTGGGCGATGGACCCAGCACGCACGATCCGCAAATTCGCCGCTTTTGCCGATGTCGCTGCGGGATCGGACGGGGAGCGTGCCTTCATGGCGGTGGAGGATTGGGCCAATGGCGGGCCACCGCTGACCTATGCGGCGGGACGCGATCTGTTCGATGACCTCTATGCCGGTAACGCCAGCGGAGAGGGGCTCTGGACCGTCGGGGGCCAGACAGTCGATCCGCACGCGCTTGCCTGCCCGACCCTGTCGATCCGCTCGACGACGGATCGCATCGTCCCTGCCGCCGCCTCGACCCAATTGGCTACAGACTGGCAATTCAAACTGGGTCATGTCGGCATGGTCGTGGGTGGGCAAGCGCGCGAAACGCTGTGGTTTCCTCTGTCCCAATGGCTTTCCAGTCATGGCGGATGATGCTATGTGCGCCTGCGAAAAGAGACCCCAATAATAGAGGATCGAGCCTTTGTCAGATATCGTCATTACCGCCGCCAAGCGCACGGCCGTCGGCAGCTTCATGGGTGCGTTCGGATCGACTCCGGCGCATGAACTGGGCCGTCAGGCGATCATCGCCGCGCTGGCGCAGGCCGGTGTCGCGCCCGACGAAGTGGACGAGGTGATATTGGGCCAGGTGCTGAGCGCCGGTCAGGGGCAGAACCCTGCGCGTCAGGCTGCCGTCAATGCAGGCATCCCTGTCGAGCGCACCGCGATCGGCCTCAACCAGCTGTGCGGCTCCGGCTTGCGTGCCGTAGCGCTTGCCGCTCAGGCGATCCGCGCGGGGGACGCGAACATCATGGTGGCTGGCGGGCAGGAAAGCATGTCGCTTGCCCCCCATGCGCAATATCTGCGTGCGGGCAGCAAGATGGGCAATGTCAGCCTGATCGACACGATGATCCATGACGGCCTGACCGACGCCTTCAACAATTATCATATGGGCATCACCGCGGAAAATCTGGCGGAGAAATATCAGATCAGCCGCGAAGCGCAGGACATCTTTGCGGTGGCCAGCCAGAACAAGGCCGAAGCCGCACGGGCATCGGGCCGCTTCGTCGACGAAATCGTGCCGGTCACGATCAAGGGGCGCAAGGGCGACACGATCGTCGATGCCGATGAATATATCCGCGCCGGCGCTACCATCGAAGCGATGGAGAAGCTGAAGCCGGCCTTCAAGAAGGACGGCACCGTCACTGCCGCCAATGCCAGCGGCCTGAACGACGGCGCCGCCGCACTGGTGCTGATGACGGCGGATGCCGCTGCCAAGCGGGGCGCGACCATTTTGGGCCGGATCGCGGGTTTTGCGACCTGCGGCGTCGATCCCTCGATCATGGGCATCGGCCCGGCTCCGGCCAGCCGCAAGGCGCTGGAGAAGGCGGGCTGGTCGATTGCGGACCTCGACCTGATCGAAGCCAATGAAGCTTTCGCCGCGCAGGCGCTGTCGGTGGGCCAGGAACTGGGTTGGGATGCGTCCAAGGTCAACGTCAATGGCGGCGCGATCGCCATCGGCCATCCGATCGGCGCGTCGGGCGCGCGGGTGCTGACCACCCTGCTCTATGAAATGGCCAAGCGCGACGCGAAAAAGGGTCTGGCGACGCTGTGCATCGGCGGCGGCATGGGCGTGGCGATGTGCATCGAACGCTGATCGACTGAGAGATTGTAAAAGGCCGTCGTTCCCAACGGAGCGGCGGCCTTTTTCGTGTCAGGCTTGGCGCGGGGCGCTGCGGCAACGGTCGGAACAATAGACGACATTGTCCCAGTCGCGTTCCCACTTTTTGCGCCAGGCAAAGGGGCGCTGGCAGACTGGGCAAGTCTTCGTTGGCAGATCCCGCTTGGCAACGCCGCGTGGCATGGATGATTCCCCGGTTGTGCTACGCGTCCAGCGGCCGATCCTTCGTTTCCGGCAGCGCGACCAGACAGGTGATAAGCGCCAGCGCCACCACGGCCAATGTGTACCAAAGCCCGGCATAGGGATCACCCGTCCGCGCGACGATATATTGGCTGACCAGCGGCAGGAAACCGCCGAAATAGCCGGTGCCGATATGATAGGGGATCGACAGCGACGAATAGCGGATGCGCGCCGGGAAATATTCCGACAAGAGCGCCGCCACCGGTCCATAGGTCGCGCCTGACAGCGTCCAGAGCAGCAAGAGCGCGCCGAACAGCAGCATCGCGCGCGGCCAGTCCGGCGTCACACTGCCGGTCGGGTAGCCGCCCGCTTTCAACGCGGCGTCCAGCCCGGCGGCACTCAGGTCCGTGACGACCAAGTCGCCGACCTGCACCGCAGGCGTGGGCGCCGCCTGCTTATCATAGGGAATACCGCGTTTGGAAAAATGGTCGAGCAATTTGCCGCAGGCGGTTGGCTGGACCTTGGCAAAGGGATCGAACACGCAGTCCGGGCCGCGCACGACAACCGGGGCGCGCTTCCCCGCTTCCACCAGCGCCGGGTTCGCGGTCGCGCCCATGAACTGGTAAAGCGGCATCAACAGCAGCAGCACCAGTGCATAGCCGATGACGATCGGCTTTTTCCGCCCGATCCGGTCGGACAGATGGCCGAAATAGACGAACGCCCCCATCCCGGCAAAGGCGCTGCCGCCCACCAGCAATTGCGCGATACCGGGCGACACATGCAGGCCGCTCTGGAGGAAATAGAGCGCCTGGAACATCACCGTATAGGCGATGACGGTAAAGCCCGCCGCGATGCCGATCATCGCGACCAGCATCCGCTTTTTGTTGCCCGGATAGGTGAAGGCTTCCTTGATCGGATTTTTCGACTGGGTGCCTGCCTTCTTCATCGCGGTGAATACCGGGCTTTCGCGCAGCATCAGCCGCATCCACAGCGATATGCCGAGCAGGGCAAGCGAGAAGAGGAAGGGCAGCCGCCAGCCCCAATCGGCCCAGATTTCCGGCCCGACCAGCCATTGCGTGCCGACCACGACGATCAGCGAGAGGATGAAGCCGCCGATCACCCCGGCCTGAATGAAGCTGGTATAAAAACCGCGTCGTCCCGGCGGCGCATGTTCGGCGACATAGATGGCCGCGCCGCCATATTCGCCGCCCAGCGCCAGCCCCTGCGCGATCCGCAACGTGATCAGGATGATGGGCGCGGCAATGCCGATGCTGGCGGCCGAGGGCGTGAGGCCAACCCCTGCCGTGGCAACGCCCATCAGGATGATCGTGGCCAGGAAGGTATATTTGCGCCCCAGCCGGTCGCCCAGATAGCCGAACAATGCCGCGCCGATCGGACGGAAGGCAAAGCCGATCGCGAAGCCCGCCAGCGTGTAGAGCAGTTCGACGGTAGGATTGTCGGTCGGGAAGAAGGTCCGCCCGATGATCGGTGCGAGGACGCCATAGATATAGAAATCATACCATTCGAACACGGTGCCGAGCGCCGACGCGGTGATGACCAGCCGGTCGCGCCTGACGTCCATCACATAGTCGCTGCCGACCGCTCCGCTCATCCCCTGCCCCCTTAACTTCGCACTTTTCCCGGTAATTGTGAAATTGCGTTACCCCACGGGGCAATTAAATTTCCAACACCGCTTTGCGCAACCGCCAATGTCGGCACGCGAAGAAGGGGCCGATATCGCATGAAGCGGGGGCAATAGGACAGGCTAAAAAACGGCCTCAGCGGCGCAGTTGCAGCGTCACCAGCAGGACATGGTCGACATCATCGGCCCGACCGCGATTTTTGACATATTGGTTGAGATAGCCGACCTCCACGGTCGACTTGCCCGCCACCGGCACTTCCAGCCCGGCAAAGCTGCGCAGCCGGTCAAACCCTTCACGCGCGCCCCAGTCGGTATCGTTCAGCGCCACGAACCCTTCCGCATAGGTCAGCGCCGACACGCCGCCCGGCTTGCCGGTCAGCGGCACCGCCAGCCGCAACCATTGCCGCAACCGCCAGCCCATATCGTCGCCGCTCGACACCCAGCGTTGCTCGATCCGGGTGCGCGAGGAGAGCGGCCCGCCCGCAACCTTGCCGAGCGACCAGTTGATCTGCTGGAAGCTGCGATGCTCGCGCGTATCCCCGCCACTGGACCGCGGCGTGCGGACATAGGCATAGCCCTGAAAGACGGTCAGCCGGTCGGACAGTTTGACGCCGATCGCGGGCCTCAGCAGCATCTGGTCCAGCCCGTCCATGTCCCTGCCAAAGCGCGACTGCACCTCGGCGAAATAGACGATATCGCCGGAGATCGGCCCCTGCGCGATGGTCTGGAGCCAGAACTGCTCATCTTCGGCAGCCTGCGCCGGCAGCGCGATCATGGCCGTGAAGAGGGCGGAAAGGCACAGGATCGTCTGTCGCAGGCTGCTCATGCCGCGGCTGCTAAGGGAAAGGCCGGGACCGGGGCAAGGCGCGACAGCCCAGCGAAACATTAAATAACAAAGGGCCGCCCTTTCTCCCCCCTCCCCGGCGGGGAGGGTTGATTGGAGTCACGTGCCTTCAATCAAGGGAGGGGGAGCAAGGCGAAGCCGAGCGTCCACGCTAGCGTCAGTACACCCCCACCCAACCTCCCCCTCAAGGGGGAGGGGTTCTACGGATCAGATCAACGCAGCTCGCGCCTATTCCATTTCGAGGATCACGGCATCCACCGCCAGGCTGTCGCCCTGTGCCGCCGACACGCTCTTGACCACGCCCGCCTTTTGCGCGCGCAGGATATTTTCCATCTTCATCGCCTCGATCACGGCGAGCGGTTGCCCGGCCTCGACCTTATCGCCCTCGCCCACATGCAGCGCGACCAGCAGGCCCGGCATCGGACAGATCAGGAAGCGCGACAGGTCTGGCGGGATTTTTTCGATCATGTGCGCAGCATAGGGTGCAGCATGGGCGGGCAGGATGCGCAGCTTGTGGCTGGCCCCGTGGCAAGTCAGGACGAAACCCGACCGCACCGGCGCGATGCGGACGGCGAGTTGCTCTTCGCCAAACTCCGCCTCGATCAGGCGATCGCCCGGCGTATATTCCAGCGCCATGTCGAGGGGCTGCCCGTCGACCGTCACATCATCGCCGTCAATTTCGACGTCATGGATTGCATCACCAATCTTGACCTGCCAGCCGGTCGGCGGGGCCAGGCGCTTGCCCAGCTGGCCGTCGATACGGCGGGCGCGGTCGGCTTGCGCCATCGCGGCAAAGGCACCGATGGCGGACAGCCGCACCAGCAATTCGGGTGACGCAGGCGCGCCCTGGAAGCCGTCGGGATATTCCTCGGCAATGAAGCCGGTGGTGATGTTGCCTGACCGGAACCGCTCATGCTGCATCAGGGCGGACACGAAATCGATATTATGCCCCGGCCCCTCAATCTCGAACTTGTCGAGCGCCTCGATCTGCTTGTCGATGGCTTCAAGGCGGGTCGGCGCCCAGGTGATCAGCTTGGCGATCATGGGATCGTAGAACATGGACACTTCGCCGCCCTCCTCCACGCCGTCATCGACGCGGATCAGTGCGCCGCTTTCATCCGCCCCGGTTTCGGGCGGGTTGTAGCGGATCAGGCGACCGGTCGAGGGCAGGAAGCCGCGATAGGGATCTTCGGCATAGACGCGGTTTTCGATCGACCAGCCGTTAATCTTGACGTCCGCCTGGGTGAAGCTGAGCGCCTCGCCATTGGCGACGCGGATCATCTGTTCGACCAGATCGACGCCGGTGATTTCCTCGGTAACGGGATGTTCGACCTGGAGCCGCGTGTTCATTTCCAGGAAGTAGAAACCGTCGCCGGTCTTGTCCTCACCCGACACGATCAGTTCGACCGTGCCAGCGCTGAAATAGCCGACCGCGCGCGCCAGGGCGACGCATTGTTCGCCCATCTTCTTGCGCATTTCCGGCGACACGAAGGGCGACGGCGCTTCCTCGACCACCTTCTGGTGACGGCGCTGGATCGAACATTCGCGTTCGTTCAGATAGACGATATTGCCATGCTGGTCGCCCAGCACCTGAATTTCGATATGGCGCGGGCTTTCGATGAACTTCTCGATGAACACGCGGTCGTCGCCGAAGCTGGCAAGGCCTTCGCGCTTGGTCGCCTCAAAGCCTTCGCGAACGTCCTGTTCGGAGTAGGCCAGTCGCATCCCCTTGCCGCCGCCGCCGGCCGACGCCTTCATCATCACCGGATAGCCGATTTCGTTGGAGATTTTGACGGCATGTTCGGTGTCATCGATGACGCCGACGAAGCCGGGGACGACGTTGACGCCCGCTTCGAGGGCGAGTTTTTTGGACTCGATCTTGTCGCCCATGGCCGCGATGGCGTTCGCCGGGGGGCCGACGAAGATGATGCCTTCCGCGTCCAGCGCCTTGCGGAAGCTCTCCCGCTCCGACAGGAAACCATAGCCCGGATGCACCGCGTCCGCGCCGGTCTGCTTGCACGCTGCGATGATCTTGTCGGCGATCAGATAGGATTGGGCGGCAGGCGACGGGCCGATATGCACGGCCTCGTCCGCCATCAACACATGCGGCGCGCGTGCATCGGCATCGGAATAGACCGCGACGGTCTTGATACCCATCTTCTTGGCCGTGCGCATAACACGACACGCAATTTCGCCACGGTTCGCGATCAGGATCTTGGTGATTGCCATTTTCTATCCTTGCCCCAGTCCTATATCCAATTCGTCACCCCGGACTTGATCCGGGGGCCAGGGTGGCAAGCATTGTGCCTGCCGCTCTGGATGCCGGATCAAGTCCGGCATGACGGTAATTTCCTCTCAACTCTTTCGGGCTGAGCAAACAAATCAATCAGCGTGGTTTACGACGCCAAAAGATCAAAACCATTCCGCCGATCCAGGCCGCTACAACTGAGCCAACAATCCATAGCGATCCTGACCAAAGCGCTCCCCAAAAACAGATCAGGGCGAAAAACGTTAACCATGACAACGCGATGACCCGACCACCGGTCACTTGATCACTTCCAAACCCCAATCGTCACCCTGAACTTGTTTCAGGGTCCATCGTGCCCCAATCGACCACATTGCGGGGGGAGAAATGGATGCTGAAACAAGTTCAGCATGACGGAGTGTGGAGACGCGGATCATGCAGCAGCAACCTTGCCCCCACCCGTCATGCCGGACTTGATCCGGCATCCCGCTTCCCTCCAACGCAGCGCCAGAAGAACAGCGGGACCCCGGATCAAGTCCGGGGTGACGGGGGTGGGCGTGAAAGTCACTCCGCTGCCTCCATCGCCACCTTAACCTCAGCCTGCATCGGCACGACGCCCAGCTTCGCGAACAGCGCCGCATCCGCATTGTCGCCCGCATTGGCCGTGGTCAGCAGCTTGTCGCCGGTAAAGATGCTGTTCGCGCCCGCCATGAAGCAGAGCGCCTGGCACGCATCCGACATGCTCTCACGCCCCGCCGACAGCCGCACCATCGACTCCGGCATCACGATCCGCGCGACCGCAACCGTGCGGACGAACTCGATCTCGTCGATTTTGGCCAGCGGCGTGTCGGCCAGCATATTGCCCAGCACCGTGCCCTTGACCGGCACCAGCGCGTTGATCGGCACGCTTTGCGGATGGGTTGGCAGCACAGCCAGCGCGTGCAGGAAGCCAACGCGGTCCTCGCGCGTCTCGCCCATGCCGACGATGCCGCCCGAACAGACGTTGATCCCAGAATTGCGGACATTTTCCAGCGTTTCCAGCCGGTCGTCGAACGTCCGGGTGGTAATCACCTTCTCATAATGTTCGGGCGAGGTGTCGATGTTGTGATTGTAATAATCGAGGCCCGCATCGGCCAGCACCTTGGCCTGCCCTTCGCTCAACATCCCCAGCGTCATGCAGGTTTCCATGCCCATCTGGCGCACGCCCTTCACCATCTGGACGATGGCGGGCATGTCCCGCTCCTTGGGGTTGCGCCAGGCCGCGCCCATGCAGAAGCGCGAGCTGCCTGCATCCTTGGCCTGCGCCGCCGCCTGCATCACCGCTTGCACGCTCATCAGCTTTTCGGCCTTGAGGCCGCTCTCCGCCGACGCCGACTGGTTGCAATAGCCGCAATCCTCCGGGCAACCGCCGGTCTTGATCGACAGCAGGGTGGAAAGCTGCACCTCGTTACGCGGGAAATTCGCGCGATGGATCGACTGCGCCTCGAACATCAGGTCGTTGAACGGCAGGTCGAACAGCGCGGCGATTTCGGCGCGGGTCCAGTCGGTGCGAGCGGTCAGGTTAGTCAAGCGGCGTCCTCCAGCCCGGCGGGGGGCATGTTGTGGCCGAGGAGGCGCAGCACGTCGGCGGCGCATTCCACGACATTGGAGCCCGGTCCATAAATGCCCTGGACGCCCGCGTCACGGAGGAAGTCATAATCCTGCGGCGGGATGACACCGCCTGCGATCACCTTGATGTCGGTGCGGCCTGCTTCGCGCAGCTTGGCGATCAGGTCCGGGATCAGCGTCTTGTGGCCCGCCGCCAGCGACGACGCGCCAACCACATCGACGCCGCTTTCCAGCGCCAGCACTACCGTTTCGTCGGGCGTCTGAAACAGCGGTCCCGACACGACGTCGAAGCCCATGTCACCGAACGCGGACGCGATGACGTTGGCGCCCCGGTCATGCCCATCCTGCCCCATCTTGGCTATGAGGAGTTTGGGTTTGCGACCGAGGCGCCGCTCGACGGCCTGCACGCCGTCGAGTACCTGTTGCCAGCGGCTGTCGCCCTCGTAGGGCGCGCTATAGACGCCCTTCACCGGCGTCGGCTGGGTTCCGTAGCGATCGAAGCTTTCTTCCATCGCCGAAGAGATTTCGCCCAGCGTCGCGCGGGCGCGGGCGGCCTCCACGGCGAGGGCGAGGAGGTTGTTGTCGAGGCTGGACGGCCTGGCTGCGCCGTCGCGCAGCGCCTGCAACGCCGCATCGCATTTTGCGCTGTCGCGTTCCGCCTTCACCCGGTTGATCCGGGCGATCTGGCCTTCGCGCACCTTGGCATTGTCGATGTCGAGCGTTTCGAGGAAATCCTCGGTCGCGAGGCGATATTTGTTCACGCCCACAATCACGTCATCACCGCGATCGACCCGCGCCTGCCGGGCGGCGGCGGCGGTTTCGATCATCGCCTTGGGCCAGCCTGCCGCCACGGCCTTGGCCATACCGCCATCGGCCTGCACCTTCTCGATGATCGCCCAGGCTTCATCGACCAGCTGCTGGGTCAGTGCCTCGACATAGTAAGAGCCGCCCAGCGGATCGACCACCTTGGTCATGCCGGTTTCTTCCTGGATCACGATCTGCGTGTTGCGCGCGATCCGGGCGGAAAAATCGGTGGGCAGGGCGATGGCTTCGTCCAGCGCATTGGTGTGGAGCGATTGCGTCCCGCCCAGCATCGCGGCCATCGCCTCGATCGTGGTGCGCATGACGTTGTTGTACGGGTCTTGCTCGGTCAGTGACACGCCGCTGGTCTGGCAATGGGTGCGCAGCATCTTCGAGCGTTCGTCCTTCGCGCCCAGTTGCGTCATGGCGCGATGCCACAGCACCCGCGCGGCGCGCAGCTTGGCGATTTCCATGAAGAAGTTCATGCCGATCGCGAAGAAGAAGCTCAGCCGCCCGGCAAACTTGTCGATGTCCAGGCCCGACGCCACGCCATATTTCACATATTCCATGCCGTCGGCGATGGTGAAGGCCAGCTCCTGCACCTGCGTCGCGCCGGCTTCCTGCATATGATAGCCGGAAATGGAGATGCTGTTGAACTTGGGCATCTCGCGGCTGGTATAGCCGAAAATGTCGCTGATGATCCGCATCGATGGTTCGGGCGGGTAGATATAGGTGTTGCGGACCATGAACTCCTTGAGGATGTCGTTCTGGATGGTCCCGTCGAGCAATTTGCGGTCGACGCCCTGTTCCTCACCCGCCACGATGAAGAAGGCCAGGATCGGGATCACCGCGCCGTTCATCGTCATGGACACCGACATCTGGTCTAGCGGGATGCCGTCGAACAGGATCTTCATATCCTCGATCGTGTCGATCGCAACGCCCGCCTTGCCCACGTCGCCGGTGACGCGCGGATGATCGCTGTCATAGCCGCGATGGGTGGCGAGGTCGAAGGCGACGCTGAGGCCCTTCTGTCCGGCGGCGAGGTTGCGGCGATAGAAGGCGTTGGATTCCTCGGCGGTCGAAAAGCCCGCATATTGGCGGATGGTCCAGGGCCGCCCGGCATACATGGACGCGCGCACGCCCCGCGTGAACGGCGCGAAACCGGGCAGGCCGGGATCGACGGTCACGTCGTCAGCCGTGTAGAGCGGCTTGACCGCGATCCCTTCCGGGGTCGCCCAAGTCAAATCCTTGCCCTTCACTTCCTTGGCGGCAGCGGCGGCCCAGTCGTCCAGCGTCGGCTTGTCGGTCATATTCTACCCTTGTTCTACCCCTCTCCCGCAAGCGGGAGAGGCAACGAGACTTAGGTCCGCGCAGCGGGCCTTAGTCGCAGTGGTGAGGGCCTTGCGCGTCGCTGGCCCTCACCAACTTCGCCTAGGCGGACAAGCCGCCAAGGCTTCGTATCCTCTCCCGCCTGCGGGAGAGGAGTGTATGCCTAGTGCGCTTCCTTCGGCGTCTCCATGATCTCGGTCAGCACCCCGTTCATATCCTTGGGATGCACGAAGAAGATCGGCGTGCCATGCGCCCCGATCCGCGGCTCACCCAGCACCCGCGCGCCCTTCGCCTCGAACCAGGCCTTGGCTTCCAATATGTCCGGCACTTCGTAACACATATGATGCTGCCCCCCGGCCGGGTTCTTGGCGATGAAGGCGGTGATCGGCGAGCTTTCATCGAACGGCTCGATCAGCTCGATCTGCGTCCCCGCCGTGCCATTTTCCCCCGGCGTATCGACAAAACACACCTTCACCCCCTGCGCAGGCAGGTCGAACGGTTCATGGATCTTCGTCGCGCCCATGACATCGCGATAATAGGCGATGCTTTTCTCAAGGCTGGGCGTGGCGACGCCGATATGATTGAGACGGCCGAGTTTCATGCTTCTAGTCACCCCTCCCGCTTGCGGGAGGGGACGGGGGAGGGCCTGTCCGATCCGGCAACGGATAGTCTTTCGAGAGGAACATGCCCTCCCCTAACCCCTCCCGCAGGCGGGAGGGGAACTTCAGTTAAAGCGGAATATTGTCATGCTTCTTCCACGGATTCTCCAGCGCCTTGTTGCGCAGTTTCCGCAGGCCCAGCGCAATCCGTCGCCGCGTCGAGTGGGGCTGGATCACCTCGTCGATGAAGCCTTTTGACGCGGCCACGAACGGGTTGGCGAAGCGCGCTTCATATTCCGCGGTGCGTTCGGCGATCTCGTCCGCCGTCTTGCCGCGGAAGATGATCTCGACCGCGCCCTTGGCTCCCATCACCGCGATTTCGGCGGTCGGCCAGGCATAGTTCAGATCGCCGCGCAGATGCTTGGACGCCATCACGTCATAGGCCCCGCCATAGGCCTTGCGGGTAATGATGGTGATCTTGGGCACGGTCGCTTCGGCATAGGCGAACAGCAGTTTCGCGCCATGCTTGATGATGCCATTATGCTCCTGCGCCGTCCCCGGCAGGAAGCCCGGCACGTCCACCAACGTCACGATCGGTATCTCGAACGCATCGCAGAAGCGCACGAAGCGCCCGGCCTTCTTGGACGAATTAATGTCCAGCACGCCCGCCAGCACGAAAGGCTGGTTGGCGACGATGCCGACAGTCCGCCCCTCGACCCGGCCAAAGCCGCAAATGATGTTGCCGGCGTGCGCGGGCTGCACCTCGAAGAAATCGCCCTCATCCACGATCTTCCTGATCAGTTCGTGCATGTCATAGGGCTGGTTCGCATTGGCAGGGATCAGCGTGTCGAGGCTCGGCTCGATCCGGTCCCACGGGTCGGCGCTAGGCCGCTCCGGCACCGGTTCCTTGTTCGACGCGGGCAGGAAGTCGACGAAATCGCGCACCGCCAGCAGCGCCTCGATATCATTTTCGAACGCCACGTCCGCCACGCCCGACTTGGTCGTGTGCGTCACCGCGCCGCCCAGTTCTTCCTGCGTCACGACCTCGTTCGTCACCGTCTTGACCACGTCAGGGCCGGTCACGAACATGAAACTGCTATCCTTCACCATGAAGATGAAGTCGGTCATCGCGGGCGAATAGACCGCGCCGCCCGCGCATGGCCCCATGATGACGCTGATCTGCGGCACGACGCCCGACGCCAGCACATTGCGTTGGAAAATCTCGGCATAGCCCGCAAGCGACGCCACGCCCTCCTGAATCCGCGCGCCGCCGCTGTCATTCAGGCCGATCACGGGCGCGCCGACCTTCAGCGCCATGTCCATGATCTTGCAGATTTTCATCGCGTGCCGTTCCGACACTGCGCCGCCATAAACCGTGAAATCCTGGCTGAACAGGAACACCAGCCGCCCGTTGATCGTGCCGGAGCCGGTGACGACGCCATCGCCGGGAATATGCGCCTCATCCATGCCGAAATCGGTGCAATTATGCTCGACATACATGTCCAGCTCTTCAAAGCTGCCCTCGTCCAGCAACACCTCGATCCGCTCACGCGCGGTCAGCTTGCCCTTGCCATGCTGCGCGTCGATGCGCCGTTGGCCGCCCCCCATACGCGCACCTTCGCGCTTGGCTTCCAGCTGTTCGATAATGGCGAGCTTCGACATAGGCATATCTCTCCGGTCAGGACGCGGACCTGTTATGACGCCCTTTTCCCGTCTTTGCGATTTTTCGCAAATGCAAATTTGCTAATTTGCAAATCACCACTTCGCAAATTAGGGTCGCCCGCACTTCCCTCCGTTCGTTTCGAGCGAAGTCGAGAAACGTCGCGCACCGGTTTCTCGAC
>NZ_JBMDJF010000016.1:0-78624 GCF_057809055.1 Sphingobium sp. FG58 | reverse complement strand
CCTCCGCTTCACGCCCCAACGGTGACGCTGTTACACCACGTAACGGGACACGGCCGGACTGTCATTTTTGCTGATTATCGATTGATCGGCGAAAGGGCATGATGCTCCAACTGCCGCCCGGCCAAAAAAATAACCGACTCAGCATCGGATCGGCTATTTTGCGGGATCGGGGCGGATTTTCCCTTTCACGCTGCTTGTGCGGTTTCCCCACTCGGTGGCGCGCGAATCAGGTAATCAAACGCCGATAAATCCACAGGTGACCCTGCGCCAAACGCGCGGTCTGTTTGTATGGCAGGCACCGTCATGTAGTGGGATGCGGTCTACGCCCGGCGAACTTTTCGTGCTGGCGCGTGACGTTCCGCTTTGTGGCACCGATGCCGAACGTGTCGATTATCAGGATCATCATTGAGGCCATGACGATGATGCATGACCCACCCCATCCTGGCGAACTGCTGCGCGATGCAGTCAATATGGCGTTCGCCTGTCCGTCACCGAAGCGGCCAGCCGTGCATCGGTTGCAGGAAGCGGCTTGAGGGAAAGCAACTGCGACCAACTGTTGGGGCGCTTTTGACGGACATGGCCGGCGGCCGACTGTCGGCTTTTGAGAGCGCGGATCGCGAAGCGGACATTTGGGCCAGATGACTCTTAATCAGCGGATCCTTGGTTCGAGCCAAGCGCGTCTACCAAAATTTGCATACATCAATGGTTTAGAGAAATTTCCTGCACAGGGCGAAGCCAAATATTCGCTGTGGGCTCCACTATGGGCTCCACATAAAGATGGGGGCCGCCGTGATGTAATGTGGGCTCCGAGCGGCTGAAATTTATTTTCGCGTAGCTCCCCGCGACGACCGAATTTGAACGTGGAGGCATCAAAATGCAAAGCTGCTACGGTTGCACGGCATCGAATCAGATGCAGGTGGCCGATCACGTTTTCGGGGGAGAACAAATTTGGGCGATGAACCTAGCACCTCACTTGCCACGTTGGCTGAAAAGGTGCCCGAAGGTTGGAGGAAACGCGTCGCCGCCGTCGTGCTTCAACTTGCCGTGGGCACTCGCAAAGGGGCGGACCTATATCACGCAGGGCGCGACGCGATCGATACGGCCGAAGGGCGATCCATCGTTGCGCGCGAACTGGCCAATGCTGTCGCCAAGCAGGCGGTTGAAGACCCCGAGATAATGGAGCGCGCCAAAGCGCGTTTCCTTGGCAGGGTTATCACCGAGCAAGAAAACGTCGAAGCGGTCCTTTTAGGTGCTGGGCAATTGCTTCTCTCTGCCCCTGCACCTGCATCGACCGCAGATGTCGACTCATCGCCTAATGGGGCAATCGCAGATATCGAACTAGATCAAGATTGGGTGGAATCCTTCACACGGGAGGCGGAGAAGGCGACCACAGAGGGCTTGCGGGAGCGCATGTCTCGCATACTTGCTGGCGAGATTGCCACGCCGGGCCGCTACCCGCGCAGCGTGTTTCGGAAAATTGTAGAGCTAGAAAAGGAAGAGGTTTCGGCGATCCAACGCGCCGTTGGGGCCAGATTGCGAAATCAGGTTCATTTGGGCCTACTGTCTGACGGCGATCAACAAGCCATATCAAGCGCGCTGGCTGGAGCAGACTTGTTAGACCCAACGGGATTTAGCCACGGAGGCTTTATTTTGAGAGAAAGTCGGGGTGACTTGCGCTTCGATGTGCTCCCGTTCGGAGATTTTGGCTTGGCCGTGGAAAGCACGGAAGGTCATCTTGGCAAAGGGAACACCCTATTCCTCAATAGAGCAGGTATGGCCGCGTTCGACCTCATCGGGCGTTCCGAAAGCGATGCCCCTGCTCGGGCTTTTGCTGAACGACTAGCGACGCCGAATATGCGTATTACTCTTTGCGGGCTGAAATACACTCCTGACAAAAGCGGATTTAATTACTCAGGAATAGAGGTTTTGCACGCCGGAACTGATCTTCAGGTTAGCTTCCCCTGATCGTCGTCTGCGGAGAGCAGATCGAGCGCCTGCTGTATTCCGACATAGGATTGGAACGGCACAAGGCGCTTCATCGCTTCGGCCTTACTGTCAGTTATGGCATTGCTCGTGACCGCCGCAATCGGAGCGCCTCCGGCCTAGGACACGTCAGAGATGAGGCCAGTGGTCGGACCTAGCAGGCAGCCCACGGGATCGACGCCGATCCGGCGCAAGCCGTTGCCGTTCTGTGGTAAGTCGGGGAAGACCTAGCCATGATGTCGGCTTGATAACTGCCCCGAACCAATGTCCGGTTTGGAGCAAGTGAAAATGGCAATAGAACGGCAAGAAATGGCGCAATCCGGCCAATACCTTTCACAAAAAAAAACGGCCGACCCGTCCCCGGATCGGCCGCTTCACATATGTCCAACTCGCTGTCGAACTTATCCCATCACGCCGCCTGCGCGGCTTCCTCGCTGGCGGGCAGGCGGATCAGATAGTCGAAGGCCGACAGGCCTGCCGTTGACCCCGCGCCCATGGCGATGACGATCTGCTTGTAGGGGACCGTCGTGCAGTCGCCTGCGGCGAATACGCCCGGCACGCTGGTTTCGCCGCGTGCGTCGATTTCGATTTCGCCGCGGGGGGAGAGGGCGACCGTGTCTTTCAGCCATTCGGTGTTGGGGACCAGGCCGATCTGGACGAAGATGCCTTCCAGTTCGATGTCATGTTCGGTGCCGCTGTTGCGGTCCTTGTAGGACAGGCCGGTGACGCGCTCGCCATTGCCATCGACCTTGCTGGTGAGGGCCGAGGTGATGATCTTGACGTTCGGCAGGCTGGCGAGCTTGCGTTGCAGGACCGCGTCGGCGCGCAGCTGGCTGTCGAACTCGATCAGCGTCACATGGGCGACGATGCCGGCTAGGTCGATTGCGGCCTCGACGCCGCTATTGCCGCCGCCGATCACCGCGACGCGCTTGCCCTTGAACAGGGGGCCGTCGCAATGGGGGCAATAGGCCACGCCCTTGTTGCGATACTCGTCCTCGCCCGGCACGCCCATCTGCCGCCAGCGCGCGCCGGTGGACAGGATGAGGGTGCGGCCTTTCAAGGACGCGCCATTTTCCAGCACGACCTCATGATAGCCGCCTTCGGTGCGGGCGGGGATCAGCCTGGTCGCCTTTTGCAGGTTCATGATCTCGACATCATAATCCTTCACATGGGCTTCGAGCGCCGAGGCGAGCTTTGGCCCTTCGGTGCGCGATACCGAGATGAAATTTTCGATATCCATCGTGTCCAGCACCTGCCCGCCGAAGCGTTCGGCGGCGACGCCGGTGCGGATGCCCTTGCGTGCGGCATAGATGGCCGCCGCCGCGCCCGCAGGCCCGCCGCCGACGATGAGAACCTCGAACGGCTCCTGTTTCCTGATCTTCTCGGCGGCGCGAGTGGCGGCGCCGCTGTCGATCTTCGCGACGATCTGCTCCAGTTCCATCCGGCCGGAGCCAAAGGGTTCGCCATTCAGGAAGATGGTGGGGACGGCCATCACCTTGCGCTCGTCCACCTCCGCCTTGAACAGCGCGCCGTCGATGGCGACATGGCTGATGCGGGGGTTGAGGACGCTCATGAGGTTGAGCGCCTGCACCACGTCCGGGCAATTCTGGCACGAGAGGGAGAAATAGGTTTCGAAGGCGAAGTCGCCGTCCAGCCCCTTGACCTGTTCGATCAGGTCCTGCGCGGCCTTTGACGGGTGACCGCCGACCTGGAGCAGGGCGAGGACGAGGCTGGTGAACTCATGGCCCATCGGGATGCCGGCGAAACGGACGCCGATGTCGGTGCCGATGCGGCGGATCATGAAGCTGGGGGTGCGCTTGTCCGCGCCCGTGACCACGGTGACCTTATCCGACAGGTCGGCGATTTCGTTGAGCAATTCGCCCAGTTCGCGCGACTTTGCGCCATCATCCAGCGACGCCACCAGCTCGATCGGCTGGGTGATGTTCGCCAGATAGCCCTTAAGCTGTCCTTTGAGATTTGCGTCCAACATCGTTCTGGCTCCGTTGCGTGGATGAGGGGGCCGCCCTGCACTTCCCAAGGGGAGGGGAAGGAGAAAAGCGCAAGACGGCCCACCGCCGGGGATGGTGCGACCCAAAGACCCCGGATGGAAAAAGCATATGTCTGTATAAAAGGGTGGCGGGGCCCCCCGGGTCCCGCCCCACTGGCCCGAACCCGCCGGGCCTTTACGCGGCCAGGCGTCTGTTTAGATCTTGCCGACCAGGTCGAGCGAAGGGGCGAGGGTTTCTTCGCCTTCTTCCCACTTGGCGGGGCAGACTTCACCGGGGTGCGCGGCGACATACTGGGCAGCCTTGACCTTGCGCAGCAGTTCGGTCGCGTTGCGGCCGACGCCTTCGGAGGTGATTTCCATGAACTGGATCACGCCTTCGGGATCGACCAGGAAGGTCGCGCGGTCGGCCAGGCCAACGCCGGGGCGCATCACGTCGAAATTGTTGGTGATCGTGCCCGACTGGTCACCCAGCATATAATAGTTGATCTTGCCGATGGCGGGCGACGTGTCGTGCCAGGCCTTGTGGCTGAAATGCGTGTCGGTCGATACCGAATAGACTTCGACGTTCAGACCCTGCAGCGTCGGGTAGATGCTGGCCAGATCTTCCAGCTCGGTCGGGCAGACGAAGGTGAAGTCGGCGGGGTAGAAGAAGAAGATCGCCCACTTGCCCTTCACGTCCGCGTCGGTGACGTCGACGAACTTGCCTTCCTTATAGGCGGTCGCGGCGAACGGCTTGATGGTGGTGTTGATAAGAGCCATGGGCTTGTCAGGTCCTTCTGAGCGGTTGCTGTTGCCGACCCCATGTAGGGTAGAGGTCGAGTCGAGGGAAATTGGTTTTCTCGGACTTGGATAGTGAGAAAAGCGATCACGGCTTGTCGGATTGATCGATCCAGTCACCGCGCCATTGGCCGAGTGCTAACATCATGGCGCGCTCGACCATGGCTTGGGCTTCTTCCGCGGAAAAGGTGGTGGGATCGAGGCAGATTTCCAGCCACAGGCCATCGACCAGCGCGGTCAGGCTGATCGCGGCGAGGCGCGCGCGTTCGGGCGGCATTTCCGGCACGATGGCGCGCAGCAGCGTTTCGAGCTGGGCGCGGGTGCTGCCATAAACGTCGGCATGGATGGCGGCGATCTTGGCGTCGGTCTTGACGAGACTCCAGAAGGCGGTCCAGGTCGCGAGCAGATCAGGATCGAGAATGGGCGCGCGGAAATTGGCCTGGAGGTAGGCGCGCAACTGGTCACGCGGATCGTCGCCCGCTTCCTCGACCGCCTGTTCGAGCGCGGCGGAGACTCGCGCGCCGACATCCTCATAGGTGGCGACGATAAGCGCATCGACCCCATCGAAATAATGGGTGAGGAGACCCGACGAGACCCCCGCGCGGGCGCAGATGGCGCGGACGGAGGTGCCAGCGACGCCCTTGTCGGCCAGGCAGCGCGCGGTTGCCTCGATAAGGGCTTGGCGGCGCACGTCCGCCGTCTCGCGGATGAAGCGCGCGCGTGGTTTGGAAATTCCGTTACGGTTTACTGGCTTTTCTGTCATTGTTCCCCCCGAAGACTCCCTTTGGGGTCTGGCGGCGCGGCTGGCAAGATAGGCCGTTGATTGGGATGTGTCTCTAGCGACGAAAACTGTCGGCGGCGGCGCTGGCCAGACGGTCGGCGCGTTCATTTTCGGGGTGACCGGCATGGCCCTTGACCCATTTCCACGTCACCTGATGCGGGGCAGCGGCTTTCAGCAGCGCCTGCCAGATTTCGACATTCTTGACCGGCTTGTTGTCGGCGGTGCGCCAGCCCTTCTTCTGCCAGCCGAACACCCATTTGGTGATGCCGTCCATGACATATTTGCTGTCGGTGTGGAGCGTGACGCGGCAGGGTTTCTTGAGCGCGTTGAGCGCCTCGACCGCGGCCATCATCTCCATGCGGTTGTTGGTGGTGAGCGCTTCGCCGCCCGACATTTCCTTTTCCGTATCGCCAAAACGCAGCACGGCACCCCAGCCGCCGGGGCCAGGGTTGCCCTTGCACGCGCCGTCGGTGAAAATGTCGACTGTGGGGAGGTCAGTGCTCATGCTGCGTGCTCCTGCGCAGGCAGGAGCCCAGTCCCGCCGTCGCGAGGATAGGCAAGCATGGAATTGGGTTCCCGCCTGCGCGGGAACACGTCGCTTGTTTCTGCCATTTTCATGCGCCCAGCAGGTCCGCCGGATTGGCGCTGGCGTAGAAATCGAGGCGGCGCAGATAGGCGAGCGGGTCCTTGCGGGTCACCAGCGCGTCGGGCGGCGTGTTGATCCAGTCATAGGCGCGGGTCAGCAGGAAGCGCAGCGCTGCACCCCGGCACAGGATGGGAAAGGCGGCGCGTTCTGCATCGGTGAGGCCATGGGCGGTGTCATAGCCCGCGCCCAGCGCCGCCGCGCGATCGGCGAAGAAGGTCCCGCCGTCATGGCTGAACACCCAGGCGCTGTGGGTGATGGCGAGGTCATAGGCGCGAATGTCGGTGCAGCTGAAATAAAAGTCGATGAGGCCCGTGACCTGATCGCCCAGCATCAGCACATTGTCGGGAAACAGATCGGCATGGATGACGCTGCGGGGCAGGTCGGCGGGCCAGTGGGCGTCGAGAAAGGCGAGTTCGTCGCGCACGCGGGCGGCAAGGCCCGCCGCGATCTGGTCGAAATCCTCGCCGCATCTGGCCGCCAGATCGTGCCAGCCCGCCAGGTCCAGCGTGTTGCGCCGTTCCAGCGGAAAGCCCTCGGCCGCGCGATGCAGTTCGCCCAGCGCCGCGCCGGTCGCGCGGGCCTGTTCCGGGGTTGGTTCAGTGAGTGAAATGCCGGTCAGAAATTCGATGAGGCAGGCGGGGCGACCCGACAAGGTCTGGAGCCGCTGGCCGTCCCGGTCGGCTATGAAGCGCGGGACAAGGCAGCCGCGCGCGCCCAGATGATCGAGCAGGTCCATGAAGAAGGGCAGGTCCGCCTCATCCACCCGCTTTTCATAGAGGGTCAGGATATAGCGGTGGCCGGAGCCATCATGGCCGGTGGTTTCGAGCAGATAATTGCTATTCTCCACCCCTTCGGCAATGCCCTTGGCCGACACGAGGCGGCCTGCGTCATAGCGGGTCAGAAAGGCGTCAATCTCTTCGGCGGGGACGTGGGTATAGACGGCCATGGGTCAGGCTGCCTCCAGCCCGCGTGGCAGCTTGAAGGCGATGGTTTCGCGTGCGGTTTCGACCTGCTCCTCGGTCACGATGAAGCGGGTGGCGATGGCGTCCACCACTTCGCGCACCAGTATTTCGGGCGCAGAAGCGCCAGCGGTGAGGCCCAGCGTCGTGACGCCTTCGAGCCAGGCAAAGTCGATCTCGTCCGCGCGCTGGATCAGGCGGGCGGGGGTGCCTTCCCGTTCGGCGACTTCGACCAGCCGCAGCGAATTGGAGCTGTTGGGCGCGCCGATGACATAGAGCGCGTCGCAGCGCGGCGCGATCGCCTTCACTGACGTCTGCCGGTTGGAGGTGGCGTAGCAGATATCCTCGCCCTTGGGCGCGACGATCGAAGGGAAGCGCTCCAGCAGGGTGGCGACGATCGCGGCGGTGTCATCGACCGACAGGGTGGTCTGCGTCAGGAAGGCAAGATTGGCGGGATCGGCCGGGGTGAAGGCCTGCGCATCCTCGACAGTCTCGATCAGCGTCATGGTGCCGTCCGGCACCTGGCCGAAGGTGCCGATGACTTCGGGATGCCCCTTATGCCCGATGAACAATATGTGGCGGCCATCCTTGACCTGTCGTTCGGCCTGACGATGAACCTTGCTGACCAGCGGGCAGGTGGCGTCGAGATAGGAGAGGCCGCGTTCCTCCGCCTTGGCAGGCACCGCCTTGGGTACGCCATGGGCGGAAAAGACGACCGGCACGCCGTCCGGCACCTGATCCAGTTCCTCGACGAAGATCGCGCCCTTGGCCTTCAGGCTGTCCACGACAT
Source organism: Sphingobium sp. FG58 (assembly GCF_057809055.1). Classification (NCBI taxonomy): domain Bacteria; kingdom Pseudomonadati; phylum Pseudomonadota; class Alphaproteobacteria; order Sphingomonadales; family Sphingobiaceae; genus Sphingobium; species Sphingobium sp. FG58. The sequence continues at coordinate 70,680 of NZ_JBMDJF010000016.1, read as the reverse complement.
ATTTGTTATGGACGATTTCATGGCGGACATAGACCGGCGCGCCATAGGTTTCGATCGCCCGTTCGACGATGATGATGGCGCGGTCGACCCCGGCGCAGAAACCGCGCGGGGCGGCGATCAAAAGGGTCATGGGCGGGCGGGCGGCGGCGCTGTCGGTCATGGCTTTGCGCTTAGGCGAATGTCGGCCGGGAGGAAAGCCGCTTCCTTGCGGTTGCGCGAGGGGCGGGGGATGGATAAGGAAGCGCAAAGCTTCTGGCCGACGGGCCATGCCAAGGAATTTCTGCCTGTGCCAAGGAATATCAGCCTGTCTCATACTGCCCCGTCTCGCGCCGTTCTGGCCCGTATCGTCACGACCGGCATGATAGCGCTGGCCCTGGCGGGTTGTTCGCGCCGGGGTGAAATTGATGCGACCGGCGGCATCGTCGCGGTGCGCTCTGCCTGCCCGACCGCAGCGGTGCCTGCCTATACAGGCGACATCACCCTGTTCAATCCGGCGCAGAGCCGGGACGCCGCAGCGATCGACGTGGTGGCCGACATCACCAATTTGCGGTCGACCTGCACCGATGGCGCGCAATATTATACCGAGGCCAGCTTCACCGTGAATGCCCGGCGCAGTGACGCCAGCGTGGCGCGGCAGGTGACCTTGCCCTATTTCTCCGCCGTGGTGCGCGGCGGCAATGCCGTGGTCGCCAAGCGGGTCGGCCAGGTGACGCTGAACTTTGCCGCGGGCGACTATCGCGCCAGTGCGCAGGCGAAGGCCGGCTCCTATGTCGACAAGGCGTCGGCTTCGCTGCCCGCCGACATTCAGGCCAAGATCACCCAGAAGCGCAAGGCAGGCGACGCGGATGCCGCGATCGATCCCTTCGCCCAGCCCGACGTCAAGGCAGCACTGCAGCGAACCAGCTTCGAGCTGCTCGTGGGGTTCAACCTGACCCAGGACCAGCTCAAATATAACGCGACCCGCTAAAGCCCGTTACATATTTCCGTTCGGGCTGAGCGAAGTCGAAGCCTGCCACTGAGCGGAGCGAAGTGCCTTCACTCCGTTCAGGCGTGTCCTTCGACTTCGCTCAGGACGAACGGTGTTGAAGGAAATGTCCGTGTCCCTCTATACCCGTTTCACCGCCCATCTCGATACTGTGCTGGACATATTGGAGGCCGACGGCGTCCTGCCGACTGGTCTCAATCGCAAGCCGGTGACGGTCGAGCCGCCGCGCGATGTGTCCCACGGCGATCTGGCGACCAATGCCGCGATGGTGCTGGCCAAGCCTGCGGGGACCAACCCGCGTGCGCTGGCCGAGGCGATTGTCGGCAAGTTGCAGGCGCTGGAAGAGGTGGCGAGTGCGTCGATCGCCGGGCCGGGCTTTATCAACCTGACCCTGACCGATGTGACATGGCGTTCGGAACTCGCCGTGCTGGCGGAAGAGGGCGACGATTATGGCCGGTCCGACATCGGGCAGGGCGTGACCGTCAATGTCGAATATGTCTCCGCCAACCCGACCGGTCCGATGCATATGGGCCATTGCCGCGGCGCGGTGGTGGGCGATGCGCTGGCGACGCTGCTGGAATATGCCGGGCATAAGGTGACCCGCGAATATTATATCAATGACGCGGGCGGGCAGGTGGATGTCCTCGCCCGGTCGGCGCATCTGCGGTATCGCGAGGCGCTGGGCGAAGATGTCGGCGCGGTGCCGGAAGGCCTGTATCCGGGCGATTATCTGGTGCCGGTGGGGCAGGCGCTGGCCGCCGAATATGGCGACCGGTTCGTCGGTGCGCCGGAGGCTGACTGGCTGGTGACGTTCCGCAGCTTTGCCGTCGCCAAGATGATGGACATGATCCGCGCGGATCTGGCGCTGCTGGGCATCCATCATGATATTTTTGCGTCCGAAGCCGAATTGCAGGCGGCGGGCAAGCCGGACGAGGCCGAAGCCTGGCTGCGCGCGCATGACCTGGTCTATGACGGCGTGCTGGAAGCGCCCAAGGGCGAATTGCCCGACGACTGGGAGCCGGTGGTGCTGCCGCTGTTCCGGTCGACCAAATTTGGCGACGATCAGGACCGGCCGATCAAGAAGTCCAACGGCAGCTGGACCTATTTCGGTGCCGACATGGCCTATCATTATCAGAAGGCCCAGAGCGCGGACCAACTGATCGATATCTGGGGCGCGGACCATGCCGGGACGGTGAAGCGCATCCAGGCGGCGGTCGCCGCGCTGACGGAGGGCAAGGCGCGCTTCGACGTCAAGCTCATCCAGATGGTTCGGCTGCTGCGCGATGGCGAGCCGGTGAAAATGTCCAAGCGCGCGGGCAATTTCGTGACGCTGGCCGATGTGGTGCAGGAAGTGGGCAAGGATGTCGTGCGCTTCACCATGCTGACGCGCAAGGCCGACGCGCAGATGGATTTCGACTTTGCCAAGGTGGTGGAGGCGTCGAAGGACAATCCTGTATTCTACGTCCAATATGCCCATGCGCGCATTTCGTCGCTGGGGCGGCGGGCGGAAGAGGCGGGGATCGTGCTGCCAGCGCCTGACCTGTCCCTGCTTGGGACAGCGGAGCTTGGGCTGATCAAGCTGGCGGCGCAGTTCCCGCGCGTGGTCGAAGGGGCGGCGCTGACCCGGGAACCGCACAGGGTTGCCTTCTATCTCAATGACTTGGCGTCGGCCTTCCATGGCTGGTGGAATATGGGCAATGACGATCCACGCGCGCGCGTCATTCTGGCCGACGATCCGGCGCTCACGTCGTCGCGGCTTTTCCTGAGCCGTGGAATAGGGCAGATTATACGCAATGGCCTGGCGCTCATGGGCGTGGCGGCATTGACTGAGCTGAACTAGAGCGGGCGGAGTTTCGGACGATGGGCGATTATGCACGGGGCCGGCTGGATTTTGACGATGAGGACCGGCTGCCCTGGCTGGAGCCTGCGGTCGATGACGAGGATGAAAACAGCATCTCGCCGCTGCGTCTGCTGTGCCTGATCCTGCTGGGCCTTGCGCTGATCGGCGTGGTCGTGGCGGGCATATGGTGGGTGCAGAATCGCAATGGTCCGGGCGCAGCGGGCGAGGGCCAGCTGATCGCCGCGCCTGCGGACAATTACAAGATCGCCGCCAATGAAGCCGACGCCAAGAAGTTCGATGGCGAGGGCGACGCGAGCTTCGCTGCAAGCGAAGGCGTGCTGCGGGACGGGCGGATCGATGCCAGCCGCGTGCCGGAAGCGCCGATCACCAAGACCGCGCCCGCGCCGACCGGGACCAAGCCGGTCGTTCCGGCCAAGCCTGCACAGAGCGTGAGCGCGCGCGTCGCTGACGAAACCAGCGAACGCGCAGCGGTCGCGCCCAAGGCGGCCAGCGGCGGCGCGCTAATCCAGCTGGGCGCCTATGGCAGCGCGGCGGGGGCCAAGGATGCCTGGACCAGGCTGTCCAAGCGCTTTGCCTATCTCGCTCCGCTCACCATGGTCGTAGAGCCGGCGGAAGTGGGCGGCAGCACCGTCTATCGTCTGCGCGCGAGTGCGGGCGGGCAGGCCAGCCTGATCTGCGGCAAGCTGAAAGTCGCTGGCGAAAGCTGCATGGTGGTCAACTGAGCCTTCGACATCGGGCATCCTGCCCGTTACCATTGGCCCATGAAACCCGTCATCTTCGGCCTGTCCGGCGCAACCCTGACCCCTGACGAGCGCGCGTTTTTCGCCGACTCACAACCTGCCGGCTATATTCTGTTCCGGCGCAATATCGTCGATCGGGCGCAGCTGCGCGCGCTGACCGACGATTTGCGGGCGTTGCATGGCCGCGACGACCTGCTGATCATGATCGATCAGGAGGGTGGCCGGGTGGCGCGGATGCAGGCGCCGGTCTGGCCGACCTTTCCGGCGGGCGCGCTGTTCGACCGGCTCTATGATGTCGCGCCGTCCAGTGCGATCGCGGCGGCGCGCGCCAATGCGCGTGCGATTGCGCTCACGCTGGCGGAGGTCGGCATCACGGTCGATGCGCTGCCACTGCTGGACGTGCGGCAGGAGGGGGCGAGCGACATTATGGGCGACCGCACATTGGGCGCGGAGCCGATGCGGGTGGCGGCGCTGGGGCGGGCTACGCTGGAAGGGCTGGCCGATGGCGGGGTGGTCGGCATCGTCAAGCATATGCCGGGCCATGGCCGCGCGCTGGTCGACAGCCATCTGGAACTGCCGGTGGTGCGCGCGGAGCCGCAAGCGCTGGCGACCGACCTGCAACCGTTCGAGCGGTTGCGCGACGCGCCGATGGGGATGACCGCGCATGTCGTTTACACGGCCTGGGACGCGGAGCGCCCGGCCAGCCTGTCCCCGACGGTGATCGAGCAGATTATCCGCGGGCGAATCGGCTTTGACGGGCTGTTGATGTCCGATGATCTGGACATGAAGGCGTTGCAGGGCAGCATTCCCGATCTGGCGGCGGGCGTGGTTGCGGCGGGATGCGATCTGGCGCTCAATTGCTGGGGACGGATGGACGATATGGTCGGGATTGCCGATCGGCTGCCGGAGATCACGGAAGCGGGCCGGGCGCGGCTCGACCGGGCGATGGCGTCAGTGGCGCGCGGCGGGGATCAGCCGGAACTGGCGGAATTGCTGGCGACGCGGGACAGTCTGCTGGGGTTGGTGGCGGCTTGAGGCTAGGGGATACATCAATCCTCCCCTGCAAGGGGAGGGGGACCGGCGCGAAGCGACGGTGGAGGGGGTGTGCGATCGGGCACCCCCCCTCCACCACCTTCGGCGGTCCCCCTCCCCGTACCGGGGAGGATTAGGTGGACGACCTGTTCATTGCGCCCGCCATTCCTAGCCCCGACACGCTGACCGTCAGTTTTGATGCATGGGAGGGGCCGCTTGATCTGCTCTTGACGCTGGCGCGGTCGCAGAAGGTGGATTTGCGCGAGATTTCGATCCTGGCGCTGACCGAGCAATATCTGCAATTCATCGACGGTGCGCAGCAGGTGAAGCTGGAGCTGGCGGCGGATTATCTGGTGATGGCGGCGTGGCTCGCTTATCTCAAATCCGCCTTGCTGTTGCCGCGGCAGGAACAGGCCGATCCCAGTCCCGAAGAACTGGCGTTGCGGCTGCAATTGCGGCTGCAACGGCTGCACGCGATGCGCGATGCGGCGGCGCGGCTGATGGCGCGTGACCGGGTGGGGCGTGACGTGTTCGTGCGGCGCAAGCCCGAAGGGCTGCGGCTGGTGCGCAAGGCGAAATGGCAGGCGAGCCTTTACGACCTGATCCAGTCCTATGGCCAGATTCGCGCCCGGACCCAGCCTGCTGTCCATGTCATCGCTGTGCGTCCGGTGATGACGCTGGACGAGGCGATCCAGCGGGTCGGCGCGCTGGTCGGCGCGGCGATCGACTGGACGCGGCTGGAGGCGTTTTTGCCGACCGGGCTGGACAATGCCAAGGCGAAGTCGGCGCTGGCGAGCAGTTTCGTTGCTGCGCTGGAACTGGCGCGGCAGGGGCGGCTGGAAATCCAGCAGGACGGGATTTTTCAGCCCATTTTTCTGCGCGCCGGGGTGCCGGATTTGGAGGCGGGGGCATGAACGGGGAGGCGGACGATTATCTGCGCGCGGTCGAGGCCGCCTTGTTCGTGGCCGAAGCGCCGCTGACGCCCGCTGAGTTGCGGCTGCATGTGGGCGATGCGGGCGATCTGGCGGCGGCACTCAAGCAACTGGCCGACGATTATGCCGGGCGCGGCATCAATCTGGTCGAGCGGGGCGGGCGCTGGCATTTTCAAACGGCGGCGGATTTGGCGCATATCTTGCGGCGCGAGAAGGATGAGGCGCGCAAATTGTCGCGCGCGGCGATGGAGACGCTGGCGATCATAGCCTATCATGAGCCGGTCAGCCGCGCCGAGATAGAGGCGATCCGCGGCGTGCAGGTGGCTAAGGGGACGCTGGACGTGCTGATGGAGGCAGGATGGGTGCGGCCCGCTGGACGGCGCGAAGTGCCGGGGCGGCCGCTCATCTATGCGACGACCGTAGATTTTCTGTCACATTTCGGGCTTAGCAGCCGCCGTGACCTGCCCGGTATTGACGATCTGCGCGCGGCCGGGCTGCTCGATCCGGTGGATTTGGCGCTGGAGGGTCTGGGCGGGCAATCCGTTCTGGAAAATGACGATGATGTGGCCTAGATAGGTTGCCTTACAGGAGTATTTGAAATGGGTTCCTTCTCGCTGATGCACTGGGTGATCGTGCTCCTGGTCGTCATGCTGCTGTTCGGTGGCGGCCGGATTTCCGGCCTAATGGGTGACGTGGCCAAGGGTATCAAGAGCTTCAAGAAGGGCATGGCCGACGATGACGACGTCGCCACCCCGGCCAAGCCCGCGACCCGGCTGGAAGGCCATCGCGTGCCCGAACAGGATGCGACCGCTGCTACCGAAGAAAAGACCAAGGCCTGACGCTCAGGCGCCGGGTGGTAGGGTAGCCACGCATGTTTGGTATCGATTCGACTGAGTTCCTGCTGATCGTCATCGTTGCGGTGATCGTGATCGGGCCGAAGGATTTGCCGCGCGCGCTCTATAAGGTGGGGCAGATCGTCGGCAAGGCGCAGGGCATGGCGCGCCATTTCCGCACCGGGCTGGACGCCATGGTGCGCGAGGTCGAGCTGGAGGAGCTGGAAAAGAAGTGGGCCGCGCAGAACAAGCGGATCATGGACGAGCATCCGCCAGAGGTGGCTGCGCCTGCGATGGAAGCACTGCCATCACCTGAGGGAGACGCTGAGGTAGCGCTCGACGGGCCGCCGCCCTTTGTGGCGCAGTCGGCACCCGTGGCGTCGGCCAATGATGCGCCGCCCTATCTGGCCGGGGAAGCGGCGGCTGACAGCAAGAGCGGGTCGGCGGCATGATCGGCGATATTGACGAGAGCAAAGCGCCTTTGCTCGACCATCTGATCGAATTGCGCGGTCGGTTATTGAAATGCGTCTATGCGCTGGTGCTGACTGGCGCGATCTGTTTCTATTTTTCCGCCGAATTGTTCGCGATCCTGGTCCATCCGCTCAAGGAAGCCTTTGGCGATGGCGGCGGCAAGCTGGTCTACACCAAGCTGTACGAGGCCTTTTTCGTGCAGGTGAAGATCGCCTTTTTCGGCGCTTTCTGCCTGTCCTTCCCGATCATCGCCAACCAGCTATGGGCGTTCGTTGCACCGGGCCTTTATGCCAAGGAGAAGAAGGCGTTGTTGCCGTTCATTTTGGCGACGCCCTTCCTGTTCGGTCTGGGCGCAAGTTTGGCCTATTTCGTGGTGATGCCGACTGCCTTCCACTTCTTTCTGGAGTTTCAGGGCAATAGCAGCGGCTTGCAGGTCGAGGCCTTGCCGAGCGCGGACGCCTATCTGGGACTGGTGATGCAGTTCATCCTGGCGTTTGGGATCAGTTTCCTGATGCCGGTGCTGCTGATGCTACTCAACCGGGCCGGGTTCGTCAGCCGGGCGCAGCTCATTGGCCTGCGCCGTTACATGATCGTGGCGGCGTTCATCGTGGCGGCGGTGCTGACCCCGCCCGATGTCGTGTCGCAGCTGATGCTCGCGATCCCGCTGCTGCTGCTTTACGAAATTACTATCGTTGCGATCTGGTTTACCGACCGGCGGCAGGCCAAGATGCAGGAAGCCGAAGAAGCGTCGGCCTGAACAAAAAGCGGCCCGCCTTTTTGAGGGGCGGGCCGATGCTTGGGAGTCGGGTAGTCGTAAAGCAGAAAGGCGATCAGTCCGCTGACTTTTCCACAGCCTTGCCTGCGCTCTGCACGTCGCGGCCAGCGCCTTCGACGGTGTTGCAGGCGGCGACCATCAGCGAGCCGGTGAGCAGCAGGGCTGCGAGAATCTTTTTCGTCATCGAAACTCTCCTTGAGAAACGTGCGACCGCATGGGGTGAACCATGCCAGTGACCTGAGACAAAACCCGCCGCTGGCCCAAGCGTTCCGACCGCGAAAAATTTAATGATTTCAAACGGAAAACTGCCCCAAAAAGTCTGAGCCCGGAACGCGTCGGGGGGGGGGAGGCGTTCCGGGCTCATATTGTGTGGATAGCAAGAGCGGGGGGCAAAAGATTTGCTATCCGAAATAGAGAACCCACAATATCGCCATTCGGTTCCCGCAAATACCCAAAAAAGTGCTTTTTTAATCCTGCGCGATTCCAGATATTTGGCTGGTATCGCGGGCGTTAACCGGAAAAAGTTGAGGCTCAGACGATCGGGCGGCCGCTGTTGCGATATTCCGGGCGGATCGTGGATTCCGGCAGGTTGTCGTCGCGACTGGCGGGTGCCTGGCGGGTCACGGGCGCGCTCCAGCCTGTCGCTGGAGGCGCGGCGGGTGTGCTGGCGAAGGGGGCGACGAACGCCTCGACCGGGACAACCGGCTTGGCTGGCCAGACCCGGCGCGCAGGGCCGGATATCGTTTCGCGCCCCAGATAGGCGGCGCGGAAAGCGGCAGGTGTGCCATTGAAACCGGGATTGCGGTAGAAGATATGCGCGCCGATGACGGCGACCGGTTGCAGGCTGGACGACCAGTTGGGGCGCACCGCCAGCGTGTGATAATGGGTGGCGAGGCCCACGGGCGCATAGACGCGGCCCGCCAGCGCATCCTGCGCTACGCGGCGCGCGCGCACCCATTGGGCAGCGGCAGGCAGGCGCGCCATCGCGCCGTCGCAGCTGAAGGTGAACTGGCATTTATAGTCGGTGCGTTCCGACCCTTCATAGACCACGCCGCACACGGTGTTGGGCCAGAGCTGGCTGCGCACGCGGTTGAGGACTACCTGGGCCACGGCGCGCTGGCCATCGTCCGGCTCGTTCCCGGCCTCATAATAAATGGCCGATGTCAGGCAATTGAGTGCGCGATAGCTGTCGAGGCCGGTGATGCCGCGAAAAATGGCGGCGGGCGCGGCTTTCACTTCGTCTAGCCCCATGACATGTTCGCTCTGGACGGTCAGCGCGCCGGGGACGGGATCGAAAGCGCCTTCAGCAAAGAAGAAGGCGGAGCCGGGGAAGTTGGCGGCGGCTTCCTCCGCCGGGTCGTCCTGGGCGTGATGGGCATCGAGCATATCGAGCGGCGCGGCGGTGATGAAGCGCGGCGCAACGAGCGCGGCAAGGACAAGCGCGATGATGGTGCTGCGTCCTTTCCATCCGATCGCCTGCATGTGAAGCCCTCATGTGCCGCGACCCGCTGTCGCCCATGCCGCCCATAGACGCATTTCCTTTCCACTTCCTCCCCGGATTCGCCCCTGTACCGCGATGGGACAGGGAGAGGGGCAGGGGTTAACGCGGCGGTGAAATGACGCGTCCTCCCTTGGTAAGAGATCGTTGCGAAACTCACTATTCACGGATTTCACGTCATCCCCGCGAAGGCGGGGATCCATCTCCTGACCCCAAATCAAGACGATAAGGTGGGGGATGGATTCCCGCCTTCGCGGGAATGACGATGCTTTGTGGGGTCATCGGAATTTCGCACGATCGGCTTGCGGGGAGGAACGAGAGTGTCCGTCATCCATAAAACGCGCTCTTTTGAGCGGCCATCATTCCCTTGCTTGGCAAAGGTGCGCGGGGTCCGCTATGCGTGGGGGATGCTGCTACAACCCCATAGTCTCGCGCTGATCGGCAATACGCCGATGGTGCGCCTTGCTGGTCCCTCCGATGCGACCGGCTGCGATATTTTCGCCAAGTGCGAATTTGCCAATCCCGGCGCGTCAGTGAAGGACCGCGCGGCTTTGTTCATCGTCAATGATGCTGAGGAGAAAGGGCTGCTCCAGCCCGGCGGCACGATTGTCGAGGGGACGGCGGGCAATACCGGCATCGGCCTGGCGCTGGTCGCCAATGCCAAGGGGTACAAGACGATCATCGTCATGCCCGAAACCCAAAGCCGCGAGAAGATGGATACGCTGCGTGCGCTGGGGGCGGAGCTGGTGACGGTGCCGGCCGCGCCCTATTCCAACCCCGGTCATTTCGTCCATACCTCGCGCCGCCTGGCGGAGGAGACGGAAGGAGCGATCTGGGCCAACCAGTTCGACAATATCGCCAATCGCAAGGCGCATATCGTCGGCACCGCCGAGGAAATCTGGACCCAGATGGAGGGCCGGATCGACGGTTTCACCTGCGCGGCGGGGACCGGGGGGACGATTGCGGGCGTGGGGCTGGGCCTCAAGGCCAAGGACGAGGCCATCACCATTGCGCTCAGCGATCCGCACGGCGCGGCTTTGTATGAATATTATGCCTGTGGCGAGTTGAAGGCCGAGGGTAGCTCGGTCGCCGAAGGTATCGGGCAGGGGCGGATCACCGCGAATCTGGAAGGTGCGCCGATCGACACGCAATTCCGCATTTCCGACGAGGAAGGGCTGGAATGGGTCCGCCGTCTGCTGGCCGAGGAAGGGCTGTGCCTGGGCCTGTCGTCGGGGATCAATGTTGCGGGCGCGGTCGCGCTGGCGCGGCAATTGGGGCCGGGCAAGCGGATCGTGACGATCCTGTGCGATACGGGGTTCCGCTATCTCTCGACGCTGTATAACCGGCAATGGCTGGAATCTAAGGGCTTGACGGTCTTTCCCTGGCTGGCGCAGACTGCATGACCGCCGACACGGGTCGCGGCGAAGAACAAAAGAGCGCAGGCATGGCTGAAACACCCCGCCGATTGGAAGGGTTGCAGCGCGTCCAGATCGGGCTGACCGGTCTGGCGGGTGTCGTGTTGCTGGTGGGGCTGGCCAATATCGTCATCGACAAGGCGCGGCAGGATGATGCCGCGCTGCCGCCGCCGGTGGTGCCGACGCTGTCGTCCACCAATGCCGTGTCACCCAAGGATCCGCTCGCTGAACTGGGCGTGCAGCCCGCGCCGGAACAGGCACCGGTCGTGCCTGATCTCCAGCCCGATCCCAATCTGCGCAAGCCGATGGACCGCGATCCGCAGCAACGCTGAATGATGGGCGGATGAGGGTGCCGCGCCGCCTGACGATTTTTTTGGTCCTGTTACTTCCCGTCTTTGCGGCGCTGATGGCAGGACTGGCGCGTGCGTGGCGATCGGGCGGGCAGGCCGATCCGTGGAGCTGGGCCTTGCCCGCTGCGCTGATGGTGGCGCTGATGGCGCAATTGCTGGCCAGGGATTTGGGACGGTGGCTGGTGTGGATCGCCATCGGTGCGTCAGGGGCGGTGCTGATATTCTGCACGATCGCTGCGGCACGTCCGCCTGATCCTCTCGCGGCTGTCGGACTGTTACTTGTGACGCTGTTGGCGGGTTTTGGCAGTCGGGGATATCGTGATCGTAGCACAAGATTGATCGGGGTCGGGCTGCTGGCGCTCGCCGGCTTGTTATTATGGCGCGGACCGGCGCAACCGATCGCGCCAGTGGCTGACCGGCCGGTGCTGGCCATCATCACCGCGTTGCCGTTATTCTGGGACGAGATGGGACGGGCCGATGCGCCGATCGTCTCGCTGTTGCGGACACGCTTCACCGTTCAGCCGCTGGACGATCCCCGCGCATTGGCCAAGTCGGGTGCGCGCGCCCTGCTATTGGCGCAGCCGCGCGCGGTGACGCCTGACCAGTTGGTGGCGATCGATACATGGGTGCGGGCTGGCGGCACGGCGCTGGTGCTGGCCGATCCATTGCTGCGATGGCCGTCCGACCTGCCAGCGGGCGACCGGCGGCGCGCGCCATCGGTCAGTCTGATCGACCCGCTATTGCGGCATTGGGGCGTGGTGCCGGACGCGCTGGTGGAGGCGGAGACGCGGCACTTTCTGAAGGGTGGTTCGCTCGTCACCCTGTCCGGCGCGCAATCGTTCAAGACAGGCGGAGCATGTGCGGCGGAGCAGGGTGGCGCGATCATGCGCTGCCGGGTCGGGCAGGGGCGCGTGGTGCTGGTGGGGGATGCTGACTTGATTGACGACCGGCTTTGGCTGGCCGATCCGGCCCGTCCGCTCGACCCGCGGGCATGGGCGGCGGATACGCCTGGGCTGGTGGCGCAGTGGCTGGGCGGATCGATAACGGGCGAACGGCGCTGGTTGCGGGATGGGAGCGATGTGGTTCTAGGGCTGCGCTGGGCGTTAATAGTTGGGATAGTCTGGGTGATGGTGGGAATGGCGCTGTTCGGCCGAACTGGACAGCGAGCTGGACATAGTGAGGATGGGAACAAAACATGAAAATATGCTGGAAATGCCGATGAAAATCAGTTAGACCCATTTTCTAACGACTGATCCCAGTTTCTCCCGACTTTTCCCTTTTCAGTTGCCCCCTTGCTTGATAGGTAATCAGCAATTGGGGTTAATCAGGTGTTGGCGATTCCTGCGTGCCGGATGTCCATTCAGTGATTCCGGCGACGGGTGGCCTGTGCCCCGCATGAAAGGGGCGAATTTCCAGCGTGTCGGACGTCATTCTCTATTCGGGCAACGCGTTCAGCGTCGCGGACGGCAAGGGCCGTTTCGTGCTGCCCCTGGAGATGCGCAAGCTGGTCCGCCAGGCTAGCGGCGATGAAAATCGCCTGTGCCTGTCCGTCCATATGGACAATGGCTGCGCCACCGGCTTTGGCCTGTCGCACAAGCGTTTCCTGTTCGACGAGGTCGCCGAACTGGAACGGCTGGCGCGCGAGGCGAACCGGCCGTTCAATGGCGATCTGGAACGTGAAAATCGCCTCGGCACCATTGAGGACGTCAATTTCGATGATGGCGGCCGCTTCTTCCTGCACCCCGATATCAAGGATGAAGCCGGCATCACCGACGTAGCGTTCTTCTATGGCGTCGGCCGTTATTTCCAGATCTGGAAGCCTGAAGCTCTGGTCGAAAGCCCCGATCGCCCGGCGCTGATCCGCAACAAGGTGAAGCGCTGGCTCGACGCGCGCGCAGCGGAGGGCGGCAAGTGAGCCTGCCCGACGCTGATACCGGCACTGGCACCGCCCCGCATATTCCCGTCCTGCTCGACGAAGTTCTCCGCGCTCTTGCCATTACCCCTGGCGAGATTCATGTGGATGGCACGTTCGGCGCGGGCGGCTATTCGCGGGCCATGGCGCTGGCGGGGGCGAGCGTCTTTGCGCTGGATCGCGATCCCGATGCGATCCGCGAAGGGCAGGCCTTGGCCGACGCGCATGGTATCACGCTGATCGCGGGCGAATTTTCGCGCATGGCGGAGTTGCTGGCGGAACGGGGCATCGAGAAGGTGTCGGGCATCACGCTCGATATCGGCGTGTCATCGATGCAGCTCGACCGGGCCGACCGGGGCTTTTCCTTCCAGTCCGATGGTCCCCTGCTCATGACCATGAGCCAGGACGGGATGAGCGCGGCCGATTTCCTGAACAATGCGCCGGAAGAGGAGATCGCTAACGTCCTCTACCGCTATGGCGAGGAGCCGCGGTCGCGCCGGGTTGCCCATGCCATCGTCGATGCGCGCCCGCTGGAGCGCACGGGGCAGCTGGCCCATGTCATCCGCCGTGCGCTGGGCCACAAGCCGCATGACAAGAAAGACCCCGCGACCCGCGCCTTTCAGGCGATCCGCATCCATGTGAATCGCGAGCTGGAGGAGCTGGAGCGCGCGCTGGAGGCGGCAGAGGGGCTGCTGGAGGAGGGCGGGCGTCTGGCCATCGTCAGCTTCCACAGCCTGGAAGATCGCATCGTCAAGCAATTCCTGCGCAACCGCAGCGGTGGCGAGGGCGGCTGGTCGCGGCACATGCCCGAAAAGCGCACCGCCGACGCGCCAACCTTTGCCAAGCCCGCCAAGGCGGTGCGCGCGGGTGAGACGGAGCTGGCGCGCAACCCCCGCGCCCGATCCGCCACGCTGCGCAGCGCCGTGCGCACATCTGCCCCTGTTTCGTCCTCCGGGAGTCCCCGCTCATGATCGCTGTCAAAAGGTTGCAGAGCCTGATCTGGGTGTTGCTGGTCGCGCTGGGTGCGCTGGGCGCCTATCTTGTGTCGCTGAAAGTCGCGACCGAGCGCAACGAGTTGATGCAGGTGCGGATGGAGATTGCACGGGCGAAGGGGGATATTCGCTATCTGGAGACCGAGTTCAGCGCGCGCGCGTCGATGCGGCAGCTGGAAAGCTGGAACCAGCATGACTTCATGTATGGCACGCCGACCGCTGGCCAATATCTGGCGGGTGAGCGGGCGCTGGCGCAGCTGGATGGGGTGCAGCCCAACGGGCCGGATTATGTCGCGCCGCCGGTGATGGTGGCGATGGTGGAAACCCCCGCCGACCTGCCATCTGCCCCGCAGGCCGCGCCCGCCAGTCCCGCAGCGACCCAGATCCGCAGCGACATTGCCGTCATCCGTGAGGCGCACGCCGCCGACAATGTGGAGAAGCTGGCCAAGCCCGCGCCGCGCACCCCGGCGGTGCAGGCGAAGGCGGATGCCGACGTATCGAAGCCCAATCCGGTCGCGCGCAAGGCGGAACGGATGGCGATGCTGGACGCCAAGCTGCTGGACGACAGCACGCTGGGTGAGTTGAGCGCCACGGCGGCGCGCGAGCGCAAGAAGGGAGTGCGCTGATATGGCCACGATCATCGTCCAGCCTGGCGGCGCGCGGGCGGGACGGCAGCGGGTCAGCTTGACCGCCATCGCCCATAACCGGCTGATGTTGCTGCTGATCCTGTTCATGGCGGTGACGACGGTGCTGATCGGCCGGCTCCTGTGGGTCGGCGTTTTTGCGCATGGCGCGACCGGGGACGATGCCCTGTCGGCCTTCCTGCCTGCGCGCGCCGATATTGTGGATCGCAACGGCGTGCCGCTGGCGCGGACGATGGACGCCTATTCGGTGGCGGTGCGTCCGTCCAAGCTGATCGGCGAACCGGCCGAACTGGCGCGCAAGCTGCACGAGATTTTCCCCGATGAGGCAGAAGCTGTCTTTTACAAGAAGCTGACTGGCCGGGGCTGGGCCTATCTGCGCCGCCGCGCCATGCCGGAGCAGGTGGCGGCGGTGAATGCGCTGGGCGAAATCGGCATCGAATTTCCGCGTGAGAAGGAACGCCTCTATCCGCAGCGCACGCTGGCGGCGCATGTGCTGGGCTTTGCGCCCGATGCCAATGGCGTTGGCGGCATGGGCGTCGAGTCCGCCTTCAACGACCGGCTGACCGATGCGGCGCTGCGCGGCCAACCCTTTGCCATTTCGATCGACAGCCGGGTGCAGGGCGCGCTGGAAAGCGAGCTTTATGCCCAGATGGTCGCGCAACATGCCAAGGGCGCGGGCGGCATCATATTGGATGCCAACACGGGCGAAGTGATCGCCATGGCCTCCATCCCGGTGTTCGATCCCAACAAGCTGCAAAATTATGCGGGCAAATCGTGCAGCCAGTCGCCTTTGTGCAACCAGATGGTGCAGGCCCGTTATGAGCTGGGGTCGACCTTCAAGCCGATCTCGATCGGGGCAGCCATGGACCATGGCGTCGTGACGTCGATGAGCAAGCGCTATGATGCGACCGCGCCGATCTCGATCGGCGGTTTCCGCATCAAGGACGATCATGCGCTGGGCCGCTGGATCAACGTACCCGACACGCTGGTTCACAGCTCCAACATCGCGACTGCGCGCATCGCCGACGAGATGGGCGCGGCACCGATGCAGCAGATTTTCCGTGCTCTGAAATTCGACCAGCGCGCGCCCATCGAACTGAAGGAACAGGCCGGGACGATCTGGCCCAGCAATTGGGGGCGGATCACCACCATGACCGTATCCTATGGTCACGGCATTGCGGTCACCCCGCTGCATCTGGCCAGCGCCTATGCCGCGCTGGTCAATGGCGGCATGTATCGTCCCGCGACGCTGCGCAAATTGAAGCCGGGCGAAGCGCCGGAAGGACAGCGCGTCTTTTCCGCCGCCACCAGCGCGCGGATGCGCCAGCTGTTGCGATTGATCGTCGCGGCGGGTACAGGGCGTAGCGCCGACGCCAAGGGTTTCCGGGTGGGTGGCAAAACAGGTTCCGCCGAGAAACCTGAGGATGGTCGCTATAATAAGAGTTCGCTGGTGACGACATTTGCTGCCGCTTTCCCGATGGATAATCCGCGCTATGTCGTGCTGACCATGATGGACGGCGCGACCAGCGCGATCGGCCTGCGCACCGCCGCCTGGACCGCTGCGCCGGTGGTCAAGCGGGTGATCGAGCGTACCGGCCCGATGCTGGGCGTGATGCCGGACGAGCGCCGCGACGTCGATATTTCGGACCTGA
Organism: Sphingobium sp. FG58; assembly: GCF_057809055.1. Lineage (NCBI taxonomy): Bacteria > Pseudomonadati > Pseudomonadota > Alphaproteobacteria > Sphingomonadales > Sphingobiaceae > Sphingobium > Sphingobium sp. FG58. The sequence continues at coordinate 54,588 of NZ_JBMDJF010000016.1, read as the reverse complement.
CGCCATTGCTGTGGAAGCCCAAGGGAGAGAGCGAATGACGCGCCTTGGCGGTCTGATCGACGGGCTGGATGCGGCGGTGAGCGACGGAGTGGCGCTGGACGCCAACGTCACCGGCTTTGCCATCGACAATCGCAAGGTCGCGCCCGGCACAGTGTTTGGCGCATTCCAGGGGCTGCGCGTCAATGGCGAGGATTATATTGCCGACGCGGTGAAGGCGGGCGCGATCGCGGTCGTTGCCCGGCCTGAGGCCAAGGTGGAGGGCGCGATCCACATCGCCCACGCCAATCCGCGCCGCCTGTTCGCGCAACTGGCCGCGCGCTATTTTACGCCCTTTCCTGATGTCACGGTAGCTGTCACCGGCACCAACGGCAAGACGAGCACGGTCGAACTGACCCGGCAGTTGTGGCGGATGATGGGGCATCATGCCGCGTCCATCGGCACGCTGGGCGTCACCACATCGGTCGATCAGGTATCGACGGGCCTGACCACGCCGGACATCGTCACATTCCTGTCGAACATGTCGGGCCTGCGCCGTGAGGGCATTACCCATGCCGCGTTCGAGGCGTCGAGCCATGGCCTGGCCCAATATCGCACCGAGGGGCTGCCGGTGCTGGCGGGTGGGTTCACCAACCTGTCGCGCGACCATCTCGACTATCATGGCGACATGGACAGCTATTTCGACGCCAAGATGCGGCTGTTCGATGAAGTCGTGGCGTCGGATGGCGCGGCGGTGGTGTGGGCCGATGATGAATGGTCGGACAAGGTGATTGCGCGGGTTGGCGCGCGTGGCCTGCGGTTGCTGACCGTGGGCGAGAAGGGTGAGGCGCTGAGGCTGGTCACGCGCACGCCGACGCAATTGGGGCAGACCCTCGGCATCGAGGCGCCGGGAGAAGGTGGCGGCAAGACGTACAAGGTCAATCTGCCGCTGATCGGGGCTTATCAGGCTGCCAATGCGCTGACGGCGGCGGGGTTGGTCATTGCCACCGGTGGAGACACCGCCAAGGTGCTGGAACTGCTGGGCCGGGTGCAGCCGGTGCGCGGGCGGCTGGAGCGGGCGGTCATCAGCAAGGCGGGCGCGCCGGTCTATGTCGATTATGCCCATACGCCCGACGGCTTGCGCGCCGCGATCGAGGCGTTGCGGCCGCACACCAAGGGCAGGCTGATCGCGCTGTTCGGCGCGGGCGGGGATCGCGATGCGGGCAAGCGGCCATTGATGGGTAAGGTGGCGGCGGAACTGGCCGATCATGTCATTGTCACCGACGATAATCCGCGGTCGGAGGAACCGTCTGCGATCCGCGCTGCGGTGATGGCGGGGGCGGCTGGCGCGCAGGAAATTGGCGGGCGTCGCGCGGCGATTGCGGTGGCGATCGCGCAGGCGGGGGCTGACGACATCGTGCTGCTAGCGGGCAAGGGGCATGAACAGGGCCAGATTATCGGCGACCGGGTGCTGCCGTTCGATGACGTGACCGTGGCGCGGGAGTGCGCGGGTTGATGCGGTTCTCAATTCCGTTCGCCCTGAGCGAAGTCGAAGGGCTCGGCCGACCGATAGGGAGGCCACTTCGCTCCGCTCAGTGGAGGGCTTCGACTTCGCTCAGTCCGAACGGATGGGGCGAGTGATGGCGGACCTGTGGACATCTGCCGAGATCGCCGAGGCAACGGGCGGCGCCGCGTCGGCGCCGTTTGCCGTTTCGGGCGTGGCGTTTGACAGCCGCGAAGTGACCGGCGGCGACCTGTTCGTCGCGATGAAGGGCGAGGCGACCGACGGGCATAAGTTCATCGGCAAGGCCTTTGCGCAGGGCGCGGCGGGCGCGATCGTCAGCGAGCCGGTCGATCATCCGCATATATTGGTGCGCGACAGCGCCGCTGCGCTCGAAGCCTTGGGCCGGGCGTCGCGCGCGCGCGTGGATGGCAAGGTGATCGGTGTCACCGGATCGGTTGGCAAGACCGGGACGAAGGAAGCGCTGTTTCAGGCGCTGGACCGCGCGCATCCGGGGCAGGTCCATCGGTCGGTCAAAAGCTATAACAACCATGTCGGCGTGCCGCTGAGCCTGGCGCGGATGCCGCGCGATACGGCGTTCGGCGTGTTCGAGATGGGGATGAACCATGCGGGCGAACTGGCCGCGCTGACCCGGCAGGTGCGCCCGCATGTCGCGATCGTCACCGCCATCGCGCCCGCCCATATCGAATATTTCGGCACCGAAGCGAAGATTGCCGAGGCCAAGGCGGAGATTTTCGAGGGACTGGAGCCGGGCGGCACCGCGATCATCCCCTATGACAGCCCGCATGTGGCGCTGCTTTACAACAAGGCGGAACGGCATGCTGCCAACATATTGACCTTTGGTCTGAGTGACGAGGCGGACGTTCATGCGTGCGAGACTGTGCCAGCGCCCGGTGGCGGCACGCTGGTGACGGCGAAGCTGCCGGATGCGGAACTCTGCTTTACCGTGGCAGCGCCGGGCGATCATTGGGTGTCCAATGCGCTGGCGGTGCTGGCGGCGGTGTCTGCTGTGGGTGGCGATCTGGCGGCGGCGGGGCTGGCGCTGGCGGAAATGCCGGGGCTGCCGGGCCGGGGCGAGCGGCGCGTTTTGCCGGTCGCGGGCGGCGAGGCGCTGCTGATCGACGAAAGCTATAATGCCAATCCGCTGTCCATGGCCGCGACGCTCAAGCAATTGGGGCGTGAAACGGCCGACCGGCGCGTTGCCGTGCTAGGCGGGATGCGTGAACTGGGTGCGCGCAGCGCGGAGCTTCACGCCGATCTGGCCGGGCCGCTGGAGGCGGGATTGGTCGATTATGCCATATTGGTCGGCGCGGAAATGGCGCCGCTGGCCGATGCGCTGGACGGCAGCATGGCCTATGCCCATGTCCCCGACACGGCGAGCGCCATCACCCTTTTAACCACTGACATGCGCGCGGGCGATGCTATCCTCGTCAAAGGCTCCAACGGCATCGGGTTGTCCCGGCTTGTCGCGGCGCTTGGCGAACGCGCCCGCGACGGAGAGACTGACTGATGCTCTACTGGCTGGCCCAGACCATGGATTTTGCGGGCGGGTTCAACCTGATCCGTTACCTAAGTTTCCGCGCAGGCGCGGCGATCTTTACCGCTTTGTTCATCGGCCTGCTGATCGGTCCCAAATTCATCGGCTGGCTGCGGGTGCGGCAGGGCAAGGGGCAGCCGATCCGCACCGACGGGCCACAGACCCATCTGGCCAAGCGCGGGACGCCGACCATGGGGGGGCTGATGATCCTGACCTCCATGGTGATTTCGGTGCTGCTGTGGATGGACCTCAACTCCACCTATGTCTGGGCCTGCCTGTTCGTGACTTTGGGGTTCGGCGCGATCGGTTTTCTGGACGATTATGACAAGGTGACCAAGGCCAGCCACAAGGGGCTGTCGGGCAAGGCGCGGTTGTTGTTCGAATTTCTGATCGCTGGCTTTGCCGCCTGGCTGATCGTGTCGCAGCATGGCAATACCGCGCTCTATGTGCCTTTCTACAATGGTCCGGCGATCGAGTTGGGGCCATTCTATTTCCTGTTTGCGGCCTTCGTGATCGTGGCGTTCGGCAATGCCGTGAACCTGACTGACGGGCTGGATGGGCTGGCGACCATGCCGGTGATCATCGCCTGCCTTGCCTTCATGCTGATCGTCTATCTGGTCGGGCGCGCGGATTTTGCTGAATATCTGGGAATTCCGCATGTGCCGGGCGCGGGCAACCTGACGATATTGTGTGGCGCGATCATTGGCGCGGGGCTGGCTTTCCTGTGGTTCAACGCACCGCCGGCCGCCGTGTTCATGGGCGATACCGGCAGCCTGGCGCTGGGCGGGACGATCGGCGTGATCGCGGTCACCGCGCATCATGAAATCGTGCTGGGCATTATCGGTGGGCTGTTTGTAGTGGAGGCGATGAGCGTCATCATCCAGGTGTTCTTCTACAAGCGCACCGGCAAGCGCGTGTTCAAAATGGCGCCGATCCACCATCATTTCGAGCAACTGGGCTGGGCCGAACCGACCGTGGTGATCCGTTTCTGGATCATCGCCTTCATTCTGGCGCTGGCCGGCCTTGCGACGTTGAAGCTGCGATGATCGTTTCGGACGCCTTTAAGGGCAAGACCTATGCGGTGCTGGGGCTGGCACGGTCTGGCCTGGCCACCGTCGATTGCCTGTCGGCCAGCGGCGCGCGGGTCGTGGCGTGGGACGGGCGTGAGGAAGCGCGCGCGGCGGTTGCGGGCAAGGCGGAACTGGGCGATCCGATGGAGATCGACCTGACAGGCTTTGACGGCATCGTCGTGTCGCCGGGCGTGCCGCTTAATCGCCATCCGATCACGATGCGCGCGAAGCTGGCGGGCGTGCCGATCATCGGCGACATCGAACTGTTCGCGCTGGCCCGCCCGACGCTGCCGCCGCACAAGGTGGTCGGCATCACCGGCACCAACGGCAAATCGACCACCACGGCGCTGATCCACCACATCATCGAGCAGGCCGGTTATCCCACGGTCATGGGCGGCAATATCGGCCTGCCGGTGCTGGGCCAGCCGCCGCTGGAGCCGAACCTGCATGGCGTGGGCGTCTATGTGCTGGAACTGTCCAGCTACCAGATCGACCTGACGCATAGCCTGGACTGCGATGTGGCGGTGCTGCTGAATATTACGCCCGATCATCTGGACCGCTATGACGGGTTTGAGGGCTATGTTGCGAGCAAGGCGCGGCTGTTTGCGATGCAGTCGGCGGGCCATGTCGCGGTGATTGCGGCGGAGGATGAATCGAGCCGGGCGATTGCCCATTCCATCCGTCATCCCGGCGAAAGCCGGGATCCCGCTTCTTCTGGTGGTGCGCCCGAAGAAAAGAGAGAACCCAGCCTGCGCGGGGATGACGTGAAAGAGGTTGGGTCGAGTGACATCGATCCCGTCGCCCAGCTGACCTGGCCAGCTTTGCAAGGCCCACATAATGCGCAAAATGCTGCCGTTGCGATTGCTGTTGCTAACGCCTTGGGCATCGACGAAGCCACCATCGCCAATGCGCTGATTAGCTACGCCAGCCTGCCCCACCGGATGCAGGCGGTCGGCACCCACAATGGCGTTCTCTACGTCAATGACAGCAAGGCGACCAATGCGGCCTCCACTGCGCCGGCGCTGGCCGCATGGCCCGCGATCGACGGCAAGCCCCGCATCCACTGGATATTGGGCGGGGTCGCCAAGTCGGACAATCTGGACGAGTGCGTGCCGCATTTCGGCAATGTCGCGCACGCCTATACGATCGGTGAGGCGGGGCATATGTTCGCTGACCTGCTGCGCGGGTCTATGGCGGTGGATGATAGCGAGATGCTAAGCGCCGCCGTGCGTCGTGCCGCGCGGATCGCGCAGCCCGGCGACGTCGTGCTGCTGTCGCCCGCCTGCGCCAGTTTCGACCAGTTTCGCGATTTCGAGGCGCGCGGCGATGCCTTTGTCGCCGCCGTCGCGGCGCTGGAATAGGGTGATGGCGCGGGACCAGCAGGGAAGGGACGGGGCACATGTCTAGGGCAGGCGAACTGGTGAAGGGGTTTCGTACCCGCACCGTGCCGCGCGAACGCACCGCGCTCGCCATCTGGTTCTGGGAGATTGACCGCGTCCTGTTGTCGCTGATCGTCACGCTGATGGCGATCGGGCTGGTCGCGGTCGCGGCAGCGTCGCCTGTGGCGGCGATCGATCGCTCGACCGCGCAGATTGCCGTCAATCCGCTCAACTATTTCTATCGCCAGCTCGTTTGGGTCGGGCTGGGGCTGCCGATCATGCTGGTCATATCGATGCTGCCCCGGCCACAGGCGCGGCGGTTGGCGACGTTTTTGTGCGTCTTTTTCTTCGTCATGCTGCTGTTCGTGCCGTTGCTGGGCAGCACGGTGAACGGGGCCAAGCGCTGGATCGACCTGCCCGGTTTCCGCTTCCAGCCGTCGGAGTTTCTGAAACCCGTCTATGTCGTGACCCTGGCCTGGCTGCTGTCGCTGCGCGGCAAGGATGCGACCCTGCCGGTGATCCCGCTGACCGGCGCATTGACGCTGCTGATCGCGGCGATCCTGATGCGCCAGCCCGATTTTGGCCAGACGGTCATTTTCCTGGCCTGCTGGGGGTGCCTGCTGCTGCTGTCGGGGATGCCGATGCGCTGGATCGCGGCGCTGGTTGGCATGGGGCTGGCAGGACTTGTCGCGGTCTATATGTTCTATGAAAATGGCCGTCAGCGGATCAACGATTTTCTGGGCATCGGCGTCGACCAGAGCGCCGGACCAGACCAGACCGATCTCGCCTTCCGCACCATCACCCATGGCGGTTTTACCGGCGTGGGGCCGGGCGGCGGGCAGCACAAGTTCCGCCTGCCCGAAGCGCATACCGACTATATTTTCTCGGTCATCGGGGAAGAGTTCGGCCTGCTTGCCTGCATCGCCATCGCGCTTGTCTATCTGGCCATCGTCGTGCGGGTGCTGCTGCGCCTGCTGGACGAGGAGGATAGTTTCACGATTTTGGCGGCGGCGGGACTGACGACGCAGTTCGGATTGCAGGCGATCATCAATATGGGCGTCAATGCGCAGATATTTCCGTCCAAGGGGATGACGCTGCCCTTTATCAGCTATGGCGGCTCCTCTATGCTGGCGCTTTGCATCGGCGTCGGCCTGTTGCTCGCCTTCACGCGACGCAACCCCTTCATGGGTCGGCATACGGTCGTCAAATGGAGTGGTCGATGAGCATTTCCCGTCACTTCGTCCTCGCCGCCGGCGGGACGGGTGGTCATATGATTCCGGCTCATGCCGTGGCCGAGGAACTGATGGCGCGCGGCCATCATGTAGCCCTCGTCACCGATGAGCGGGGGGCGAAGATCCCCGGCATCTTCGACAAGGCGCAGGTTCATGTCCTGCCCGCCGGGCGCATGACCAAGAACCCGAAAAGCTGGCCGGGGGCGCTGAAAGCGATCCTGGCGGGCCGGGCGATGGCGCGGCGGCTCAATGAAACGTTCCGCCCGACCGCGGTGGTCGGCTTTGGCGGCTATCCGGCGATGCCCGCCTTGCTGGCGGCGCTGGCCGATGGCGTGCCGACGGCGGTGCATGAGCAGAATGCGGTGCTGGGCCGGGTCAACCGGCTGCTGGCTGGGCGGGTCGATGCGATTGCGACCGCCTATCCGGGGGTCGAGCGGCTGAAGGAAAAATATGCCGCCAAGGTTCACCTGATCGGCAATCCGGTGCGTGAGGAAGTCAAGCAGCTGCGCGAGGAGGATTTCCCCGCGCTGACCGATGAGAGCGTGTTCCGGGTGCTGGTGATCGGTGGCAGCCAGGGCGCGTCGATCCTGTCGAGCGTGGTCCCCGAAGGCCTGTCGATGCTGCCGGTCGCGCTGCGCCGCCGCTTGCAGGTTACCCAGCAATGTCGGGCCGAGGATATTGAGCGGGTGCGCAAAGTCTATGCGGAGATGGAAATTCCCGCGGACCTGGCCACCTATTTCAACGATGTGCCGGAGAAACTGGGCTGGTCGCATCTGGTGATTGCGCGTGCGGGGGCATCTACGCTGGCGGAACTGACCTGCGCCGGACGGCCTGCGATATTGGTGCCGCTGCCGAGCGCCATGGACGATCACCAGACCGCCAATGCTCGCGAAATGACCGAGGCGGGCGGCGCGCGCACGATTCCCCAGGCGCGCTTTACCGCGGTGGAACTGGCCAAGCAGATGCAGAAGATGGCGATGGAGCCGGGCGCGTTGCAGAATGCGGCGAAGCGCGCGCGCGGTTGCGGCCGTCCCAATGCGGCGCGCGACATGGCGGATTTGCTGGAAAGCATCGGCCATGCGCCGATCGTCAACGATCCGGTGCGGGTCGGGCCGACGCCGACGACGCTCAATCTGGCGGGGGTTCCGGCTTGAGGTATCATTTCAAAATCCTCCCCGATACGGGGAGGTGGCAGCCCGAAGGGCTGACGGAGGGGGCTATCGTCCGGGCGTTGTGCGGGGGGCGAACCCCCTCCACCACCGCTTCGCGGCGGTCCCCCTCCCCATATTGGGGAGGAATAGCATGAAGGGTGTCGGCACGGACATCGGCACGATCCATTTCATCGGCATTGGCGGCATCGGCATGTCGGGCATTGCCGAGGTGATGCATAATCTGGGCTATGGTGTGCAGGGGTCGGACGTGGCCGAAGGCTATGTGGTCGAAGGGCTGCGGGCCAAGGGCATTCGCGTGATGATCGGCCACAAGGCGGAAAATCTGGGCGATGCCGCCGTGGTGGTGACGTCCACCGCGATCAAGCGTGGCAACCCGGAGGTCGAGCTGGCGCTGGAAACCCGTGTGCCGGTGATCCGCCGGGCTGAGATGCTGGCCGAGCTGATGCGGCTGAAATCCACCGTCGCGGTGGCGGGGACGCATGGCAAGACGACGACGACGTCGATGGTCGCGGCGTTGCTGGACGCGGGCGGGGTCGATCCCACCGTCATCAATGGCGGCATCATCAACAGCTATGGCTCCAACGCGCGGCTGGGCAATAGCGACTGGATGGTGGTAGAGGCCGACGAGAGTGACGGCAGCTTCCTGCGGCTCGACGGCACGATCGCGGTCGTTACCAATATCGATCCCGAACATCTCGATCATTATGGTAGTTTCGACCGCGTGAAGGACGCCTTTGTCGAATTTGTCGGCAATGTGCCTTTCTATGGCGCGGCTTTGCTGTGCCTTGATCATCCCGAAGTGCAGGCGATCCTGCCGCGCGTTCAGGACCGGCGGATCGTCACCTATGGCTTTTCCGCGCAGGCGGATATTCGCGGCGACAATGTGGTGAGCTTCCCCGGAGGCAATCGCTTCGACGTGCAGATCCGCGAGCGGGACGGGTCCACGCGCAAGATCGAGGGCATCGAAATGCCGATGCCTGGCCGCCACAATGTGCTGAACGCCATGGCGGCGATCGGCGTGGCGCTGCACATGGGGATTGACGACGCGACGATCCAGACCGGCTTTGCCAAGTTCGGCGGCGTGAAGCGGCGCTTTACCAAGGTTGGCGAGATTGCGGTTGGTGACGGTTCCGCCACCGTGATCGACGATTATGGCCATCACCCGGTGGAGATCAAAGCCGTGCTGGCGGCTGCGCGTGAGGGCGCGCAGGGGCGGGTGATCGCTATTGTTCAGCCGCACCGCTTCACCCGGCTGCGCGACCTGATGGATGATTTCCAGCAGGCGTTTAATGACGCCGACATCGTCTATGCCGCGCCCGTCTATACCGCGGGTGAACAGCCGATCGAGGGCGTGGACAGCGCGGCTCTGGTCGCGGGATTGAAGCGGCGCGGGCATCGCCATGCATCGACGATTGCCGACGCCGATGCACTGGCAACGGCGTTGGCGACCGACATTCAGGCGGACGATATGCTCATCTGCCTGGGCGCGGGCGACATCACCAAATGGGCGGCGGGGCTGGCGGCTGCTGTCTCCACCAAGGTCAAGGAATCGGTCTGATGTTCGAGCTGTTCGCCGTAGGGCTGGAAATGCAGAAGCGCATGATCGACGTCCAGATGCAGGGCGTGGAGGCTGCGCGCGACATGGTGCAGGCGGCGCAGCAAAATGCCAAGGCCGGGATGGCCGCCAATCAGGCGGGCGAGGCGGGGCTGAAGGCGATGAAAAGCTGGATGAATTTGTGGGGCGTGCGCGGTTGAGCGACAGCATTGCCCTTCCGCCGGTGCGCGGCAGTTTGAAGGCGGATGCGCCGCTGGCCCCGCTCGTCTGGTTCAAGGCGGGCGGCGCGGCGCAATGGCTGTTCGAGCCGAAGGATGCCGATGACCTGTCGGATTTCCTCGCCATGCTCGACCCTGATGTGCCGGTGATGGCGCTGGGGCTGGGGTCCAACCTGATCGTGCGTGATGGCGGGGTGCCGGGCGTGGTGGTGCGGCTGGGCAAGCCGTTCGCGAAGGTTGAGCGGTTGGACGAGGTGACGCTGATTTGCGGCGGCGGGGCGTCGGGCATTTTGGTGTCATCGACGGCGCGCGACGCGGGCATATCGGGGCTTGAGTTTCTGCGTTCCATCCCCGGCACGGTTGGCGGCTTCGTGCGGATGAACGGCGGCGCTTATGGCCGTGAGACGCGCGACATATTGGTCGAGTGCGAGGTGGTGTTGCGGTCGGGCGAGCAGGTGACGCTTCTGAACCGCGACCTGCATTACACCTATCGCCATTCGAACCTGACCGACGGCGCGATCGTGGTCAGTGCGACCTTTCGCGGCGAACCGGGTGAACCCGCCGCGATCCAGGCCGAAATGAACCGCATCGCCGCCGCACGCGAGGAAAGCCAGCCGCTGCGCAGCAAGACCGGCGGGTCGACCTTCAAGAACCCGGACGGGCACAAGGCGTGGCAGCTTGTTGACGAGGCGGGCTGTCGCGGGCTGCAACTGGGCGGCGCGCAGGTGAGTGAGAAGCATACCAATTTCCTGCTGAACACTGGCGAGGCGACCAGCAGCGACATCGAAGCGCTGGGCGAGGAAGTGCGGCGGCGGGTGAAGGACAAGAGCGGCGTGGAACTGGAATGGGAAATTCAGCGGGTGGGGTTGGTGAAGTGAGTGGCGGAATGAAGTTCCTCCCCGGCACGGGGAGGTGGCTGCGCGCAGCGCAGACGGAGGGGGCGTGCCAGGCCTCACTCCCCCTCCACCACGCCCTTCGGGCGCGGTCCCCCTCCCCGTGCCGGGGAGGAACGGCATGACCCGTGGCCCCTGGCATGTCGCTGTCCTGATGGGCGGCTGGTCGGCGGAGCGGCCTGTTTCCCTCATGAGCGGGGAGGGTGTGGCCAAGGCGCTGGAATCGCGCGGGCATCGGGTTACGCGGATCGACATGGATCGTGATGTCGCGGCGCGGCTGGCGGAGGCCAAGGCCGATGTCGTGTTCAACGCGCTGCATGGCGTGCCGGGTGAGGATGGCACGGTGCAGGGGATGATGGACCTGATGGGGCTGACCTACACCCATAGCGGCCTCGCCACCTCGGTCATCGCGATCGACAAGCAGCTGACCAAGCAGGCGCTGGTGCCGCATGGCATCCCGATGCCCGGCGGGCATATCGTGCAGAGCGAGAGCCTGTTTGCGGGCGATCCGCTGCCGCGTCCCTATGTGCTGAAACCGGTCAACGAAGGCAGCTCGGTCGGCGTGGCGATCGTCACCGCCGAGGGCAATTATGGCAACCCGATCGCCCGCGACAGTGTGGGGCCGTGGCAGGATTTCCCCGAATTGCTGGCCGAACCCTATATTCGTGGGCGTGAGCTGACCACCGCCGTGCTGGGCGACGAGGCGCTGCTGGTCACCGAATTGCGGCCCAAGAGCGGCTTTTATGATTTCGACGCCAAATATACCGACGGCATGACCGAACATGTCTGCCCCGCCGACATCCCTGACGAGATTACCCAGGCGTGCAAGGCGCTGGCGTTGCGATCGCATCAGTTGCTGGGGTGCAAGGGGGCGTCGCGGTCCGATTTCCGCTGGGACGACAATCAGGGTGTCGAGGGGCTGTTCCTGCTGGAGGTCAATACCCAGCCGGGGATGACCCCCTTAAGCCTGGTTCCCGAACAGGCCGCGAAGCTGGGCATTGACTATGCCACGCTGGTGGAGACTATTGTCGAGGAGGCGCTGCACCGCGCCGGGGGTGAGAAACATGGCTGAGGCACGGATCAGGCGCGGCGGCACTGCGCGGCTGAGCAGCGCGAAGGGTAGGGCGACGAAGGGCGGTCGCGGGCGCACGCTCAAGCGCCAGTCGACGCTCGATCGGCTGATCGAGGCGCTGCCGGTCAGCGAAGCGACGCTGCAACGGCTGGCCAGCTGGACGATCGTGGGGATTTTCGGTGCGATCCTGATCGGTTTTGCGATCTTTTTCGGCCTGCCCGCCATGGCGCAGCAACAAGCTGCCCTGATCGCCGCGCGCGCGGGTTTCGAGGTCGACAAGGTCGAGGTGCGCGGCGTCGAGCGGATGGACGAGCTGCCGGTCTATAACATCGCGCTGGGGCAGGTGGACCGCTCCATGCTCTCGCTCGACCTGCCCAAGGTCCGCGCCGATATGCTGAAACTCGGCTGGGTCAAGGATGCGCGTATTTCCCGCCGTCTGCCCGATACGCTGGTGGTCGATATCGTCGAGCGTGATCCGGTCGCGGTGTGGCAGCATGGCGGGCAGCTGCACCTGATCGACGTGGCGGGCGTGGTGTTGCAACCGGTGTCGGCCAGCGCCATGCCGGACCTGCCGCTGGTCGTTGGACCCAACGCCAATCGCCAGACGGCGGGGCTTAACCGGCTAATGGAAAATGCGCCTGCGTTGAAGCCCATGCTGGCGGGCGCGACCTGGGTCGGCAACCGCCGCTGGGATTTGCGTTTCCAGTCGGGCGAGACGCTGTCGCTGCCCGAAGGGGACAAGATTTCCGCTGCCGCTCTGGTCAATTTCGCGCGGATGGACGGGGTCAACCGGCTGCTGGGCCGGGGTATCGTGAAATTCGACATGCGCGATCCCGATCGTTTCGTCCTGCGCCTGCCGCAGGGCAGGGTCGAGGAGAAACCGGTGGATGATGCGGCCGATTCCGCCGCCAGCGCTCTTGCGCTGGGCGAGGAAGGCTAAGCCCCATGGCGCAGCCCAAGGTCGAAAAGCTCATCACCGCGATCGATATCGGATCGTGGAAGGTATCCGCGCTGATCGCGGGGCGGACCGACACGGGTGAGCTGGCGATTTTGGGGACCGGCCAGCGCGAAAGCCGGGGCGTGCGGCGCGGCTTCATCGCGGACATGGAACGCACCGAACTGGCGGTGCGCGAAACGATCGAGCAGGCCGAGCGGGTCGCTGGCACCAATATCGAGGATGTCTGGGTCAGCTTTTCGGGCGGCAGCCTGGTCAGCGATGTCGTGACGGTTGAGCGCGACATGGGCGGATACCGCATCGAGCAGGCCGATATTGATGATTTGCTGACGACCGGCCAGCAGGGGATCGACCCCGATGGCCGGGTCGTGCTGCACGCGCAGCCGACCTGTTTCACGATCAATGGCAAGGTGCCGGTCAAGAAACCGGCAGGGATGCACGCGGACCTGCTGGGCGTGGATATTCATGTCGTGCTGGCCGATGGAGCGCCGCTTGCCAATCTGGACCTGTGCGTGCGGGGCGCTTATCTGAACGTCAACTCGATCGTCGCTTCGCCGATCGCAACGGGCCTCGCTTGCCTGTCCGAAGAAGAGCGCGATCTGGGCGTGGCGCTGGTGGAACTGGGGGCGGGGGTGACCAATGTGTCGCTTTATGCGGGCGGGATGCTGGTGGGACTGCATTCTATTCCCATCGGCGCGTCCGACATTACCGACGATATTGCGTCGGCCTTTGGTATTCGCCGTAGTCAGGCCGAGCGGATCAAATGTTTCTATGGCTCCGCAATGCAGAACCGCCGCGATTTCCGCGAGATGATCGAGATTGCGACGCCCCATGGCGATGTCGCGGTGCCGGGGCAGAGCGCCGGTCCCAATGCCGAAGGGGGCAAGATCACCCGCGCCGCGCTGGTCGGGGTCATTTGCGAGCGGCTCAATCAGCTGATGTCGGAAGTGAATGCCGCGCTGGCGGGCATGGGCTTCAATTCGCCGACCGGGCGGCAGGTGGTGCTGACCGGCGGCGGCGCGGAAATGAAGGGCATTGCCGATTATGCGCAGGGCGCGCTGGGCCGGGCGGTGCGGATCGGGCGGCCACGGGGCCTGTCCGCCATGCCCGAAGCACATAGTGGCCCGGCCTTTGCGACCTTGGCGGGACTGGCGCTTTACGGCGCTTCCAACCCGGTTGATCTCCGCACGATGGCGCCTGCGCCGCAAACCGTGCATCGTCTGGGCGCACCCTTGTGGTGGCAACGGATGATGCGGGCGATAAAGACCAACTATTGAACGAAATTACAGTAAGACGAAAATAGCTGGTGAAATACTCCAGTTTCTGGTGTTAACATTTGGTGTTGGTTGTCGCTTCCTGACGAGGAAGCTGAGGGAGCAGAATATATGAGCATTGAGATCAGCCCTCCGCATGTGGATGAACTGAAGCCGCGCATCGCGGTGATCGGTGTCGGCGGCGCGGGCGGCAATGCCATCGCAAATATGATCGCCGCCCATGTCGAGGGCGTGGACTTCATCGTGGCGAACACGGATGCGCAGGCGCTCAATGCCTCGCCCGCCGAGCGCCGCATCCAGCTTGGCCCGCAAATTACCGAGGGTCTGGGCGCCGGGTCGCGCCCCGAAATCGGCAAGGCGGCGGCGGAAGAGACTATCGCCATGGTCGAAGCGGCGCTGGAAGGCGCGCATATGTGCTTTATCGCCGCTGGCATGGGTGGCGGCACCGGCACCGGGGCTGCCCCCGTCATTGCCAAGGCGGCGCGGGAACGCGGCATCCTGACCGTTGGCGTTGTTACCAAGCCCTTCACCTTCGAAGGCAATCGCCGCATGAAGTCGGCGGAAGCGGGCATTGACGAGCTGCAAAAGCATGTCGACACGCTGATCGTCATTCCGAACCAGAATCTGTTCCTGATCGCCAACCCGAACACGACCTTCAAGGAAGCGTTCCAGATGGCGGACGAAGTGTTGCAGCAGGGCGTGCGCGGCATCACCGACCTGATGGTCATGCCCGGCCTCATCAACCTCGACTTTGCCGACGTCCGCTCGGTCATGGGCGAAATGGGCAAGGCGATGATGGGCACCGGCGAAGCCGAAGGCGACGGTCGTGCGCTCCAGGCGGCGGAAAAGGCGATCGCCAACCCGCTGCTCGACGGGGTGTCGATGCGCGGCGCGAAGGGTGTCATCGTCTCGATCGTGGGTGGCGAGGATATGCGCCTGATGGAAGTGGACGAAGCCGCCAACCATATTCGCGAACTGGTGGACCCGGACGCGAACATCATCTGGGGCAGCGCGTTCAACGACAATCTGAATGGCAAGATCCGCGTGTCGGTGGTCGCCACCGGGATCGACAATGATATCGGCAATCATGCCGCGCCGCTGACCCAGCCGTTCAGCTTCGCCAGCCGCCCCGCCGTGTCGGTGCCGCAGTCGGCAGCGCCCAAGGCCGCTGCGCCAGCGCCTGCGCCACAGGCAGCCGCTACCTCTGCGCCCGCGCCGGAACCTGAAACGCTGGAGCTGGACGTGCCGGAAGCGCCTGCGCCCGCTCCTGTGGAAGCCGCCGCACCCGCACCCTTTGCCCCGCCGCGCCCGGCAGCTGTCTTTTCGGACGACGATCCGGCCGAGGACGAGCTGGTATTGGGCGCGGAAAGTGCTGCTCCAGCTGCGCCGGTGGAACCTGCGCCGCGCGTCGCATCGGGCGGCACCTTGTTCGAGCGGATGGCGGGCCTGACCCGTGGCACGGAAAAGTCGCCGACGGCCGATGATGGTGCGCCGGGCCTGGACATTCCGCGCTTCCTCAATCGCCAGAATAACCAGTAAGCGATCTGCTTGCAGGGGCATCTGTCCCGCCAAAAGCGCGCCGTCGGTCCCACAAGGCAACCGGGCGCGCTTTTTCGTGGGGGGTCATTTCCCATTCAGCACGGCATCGGCTAGTACTAAATCCGATGATGGTGACTCATCTCCCCTCCCCGGCGGGGAGGGGTTGGGGGAGGGGGAGCGAGGCGAAGCCGAGCGTCCACGCTGGCCACAGCACACCCCCACCCAACCTCCCCCTCAAGGGGGAGGGGCCTTATAGGTCGCGATCAATGAGGCTTCGTATAAGGCACGGATGTGAAACGCTCTCTTCCCTGGATCATTGCCGCGCTCATGCTTTCGGGCGGAGCGCAGGCGCAGGTTGATCAGTCGCAACTGGTGCGTCCGCCGGATGCGGCGGACCTCAATACATATCTTGCCCGCCTGTCCACCAATCCGCGCGACGTGGCGGCGCTGATCGGGGCGGGGGAGGCGGCGCTGGCGCTGGACGATCCGCGCGCAGCCGCCGGTTTCTTTGCCCGCGCCGATGCGATTGCCAGCGGCAATGGCCGGATCAAGGCCGGGCTTGGCCGGGTGATGCTGAAACTGCAAAATCCGGGCGAAGCGCTGCGGCTGTTCGATCAGGCCGCGCGGCTGGGCTATCCCGACGCGACCATATTGGCCGATCGCGGGCTGGCGCGCGACATGACGGGGGATCAGGCCGGGGCGCAGCGCGATTATCAGGCGGCGCTGCAACGCACGCCTAATGATCTGGAACTGCTTCGCCGCTATGCCGCGTCATTGGGGATAGCGGGCCAGGTCGAGGCCTCGGACAAGGTGATGCAGCCGCTTTTCTACAAGAGCGACCGTGCGGCCTGGCGGTCCCGCGCGTTCATATTGGCGATGAACAACCGACAGGCGGAAGCGCAGAAGATTGCCGAGCAGACCATGCCTGCGCAACTTGCCGCCGCCATCATGCCCTATATGCGCAAAATGCCCTATCTGACCCCGGCGCAGAAGGCCGCGGCGATCCATTTCGGCCATTTCCCGACGCAGATCGGCACGACCATCGCCGCGATCGTGCCCACTCCGCCGGCACCCGGCTACAGCCAGTCAGTTGTCGCCAAGACGCCGCCGGTCGCAGTGGCGGCGGCACCGACCAGCCCGGCGCAGGATCGTCGCGCGCGCCGTGCCGAGCAGCAGCGCCAGCGCCGCGAAGCGACCCGGCTGGCACAGGCCGACACGGTGCGCCCGGCGGTGGTTCAACCGGCACCTACGCCGACACCGACCCCCGCGCCGCAGCCGCCCGCGCCGCAACCGGTGCAGCCGCCACCGGCGCAGGTGCAGATGGTCCAGCCAACGCCCGCCGCGCCCGCTCCGGTCCAGTCCGCGCCGCCGCAACAGGTTGTCGCTGCTTCCCCGCAAGTGCAGGGGCCGCCTGCGCCGGGCTTTGAATCGGTCGATACGTCCCGGCCGGCTGCCCCTGCCGCCAGCCAGGCTGCGCCTACAACACCGCTGAATGCCATCACTCTGGCGCAGGCGACCGTCCCGCCGTCCACGCCCCCCAGCGCGCCGCCGTCATCGCCAGTCGTGCAACCAACGCCAACGCCGGCCGCGCCGCCGCCTCAGCCCGATCCGCAGGCGACCCGTACCTTGGCCGACATCATCCGCGCGATCGATGTGCCGGAAACCGAACGTCAGTCGGTCGTCGCGGCGGTCGATCTCGACGAGATCGAGAAGATCCAGGCCGCGCGCCGGGCCGAGCGTCTGGCCGCGGCCGACAAGGTGAAGAAGGCCGCCGCTGCCAAGGCCAAGGCGGAGGCCGACGCCAAGGCGAAGAAGGAAGCCGAGGAAAAGAAGCGCCTGGCCGACAATCCTGCGCGCAACTGGCTCCAGATCGCGACCGGCGCGAGCAAGAGCGCGTTGGGCTTTACCCTCAAGACGATGCGCAAGAAATATGACGCGCTGGCCCCGCAAAGCGCCTGGGTCGCCAGCTGGGGGCGGACCAACCGGCTGGTCGTTGGTCCCTTCGCCAGCTTCACCCGCGCCAAAACGCTCGAAGCAAAGCTGAAAGGCGAGGGCGCGGACGTTTTTGCCTGGCAAAGCGATGCCGGAGAGGTAGTCGAAAGGCTGGGCGGCGAGTAAGGGGCGTCCCATGACGATCCTTGCCTCCTATGCCTGCCACCCTGCCGCCAGCCGTGGCCGCCTCCACCCCGAAGAGGGCGGGGAGGTGCGCGGCCCGCGTGACATGTTCCAGCGCGACCGCGATCGCATCATCCACTCGATCGCGTTCCGCCGCCTGCGCCACAAGACGCAGGTGTTCATATCGCCCGACGGCGATCATTTCCGCGTCCGCCTGACCCATAGTCTGGAAGTCGCGCAGATTGGCCGCACGACCGCGCGGACGCTGGGCCTCAATGAGGATCTGACCGAGGCTTTGTGCCTGGCCCATGATATCGGCCATCCACCCTTCGGCCATGCGGGGGAGGATGCGCTGGAGGCGGCGATGGAGGCGCATGGCGGCTTTGATCATAATGCCCATACGCTGCGCACGCTGATGCTGCTCGAAAGTCCCTATCCGCGTTTCAGGGGACTGAACCTCAGCTGGGAAATGCTGGAGGGGTTGGCCAAGCATAATGGGCCGATCGCCAATCCCGGCTGGGCGATGCGGGAACTGGATGCGCTGTTGCCGCTCGACCTGACCAGCCATGCCTCACTGGAGGCGCAGCTGGCGGCGATTTCGGACGATATCGCCTATGACAATCACGATATTGACGATGGCCTGCGTGCCGGGCTGCTGTCGCTGGAGCAGTTGCTGGAGGTGCCATTCGTTGCGCGCTGCTGGGATCGGGTGCGGGCGCGCTATCCCGATGTCGCGCAGGACCGGCTGCTGCGCGAACTGGTGCGCGAACAGATTGGCGTGATGGCCAATGACCTGATCGCCGCGACCCGCGCCAATATCGCGGAGTCGGGGGTGGAGACGGTGGAGGATGTCCGCGCGCTGGGCCGTACGCTGGTCGCCTTCTCGCCGGAGCTGGCGGCGGAAGAGCGCGATCTCAAGCGCTTCATGTATGCCAGCCTCTATCATCATCCCGAACAGCTGGCCGCGGCCGACCGGGCGCGGGTGATCGTGACCGACCTGTTCGCTGCCTATCAGGCTGATCCCGCGCTGATGCCGGACGAATGGCGCGACGAATGCGTCAGGCAAGAACCCGACCGCAGCCGCCACATCGCCGACTTCATCGCTGGCATGACCGACCGCTACGCCGAAAAGCGCCATGCGGAGATATTCGGGTAAGGTAAAATTCGGCCTTTTCTGGACATCGTTGCATTTAAGCTATCTCGTCATTCCCGCGCAGGCGGGAATCCATCTCCCACCTTGTCCCCATCCCAAAGCGCCGGAGATGGATCCCCGCCTTCGCGGGGATGACACAAAAACTATGAAAGATGGATGTCGCAGCAATTCCCTGCACAGCAAGGACGTGTATAGGCAATTGACGCGCCGGTGCGTTTGTCGCAATGCAACACATGTCTCCGGCGCTGAGGATTCGGTGCCGGGCACGATGCGGGAGAGCATGGGCGGTCTTTCAGGCCAGGCCCGTCGCCGAAGGAGCAACCGCCCCGGAATCTCTCAGGCCAAAGGACCGCATCGCGCGCAGACACTCTGGAAAGCGGACGGGGGAAACCTGTCCCACCGAAGGGGTAAGCCGTTTCCTGCACCAGGACGGTCAAAGCTCTCAGGTTCCCGTGACAGAGGGGGTGACGAACAAGGCGGCCCTTTGCGGGCCGGGCTGATCGTCGCTGCGCCCTCTCACGGAAAGGCCGTCTTATGACCGCCAATGATAACATCGCCACGCTGGAAGACGCCCTGCCGCTGGAGGCCTTGCCGCTCGACGCCTGGCATCGCGCGCGTGGCGCGCGGATGGTCGGTTTTGCCGGTTATCATATGCCGATCCAATATGACGGCATCATGGCCGAACATAGCTGGACCCGCGAACATGCGGGCCTGTTCGACGTCAGCCATATGGGGCAGTTGACCTTCTCCGGCGAGGGCGTCGACGAGGCGCTGGAACTGCTGCTGCCCAGCGATATAAAGGGGTTGAAGCCCGGTCGTCAGCGCTATTCGATGCTGCTGGATCGCGATGGCGGCATCCTTGACGATCTGATGGTGTCCCGTCCCGCAGACGGCGCGTTCGATGACGCGGCGATCTATATGGTGGTCAACGGCGCGACCAAATATGACGATATTGGCTGGATGATCGAGCATCTGCCCGACGACGTCGTGATGAACCATATGGCCGATCAGGCGCTGCTGGCGTTGCAAGGGCCAGAAGCGGGCGAAGCGATGGCTGTGCTGGTGCCGGGGACGGCTGACCTCACCTTCATGCAGTGCGGTGCGTTCGACTGGAACGGGGTGCCGCTGTGGATCAGCCGGTCGGGCTATACTGGCGAGGACGGGTTTGAAATCAGCCTGCCTGCGGACGCTGCCGTCGCCTTTGCTGACGCGCTCTGCGCGCTGTCGCAAGTCAAGCCGATCGGCCTTGGCGCGCGCGATTCGCTGCGGCTGGAGGCGGGATTGCCGCTTTATGGCCATGACCTGACGCCTGCGGTCAGCACGATCGGCGCGGATCTGGGCTTTGCCATCCAGAAACGCCGCCGCGAGGAAGGCGGCTTTATCGGCCATGGCCGGGTGATGAAGGAACTGGCCGATGGTCCGGGCGCAAAGCGGGTGGGCCTGACGATCGAGGGTCGGTTGCCCGCGCGCGAGGGCGCACAAATTTATCTCGGCGATGTGCAGGTGGGCGATGTCACATCCGGCGGTTTCGCGCCCAGCGTCGGCGCGCCGATCGCGATGGGCTGGGTCAGCCTGCCCCATAGCGCCATCGGCACCGCGCTGGAGATTGAGGTGCGCGGCAAGCGCATCGCCGCGGTGGTTGCGCCCATGCCGTTCGTGCCGCACCGTTACCGCCGCAAGGCCTGATTCTCACGCAAATCATTCCGGGGAGTATATCCATGAGCCGTTATTTCACCGACGAACATGAATGGATCGACGTCGAGGGCGAGATCGCCACGGTCGGCATCACCGATTATGCGCAGGAGCAGCTGGGCGACATCGTGTTCGTCGAACTGCCCGCCGAAGGCACGACGTTCGACAAGGGCGACGACGCCGCCGTGGTCGAATCGGTCAAGGCCGCGTCGGACGTCTATGCGCCGATTTCGGGCGAAGTGATCGAAGCCAATGGCGCGCTGGAGGATGAACCGGCGCTGGTCAACAGCGACGCCGAGGAAGATGGCTGGTTCTTCAAGCTGCGCATCACCGACCCGTCCGAGCTGGAAGGGCTGATGACCGAAGCGGCCTACAAGAAGTTTGTGGCCGCGCTTTAATCTTTAGTTCCCCTCCCGCTTGCGGGAGGGGTCAGGGGAGGGCGTGTCGCGCCATCTCCGTCACATGCCCTCCCCCGACCCCTCCCGCAAGCGGGAGGGGGGATGATGGGGCGAGGGGGGAGTATTGGACATGCGCTACCTACCCCTTACCGACACCGACCGGCAGCAGATGCTGTCCGTCATCGGTGCCGCCTCGATCGACGACCTGTTTGTCGATGTGCCCGCCGAGGCCCGCCTTTCGGCGAAGATCGCCGGGCTGCCGGACCATGCCAGCGAACTGGCGGTCGAGCGCCATATGAGCAAGCTGGCGCGGCAGAATCTGTCGGCGGGGGAAGCGCCCTTCTTTCTGGGCGCGGGTGCCTATAAGCATCACGTCCCGGCCAGCGTCGATCATCTGATCCAGCGCGGCGAGTTTCTGACCGCTTACACCCCCTATCAGCCGGAAATCGCGCAGGGGACGTTGCAAGTTCTGTTCGAGTTTCAGACGCAGGTGGCGCGCCTGCTGGGCTGTGATGTGGCGAACGCATCCATGTATGACGGGTCGACCGCCTGTTGGGAAGCGATCGGCATGGCGCGGCGGATCACCAAGCGGAGCAAGGCGATATTGTCGTCGGGCCTGCACCCCCATTATGTGTCGGTCGCTAATACCATGGCGAAATTCACCGGCGACCAGTTGGTCCATGACGCGCCGACGTTGAGCGCCGCGACCGATATCGATGCGCTGATCGCGGGCATCGACAAGGATACAAGCTGCGTCGTCGTGCAATATCCCGACATATTGGGCCGTATCGCCGACCTGACCCCGCTGGCGGACGCCGCCCATGCCGCCGGCGCGCTGCTGGTGGCGGTCGTGACCGAGCCGGTGGCGCTGGGCGCGCTGGTGCCGCCGGGCGAGATGGGCGCGGATATTGTGGTGGGGGAGGGGCAGTCGATCGGCGTCGGGCTCCAGTTCGGCGGTCCCTATCTGGGCCTCTTCGCGTGCAAGCAGAAATATGTCCGCCAGATGCCCGGACGCCTGTGCGGCGAGACGGTGGATGCGGCGGGCAAGCGCGGGTTCGTGCTGACGCTCTCCACCCGCGAACAGCATATCCGCCGCGAGAAGGCGACGTCGAATATCTGCACCAATTCAGGGCTGTGCGCGCTGGCGTTCAGCATCCACATGACCCTGTTGGGGGAAAAGGGGCTGCGCGAATTGGCGGCGCTCAATCATGGGTTGGCGGTGCAGGCCGCCGATCGATTGGCGCAGGTGCCGGGCGTGACTTTGCTCAACGACAGCTTCTTCAACGAATTCACGCTGGTCCTGACCAAGGACGCGCGTGAGGTTGTGCGTAGCCTGGCCGACAAGGGCGTGCTGGCCGGGGTATCGCTGGGTCGCCTGTTCCCGCAGCACGCATCGGTCGGCAACGGGCTGGTCGTCGCGGTGACCGAGACGGTCACGGTGGAGGATATCGAAACGCTGGCCCAGGCGCTGGAGGAGGAACTGGCATGACCATTCATAGCCTCAGTGCTGCCGCGAAGGCGGTAGCCCAGTCCGGCGGTTTCGCTACCCGCAAGGGCGGGACTGGGTTCCCGCCTTCACGGGAATACGGCGCGAACAAGGAGATTGCGGCATGACCATGCTCAAGGAAGGCCGCCCCACCACCCCGGCCCCCGTCGCGGACGCGCATATGGCCCCCGCGACCGTCACCGGCAACCGTGCGCTGATGCTGGAAGAGGCGCTGATCTTCGAGATTGGATCGACCGACACCACCGGCGTCGATTTCGCACCCGCGCCCAAGGTGGCCAGCCGCCTTGGCGGGCTGGAGCGCCGGGCGATCGGTCTGCCGGGCCTGTCGGAACAGGAAACGGTGCGCCATTATACGCGCCTCAGCCGCCAGAATTACGCCATCGACCTGGGCCTGTTTCCGCTCGGCAGCTGCACGATGAAGCATAATCCGCGCCTTAATGAAAAGGTCGCGCGGATGCCCGGTTTTGCCGATCTCCACCCGCTCAGCCCGCAATCGACGGTGCAGGGCGCGCTGGCGGTGATCCATGAGCTGGCCGAATGGCTGGTGACGCTTACGGGCATGCATAGCGTCGCGATGTCGCCCAAGGCGGGCGCGCATGGGGAACTGTGCGGCCTGCTGGCGATCCGCGCGGCGCTCGAAGCGCGTGGCGATGCGCGCAGCGTCGTGCTGGTCCCCGAAAGCGCGCATGGCACCAATCCTGCCACGGCGGCTTTCTGCGGCTATAAGGTCGAGGATATTCCCGCGACCCCCGAAGGCCGGGTCGATCTGGCGGCGCTGACCGCGCGGCTGGGGCCGGACGTGGCGGCGGTGATGATCACCAATCCCAATACCTGCGGCCTGTTCGAGCGCGACCTCAAGACGATTTCCGACGCGGTCCATGCGGCGGGCGCGTTCGTTTATTGCGATGGCGCGAACTTCAACGCCATTGTCGGCCGGGTCCGCCCCGGCGACCTGGGCGTCGACGCGATGCACATCAATTTGCACAAGACCTTCTCCACCCCCCATGGCGGCGGCGGTCCCGGTTCCGGCCCGGTCGTGCTGTCGGCAGCGCTCGCGCCCTATGCGCCGCTACCCTTCGTGGAAAAGCAGGGCGACACATTCGTCCTGATCGAGGAGGAATCGGCGCAGGATCATCATGCCGGAACGTTCGGCCGCATGGTCGCCTTCCACGGCCAGATGGGCATGTTCACCCGCGCTTTGGCCTATATCATGAGCCATGGCGCGGACGGGCTGCGGCAGGTGGCCGAGGATGCGGTGCTGAACGCCAATTATATCCTGCGCAGCCTGGACGATGTGCTGGATGCGCCGTTCGGCGGCAGCGGACCCTGTATGCATGAGGCGCTGTTTAGCGATAAGGGGCTGGCCGAGGGCTTCACCACGCTCGACATCGCCAAGGGGCTGATCGACGAGGGTTTCCACCCGATGACCATGTATTTCCCGCTGGTCGTCCATGGCGCGATGCTGGTCGAACCGACCGAGACGGAAAGCAAGGCGGCGCTCGACCAGTTCATCATGGCGTTGCGCAGCTTGGCGCAGCGGGCCAAGGCAGGGGACGAGGCCTTGAAGGGGGCGCCCTATCATGCGCCGCGTCGTCGCCTCGATGAAACGCTGGCGGCGCGCAAGCCGGTGCTGACTTGGGAAGCGCCGGCGCTCGCGCAGGCGGCGGAATGACGCTCTGGGTTCCGGGCGAAGCGGGCGGCGAAGCGCAGAAACGCCACGCCCCCGCGACGTTGCGGAACCGGGACGCCATTCTTGCGATCCTGCGCGATGTCTTGCCGCCTTCCGGCCTTGTGCTGGAGGTGGCGAGCGGCAGTGGCGAACATGCGATTCATTTCGCCGCAGCAATGCCCGCGCTTGACTGGCAACCGAGCGACCCCGATCCCGCCGCTCTCGCCTCGATCGCGGCGTGGCGGGCGGAGGCGGGGTTGCCCAATCTGCGCGCGCCGATTCTGCTCGACGCGGCGGGTGACTGGCCGGTGGACCATGTTGATGCGATATTGTGCATCAACATGGTGCATATTAGTTCGTGGGACGCGACTTTGGGGCTGATGCGTGGGGCAGGGCGGGCATTGCCGCCGGGCGGTCTGCTCTATCTCTACGGTCCTTATATCCGCGACGATGTGGAGACCGCGCCCAGCAACCTGGCGTTCGACGCCTCGCTCAAGGCGCGCGACCCGCGCTGGGGATTGCGGCGGCTGGAGGATGTCGTGGCGGCGGCGGCGGCGCAGGGGTTGCGCTTTGACCGGCAGGTCGAGATGGCGGCGAACAATCTGTCGGTGATTTTCAGGCGGCGGACTTGAAATAATGGCCTGTTCCCGCGAAGGCGGGGACATAGCCCCGCCGTTGGAACTGGGTTCCCGCCTTCGCGGGAACACGGCGTGTATGAAGGACCGATGCCCCAATCTCTCCTCCCCCTTGTCACTGCCGAATTGTTCCAGCCCGCCGATCCGCGCGCGGCGGCCATGGCGGGTGCGCTGGCGGCGAAATATCCACATGCTGCCCGCGCGGTGCTATTCTACGGCTCCTGCCTGCGGGAGGCCAATCTCGACGGGCTGATGCTCGATTTCTATCTGATCGTGTCGGACTATCGCGCCGCTTATGGCAAAAGCTGGCTGGCGCGGGCCAATAGGCTGATCCCGCCCAATGTCTTTCCATTCGAGCATCAGGGGCTGATCGCCAAATATGCGGTGCTGTCGGAGGCTGACTTTGCCCGGCTGTGCAGCGGGCAAGCGGACAATGTGTCGGTGTGGGCGCGCTTTGCGCAGCCGTCGCGGCTGTTGTGGGCGGCGGATGAGGATGCGCGGGAACGCGCCATTGCGGCGGTCGCCCAAGCCACGCCGACCCTGCTTTCGCTAGCCCGGCCTATGGCGGATGGGCAGGATGCGCTATCCTTGTGGAAGGAAGGGTTCACCCTGACCTATGGCGCGGAATTGCGGGCCGAGCGCAAGGGCCGATCGCTCTCGATCGTGGATGCTGACCCGGATCGCTATCGCCGTTTCGGTGAGGCGGCGCTGGCGGACGGCCTGCCGCCGTCACCCGAACAGGCTGCCCGGCGCTGGCGTGCGCTGCAGCGGCGCGGCAAGTGGCTGTCGGTGGTGCGGCTGGCCAAGGCGAGCTTCACCTATGCGGGCGGGATCGACTATCTGGCGTGGAAGATCAACCGCCATGCCGGGACCGCGATCGTCATCAAGCCGTGGCAACGGCGCTGGCCGCTGCTGGGTGCGCTCACTCTGCTGCCGCGACTGTTCCGCTCTGGGTCGATCCGTTGAGCGCGGTCGACAGCGCATTGGCCAGCGCCATCAGCGTATAGGGTTTGCGCAGCACTTCATGGCCGACAAAATCGGCGCTGGCGGTCGCGTCCCCGGCATAGCCGGTCACGAACAACACCGGCAGATGGCGATATTGGGCGGGCAGCGCGCGGATCATTTCCGGGCCGGTGAGGTCGGGCATCAGCACGTCGCTCATGATCAGGCCAATATCGCTGTTGTTGGCCAGCAGCTTGGCGGCCTTCGACGGATGATCGCAGGCGATGGGAAGGTGGCCCAGCTCCGCCAGCGCCGCCATCGTCTGGTTCAGCACGCGCGGATCATCCTCGACCACCAGGATGCGGGTGGGCGGATGGAGCGTTGCGACGCGCGCTGGTGATGCCGCATCGACCGTATCGTCCGCTGCGCCGCCCATCCGGCGGGGTAGGTAGATATGGACGCTGGTGCCTTTGTCGGGTTCGGATTCGATGCGGATTTCGCCCTCGCACTGGCGCACGAAGCCGAAAATCTGGCTGAGGCCAAGGCCGGTGCCCTTGCCGACCGGCTTGGTTGTGAAAAACGGTTCGAACACGCGGGCCAGCACCTCCGCGCTCATGCCGCAGCCATCGTCGGCGACGGTCAGCACGACATAATCGCCCGCCACGCAATCGCCCACTTCGCCTGCCGCCAGCACCGCCTGGCCCGTGCCGATGGTCAGCCGCCCGCGCCCGTCCATCGCGTCGCGCGCATTGACGCACAGGTTCAGGATCGCATTTTCCATCTGATGCTGGTCGACGAAGATGCGCCACCCCTGCGCCTTGGGCGCGAGGGCCACGATAATCTGGTCGCCAATGGTGCGGTCGATCAGGTCGGCCATGCCTGACACGAGCGCATCGGGATCGACCGCGCTGGGCAGTAACGGTTCGGACCGGGCGAAGGCGAGCAGGCGGCGGGTGAGGGCCGACGCGCGATTGGCCCCCTCCATCGCATTGTCGAGATGGCGGGATGCTTCTGTCGGCTTCAAGCGGATATTGCGCTTGGCCAATTCCAATCCACCGACAACGACCGCCAGCATATTGTTGAAATCATGGGCGATGCCGCCGGTCAGCTGACCCACCGCGTCCATCTTGTGCATCTGGCGCAGATTTTCCTCCGCCGCCGCGCGCTCGATCGATTCCTGTTTCAGCCGCTCATAGGCGTCGGTCAGTTCAGCCGTCCGCGTGCGCACCGCAAGGTCCAGCCGGTCGGCGCGCTCCGCCTCCGCCTCGGCCAGCCGCCGGGCGTTGCGGCGGTCGCTATAGGCGACATGGGCGAACCAGGCGGCGAACAGGACGCACACCAGCATCGCCAGCCCCAGCAGGCGCGATGTCTGCCCCATCAATTCGGTGCGGTCCCCCGCCAGCGTCACCGCCAGGCTGCGTTCGCGCAGGCGCAGATTTTCCGCCTGGATCACCCGGTCGAGCAAAGCGGTGATGCGTTTGAGGTCGCGCGACGTCCCGGCCTCATGAAAGCGGCCCAGCGCGGCCATTTTCTGGTCATAGGTGGTGCGCAGCCCGATTTCGTTGAGCGTCTTGCCGCGCGCCATATAGGCATGGTGCAATGCCTCGACATTGCCACGCTGCCAGCCGGTGCCGCGCGTGGCATAGCTCAGCGCCT
The DNA here is from genome assembly GCF_057809055.1 of Sphingobium sp. FG58. Taxonomy (NCBI): domain Bacteria; kingdom Pseudomonadati; phylum Pseudomonadota; class Alphaproteobacteria; order Sphingomonadales; family Sphingobiaceae; genus Sphingobium; species Sphingobium sp. FG58. Next base: position 27,427 of record NZ_JBMDJF010000016.1, on the reverse strand, counting down.
TCAACTGCGCGCCCGCAGTGCGCCACTGGTCCTGAAATAGGCGGCCCGTGTCCGGGTTCAGGCCGATGACATAGCGGGCAAGCGTCACTTCGGCGCGGGCGGTCTGGGCCTCGAATGCGCGGGCCAGCGCGATAATCTCAAAGCTGCGCTGCTGTTCGGCCAGCGCCTGCTGATGTTCGCGCGAGGCGTTGCTGGCGCTATAGAGCAAAGCGCCCAGCGACCCGACCAGCAGGATGCCGAGCAGGAACGGCAACAGGCGCCGTATCGCCACGCGCCAGCCCCTTTCCTGATCGTCCATAATGTCGCTGTCCGCCATCACTCGTCACACTAGCCGAATAAGGATAGCAGCGAAACGATCGCGATCAATGGCGCACCGGGTCAGGCGATTGCGCCCGTTGCCTTGCCCGCGACCTCGAACATGCCGATAATCTGTTCGACCTGTTCGTCGCTATGGTCCGCGCAGAGCGAACAGCGCAGCAGGAAGGTGCCGGCCGGGGTCGCGGGCGGGCGGGCCATGTTGACGTAGAGGCCCAGTTCCAGCAGCGTCTGCCAGATCGCGACCGCCTGGGCCTGATCGGTCAGGATCACCGCGATGATCGCCGATTGCGGCGTTTTGGTCCCCAGCGTGAAGCCGAGATCGGTCAGCCCCTGATGCAGCCGCTTGCTGTTCTTCCACAGATGCGCGCGCTTTTCGCCTGCGTGCATCAGCTTGCGGATGGACGTCGCGGCGGTCGCGACAACGCTGGGCGGCAATGACGCGGTGAACACATAGGGGCGGCAGACCAGCCGCATGATCTCAAATTTGGGATGGTTGGAGACGCAGAAGCCGCCGACCGTGCCGACCGACTTGGAAAAGGTGCCGACGACGAAATCGACGTCCTTTTCAACGCCCTGTTCCTCATAGACGCCGCGGCCATTGGGGCCGAAAAAGCCCATGCCATGGGCTTCATCGACCAGGATCATGCAGTTCTGATGTTTGCGCACCGCTGCCACCATGTCGGGCAGGGGGGCGATGTCGCCCAGCATCGAATAGACGCCTTCCAGCACCACCAGCTTGAGCGCGTCGGCGGGCAGGCGGCCAAGGCGCTTGTCCAGATCTTCGACGCTATTGTGGCGGAAGCGGACGATTTCCGCGTCGCCCAGGAAGCAGCCATCATAGATGGAGGCGTGGCTGTCGGCGTCCAGCACGACATAGTCGCCGCGCCCGGCCAGCGTCGAAATCACGCCCAGATTGGCCTGATAGCCGGTCGAAAAGACCATGGCCGACGATGTGCCGTAAAATTCCTTTAGCGCATCCTCGACTTCGCGATGGCCCTGATAGGTGCCGTTCAGCACCCGGCTGCCGGTGGTGCCAGCGCCAAATTCGTCCAGCGCCTTCTTGCCCGCCGCCACCACATCGGGGTCGAAGGTCATGCCCATATAATTATAGGTGCCGAGCAGGATGGTTTCCTTGCCCTTGATGATCGCGCGGGTGGGCGAGAGCACCTGATCCATCACGATCGAGAAAGGATCGCGCACGCCGGTGTCCAGCAGCGCCTGGCGCTCGGCGATCAGGGGATCGAATTTGGACAGCAAGTCGCGGGTTTCGGCGGCGATGGCGGTGTCGGTCATAATATCCATGGTCCTAAAACCGTTCGGGCTGAGCGAAGTCGAAGCCCTGTGCCGAGCGGAGCCGAGGCCTCATGCTTCGCCTTCGCTCAGCAACGCCCTTCGACTTCGCTCAGGGCGAACGGATGTTGTTCCTATTTACGTGGCCTTCAGCTTCGCGACGGCATCCACCAGCTGGCCGATCGTCTCGATCTCCGCCTGCATGTTCATGGTGATCAGGATATCGAATTCATCCTCGATCGCAGCGACGAAATCCATCACGGTCAGGCTGTCCCATTCCAGATCGCCTGCAAAGGTGGTGGTTTCGGTCAGCGCGACGCCCTTTTTGTTGAAGGGGGCGACCTGCGCGGTGACGCTGTCGAAAATTTCGGTGCGATCCGTCATCTTTTGCTTCTGTCTTTCCGTAAAGCACGGCTTTTGCCGCCTCGGCCTGCCCTATGGCAAGGGAATAAGGCGGCAATCGGGCAGCATCGCGCCCGAATTTGCGCGGTGCTTTTGCGCCTTTACCGGAAATTGTCGGCGTAGGCCTGCAATTTCAGCGTCTTGGGCGGGGTCGCGATGACGGTATAGGCCACGCCCTGCTTTTGCGCATAGGCAATGGCGGCCTCCTGCGACGGGAAGCTGAGCTTGAGCTGCTGCTGCGTGTCACCAGAGCCAGCCCAGCCGGTCAGCGGATCGGCCTGCTTGGCTTCGGCAGGCACATATTCCAGCACCCATTTATGGGTCAGCGCCTTGCCCGATTGCAGGGCGTTCTTCTGGATCTGGTAAATGCGCGCGCTCATCGCGAAAGACTCCGGTAAATCGTGATGCTGCGTTGCACCAGCGTCCGGCGTGAAGTCAAGAGCGGGTGCGGGCATCGGCGCGCTTGGTGCGCAGCGTGGGCGGCGCGGCGGTCGGATCGTCGGGCCAGGGATGGCGGGGATAGCGGCCGCGCATTTCCTTCGCCACATCGCGCCAGTTGCCCGCCCAGAAGCCGGGCAGGTCGCGCGTCGTCTGGATCGGGCGGCCAGCGGGCGAGGTGAGTGACAGGACTAGCGGGATGCGCGCGCTCCCCACGGTCGGATGCTCGGCCAGGCCATAGAGCGCCTGCACCCGCAATTCGACGCGCGGGCCGCCATCGGCCATATAGTCGATGGCGTGGGTGCTGCCTGCGGGGGAGCGGAAATCGGGCGGGGCGAGCCGGTCCACCTGCTGCTTGCCTTCCCAGCCGATCAGCCCGTCCAGCACGCCCGACAGTTGCGACCGGTCGATGTCGGACAGGCGGCGTTTGCCCGCCAGCAAAGGCGGGAGCCAGTCGTCGAGGCTGGCCATCAATGCTGCGTCGGACAGCGCCTCGACACCGGCAAAATCGGCGCGCATCCGCAGCGATTGGGCGGCCTCCGACCAGGGGAGCAGGTCAAGCCCACCCTGCCGCACCCCGTCCAGCAATGCTGCGGCCACCGCCGTAGGATCGGGCCGGTCGTCGGACCCCGACGACAGGCGCACCGCGCCCAGCCGCCGTTCCCGCAGCGCCTCTATCCCGCCATTGGCGGGGCGGAAGCGGACGGTGCGGCTGGTCATGATCCGGTCGGGGAACAGCGCCAGTACGTCCGCCTCGCTGATCGGCGCGGCGGATAGGATGCGCGCGCCTGCCGCGCTGCCCTGCACCTCGCCTACGGCCAGCCATTCTTCACGGGCGAGGGGGGAGAGGGGATCGAGCCGGAAGCCGCGCCCGCCCACGCTCGCCCAGTCCGCGCCGTCGGCGGAGCGGCGTTTGGATACGCGGTCGGGGAAGGCGAGGGCGAGGCAGAGGCCGGTCGCTTCCGTCGCGCTGACTGTCCCCCTCCCGCTTGCGGGAGGGGCTAGGGGAGGGCGTGTCGCTAGATTAGCTGTTACAGACCCTCCCCCTCGATCGGAGTCACGTGCCTCCGATCGACCTCCCTCTTGCGGGAGGGGAGCAAGACGGTCGGGCGTCGCCACCAGTCTCGCCCACCGTTTCGCCAGCGCGCGGCCTGCGTCCGCGCGCTTGCCGCTCTCGCGCCGCCAGCGTTGCAGGCGCAGGGTCAGGTCGGTGTCCTGGCCGCCAATGCCGCGCTCACCCAGCAGCACGGCGATTTCGGCAGCGGTCTGGGCCAGACCCATCTCGCCCGCCCGCACCAGCATATGGGCGATGCGCGGGCTGAGCGGCAGTTTTGCCAGCGCCTTGCCATGCGGAGTGATCCGCCCGTCATCGTCCAGCGCCTCCAGCGCCGTCAGCCGGGTGCGCGCCTCCGCCACTGCGGCGGCGGGCGGCGGGTCGAGCCAGCGCAGCGTCGCCGGATCGCTAACCCCCCACAAAGCGCAGTCGAGCAGCAGGCTGGAAAGGTCGCTTTCCACTATCTCCGGTGGATCGAAGGGCGGCATTCCCGCGCTGGCGGCGGCCTCCCACAGGCGATAGGCGACGCCGGGCCGCTGGCGGGCGGCGCGGCCCGCGCGCTGGGTCGCCGACGCCTGACTGGCGCGTTCGGTCACCAGCCGGGTGACGCCCGCCGCCCGATCATAACGGGGTCGCCGCGCCAGCCCGCTATCAACGACGATCCGCACGCCGTCGATGGTCAGGCTGGTTTCGGCAATGCTGGTCGCCAATATGATCTTGCGCGCGCCCGACCGGGATGGCCGGATCGCGGCGCGCTGGGCTGCCGGATCGAGCGATCCGTGGAGCAGATGGACATCATAGGGACCGCCCTCGATCCGTTCTGCCGTCCGCTCGATTTCGCGCACGCCGGGCAGGAAGGCAAGCAGGTCACCCTCCGCCTCGTCGCTGATGGCGCGGCGGATGGCGGCGGCCATCTCATCCTCGATCTTCCGCTCTGCATTGCGGCCAATATGGCGCAGTTCGAGCGGTTGGATGCGCCCCTCACTTTCGATGACCGGGGCGTCGCCCAGCAAGGCGGCAAAGCGCGCCCCGTCCAGCGTCGCCGACATCGGCACGATGCGCAGGTCCGGGCGCAACCCCTCCTGCGCGTCTAGCGCCAGGGCCAGGCCGAAATCGCTGTCCAGGCTGCGCTCATGCACTTCGTCGAACAGCACCGCCGACACGCCCGCCAGTTCCGGGTCGTCCTGAATCCGCCGCACGAATATGCCCTCGGTCAGCACCAGCAGCCGGGTGCGCGCGGACATCTTGCTGTCCATCCGGGTGGCGTAGCCGACTGTGCCGCCGGGCTGTTCGCCCAGCATTTCGGCGATCCGCTCGGCAGCGGCGCGCGCGGCGAGACGGCGGGGGGAGAGCAGCAATATCTGACCGCTGCACCATGGTTCGTCCAGCAGGGCTGGCGCGACCGCCGTGGTCTTGCCCGCCCCCGGCGGCGCGACCAGCACGGCGTTGCTGCCGGTGCGCAGCGCGGCAAGCAGGTCCGGCAGGACGGCATGGATGGGCAGGGCGGTCATCGCCTTCCCTCTCGCGCCAATCCCGCCAAACCGCAAGCGGAACGAAAAATGCGGGGCCAAGGGAAAGAATCGCCGTTCCACACGTTCGCGCGGCAGGCAGGCATTCCAACCCCTGCGCCACCATATGGAAGATCAGGGGGACAATCGGGGCATGTCGGCATTTACAGAAGATGCGGAACGCTATCGCACGCTGTTTGAAACGATGGACGAAGGCTTTTGCATCATCGAATTTTTCGATGGGCCGCACGGACCGTTAAGCGACTATATCCATATCGAGGCGAATGCCGCCTATGAACGCAATGCCGGCATCCCCAATGTCGTCGGCCAGAAATTGCGCGAAATGGTGCCGGACGAGGCCGATGGCTGGGTCGAGCTTTATGGCCGCGTATTGCACACGGGCGAACCGATCCGCTTCCAGCGCGAACTTGTCGCGACCGGCCGCTATCTAGACATTTCCTCCTTCCGCGTTGGCGCGTTTGAGGACAAGCAGGTCGCTGTCCTGTTCAAGGATGTGACCGACCGCATCCGCATCGAAAACGAACTGCGCCAACTCAACGAAACGCTGGAGGCGCGGATTGCGCAGGCGCTGGCCGAGCAGGAGGAGGCCGAAGCCGCACTGCGACAGGCGCAGAAGATGGAGGCGGTCGGGCAGCTGACCGGCGGCCTTGCCCATGATTTCAACAATTTGCTGGCCGGAATTTCCGGCGCGTTCGAGATGATCGGGCTGCGGCTGGCCGAAGGGCGCACGGCGGATGTCGAACGCTATCTGGCCGCCGGGCAGGGCGCGACCCGTCGCGCCGCCGCGCTGACCCATCGCCTGCTGGCCTTCTCCCGCCGCCAGACGCTGACCCCCAAGCCGACCGTCATCAACCGGCTGTTCACCGATTTTACCGAACTGGTGCGCCGCACCGTCGGGCCGCAGATCGAGGTGCAGACGATTGCGGCGGGCGGGCTGTGGCCTGCGCTGGTCGATGCCAACCAGCTGGAAAATGCGCTGCTCAACCTGTGCATCAATGCGCGCGACGCCATGCCGGACGGCGGCAAGATCACGATCGAGACCGCCAATCGCTGGGTGGACGATCGCACTGCGCGCGACCATGGGCTGACGCCCGGCCAATATGTGACGGTGTGCGTCAGCGATACCGGGACCGGCATCGACAAGGCAATCCTCGATCGCGTGTTCGATCCCTTCTTCACCACCAAGCCCATGGGGCAGGGGACCGGGCTTGGCCTGTCGATGGTCTATGGCTTTGCCCGGCAGAGCCACGGCCATGTCCGCATCTATTCCGAAATCGGGCAGGGGACGATGGTATGCGTCTATCTGCCCCGCCATCGTGGCGAGGAGGATGAGGACGCGCCCGTCGCCCCGGATGCCGTGGTCGAGGCGGAGGCGGGCGAAACCGTGCTGGTGATCGACGACGAACCATCGGTCCGCATGTTGATGGTCGATGCCCTGACCGACCTGGGCTATGCCTGCGTCGAAGCGGGCGACGGGCCGTCGGGCCTTAAAATCCTGGAATCGCGGACGCGGGTGGACCTTCTGGTTACCGATGTCGGCCTACCGGGCGGGTTGAACGGGCGGCAGGTGGCGGATGCCGCGCGCGCTCTGCGTCCCGATCTGCGGATATTGTTCGTGACCGGCTATGCCGAAAATGCGGTGCTGAACCACGGCCATATCGAACATGGGATGGAAGTGCTGACCAAGCCATTCGCGGTCGACGAACTGCGCCGCCGGGTGGCCGGGCTGCTCCAGCCGGACGATCAGCCGAACAGATAGATGTGTATCGGGTTTTTGGGATCGATCAGCATCTTGGCGGTCAGCGCCAGCGACATGATGATCAGCAGCGGCTTGATCAGCCGGGAGCCGAACCGCATCGCGAGGTGCGAGCCGACCTGCCCGCCAATGACGCTGCCAATGGCCATGGTAAGGCCTGCGATCCACAACACATGGCCGCCCGCGACCATGGTGAGCAGGCCCGCGACATTGCTGGCGAAATTGGCGGCCTTGGTCTGGGCGGTGGCGCGCAGGATGGAGAGGCCACCTAGCGCCAGAAAGATGGTGGTGTAGAAAGCGCCAGCGCCCGGACCGAAAAAGCCGTCATAAAAGCCGATGACGCCGATCAGGCCGCTCAGTGCGCCGATGCCGACGCGCGCGTGCCGGTCGGCCTCACCCAGCTTCGGCGAGAAAGTGAAATAGGCGGCGATGGTGATGAGTAGGGCAGGCATCAGCCCCGCCAGGATCGACGGATCGACCCGCTGAAGCAGCCAAGCGCCGCCGACCGATCCGACGAAAGCGGCGATCACCGGTCCCTTGTAGGTTTTCAGGTCCATATGCCCGCGCCGGGCATAGGCGACACAGGCGCCGAAGGTGCCGAAGCAGCTTTGCAACTTGTTGGTCGCGACCGCCTGCACCGGCGGGATGCCGGCGGCCATCAGCGCAGGCAGGGTGATCAGGCCGCCCCCGCCCGCCATCGCGTCGATGCAACCCGCCATCAATGCGGCGGCCATCAGGAAGGCGAGGGTTTCGGGAGTCAGGATCATGGATGCTTCGGCCCGCCATCTCATCCCGTTCGGGCTGAGCCTGTCGAAGCCTTGTACTTTCTAAGAACGACCCTTCGACGAGCTTAGGGCGAACGGCGTTTATTGGTCAGACGAAACGCGAACCCAAATCCTCAATAAGCGCGGATCGTTGCGAATTCGACCGCTTCGGTCAGCGCGGCCTTCGCCTTGCCATTGTCGAACATGCCGAGCGCGTCGATTGCGCGCTGGCCGTAATGGCGGGCGCGGGCAAGCGTGTCGGCGATCGCGCCGGTGCGGCGCAGCAGGCCGGTGGCGTGGGCCAGATCATCGTCGCCAATCTTGTGGCCGGCAATCGCGGCCTTCCAGAAAGCGCGATCCTCGTCGCTGCCACGGGCGTAAGCGAGGATGACGGGCAGCGTCACCTTGCCATCGCGGAAATCGTCGCCCGCGTCCTTGCCCATGGTCGCGCCGTCCGATTCATAATCGATCGCATCGTCGATCAGCTGGAAGGCGATGCCCAGATTGCGGCCATAGACGTCGAGCGCCTGTTCCTCCCGCTCGTCCCGGTCGGCGACCACGGCGGAGATGCGGCAGGCGGCGGCGAAGAGCGCGGCGGTCTTGGCGCCGATTATGTCGAGATACTGGTCCTCGCTGGTGTCGATCTTGCGCTGGGCGGTCAGCTGGTTGACTTCGCCCTCCGCGATGACAGCCGACGCATTGGCCAGGATTTTGAGGACTTTGAGAGACTCCGCCTCGACCATCAGCTCGAACGAGCGGGAGAAGAGGAAGTCGCCGACCAGCACGCTGGCGCTGTTGCCCCAGATGATGTTGGCGGTCTTGCGGCCCCGGCGCAGGCCGGAGCCATCGACGACATCGTCATGCAGCAGCGTTGCGGTGTGGATGAATTCGACCGCGGCGGCCAGCTTGTAATGGCGCGACCCGGCATAGCCGACCAGATCGGCGCAGGCCAATGTCAGCATCGGCCGCAGCCTCTTGCCGCCGCCCGCGATCAGATGGCCTGCCAGTTCGGGGATCAGCGGGATGCGCGACTGCATCCGGTCCAGAATCACGGCATTGACCTGGTTCATGCCGTCGGCGACCAGGTTCATGATGGGGGCCAGCGACGGCGCGCTTTTGGCGCGGCCGATGGGGTGGACGTTACCGGGGGCGGGTGCTGTCATGACCTGCGTCCCTTGGCGGGGCAAAATGCAGATGGCAAGCGGGAATAGCTTGCCTGTAAGGCCATATGGCGCAAAAAGCGCGCCGACTGAGCGGAGGATAGACGTGACCGACACATTGCAGCGCTATCGCGAGAGCATCGACAATATCGACGCGGCGCTGGTGTTCATGCTGGCCGAACGGTTCAAGATAACCCAGGCGGTGGGCGAATATAAGGCGACCCATGCGCTGCCCCCGGCCGATCCGGGGCGGGAGGAGCGGCAGGTCGCCCGGCTGCGCCAGCTGGCGCTGGACGCCAATCTGGACCCGGACTTCACCGAGAAATTCCTGCGCTTCATCATCGACGAAGTGATCCGCCACCATGAAAGGCTGCGGGAGGGTTAGGCCGGTTCGGTCAGGTCGGCTTTTTTCGCCGGGGCCGATCGACCGAGCAATACCCCGCCCAGCGCCAGCGCAAAGCCGATCAGCTGCACCGGGCCGAGCCGTTCGCCAAAGAGCAGCCAGGCCTCGATCGCGGCGAGCGGGGGGACGAGCAGCAGCAGCATCGACATAGCGGTCGGACCCTGATGCCGTACTAGCCAGACCAGCAGGCTGAGGCCCGCCGCTGACAGGCCAAAAACCGACCAGCCTAGCGCTGCCCAGAGCAACGGATCATTGTCCCAGCGCCATTCGCCCACGATCAGCGTGGCGATGATGGCGACCAGTGCGCCGCCGATATTCTGGACGCCGCCGGACACCAGAATCGGATCATCCGCCAGTCCGCCGCGCTGGATCAGCGTGCCGCCGGTCATGGCGATGATCGCGACGATGCCCGCTATGGCCAGCACCACGGTGATGGAGCCGGTGCCGGTGCGCATGATGGCGGGCTGCAGGACGCAGGTGACGCCGATGATCGCGATGGCCAGCCCCGCCCAGGTCCGGCGCGGCAGCCGGTCGCCGAGCAGGGCGACGCTGGCGACCGCGACCATCAACGGCTGGAGCGACCCCAGCAGCGACATGACGCCTGCGGGCATTCCCCGGCTGACCGCCCACCAGCTGACCGTCAGATAGACGCCATGGAGCATCGCCCCTGCGGCCAGATGCAGGCCCAGGCGGCGACCAGTGGGGAAGGACTGCCGCGCGTAGAGCGCCGCGCCGCACAGCAGCAGCGCGACCAGCGTCATGCGGATCGCCAGCACCAGTTCGGGCGCGCCATGCGGCACCACCGCGCGGGCGACGATGAAGCCGGTGGACCAGATCAGGACGAACAGGGCGGAAGCGGCAAAAGCAAGCATGGCCGCGGCTTTGGCGCAGGCGCAGCGCGATGTCGAGTAGCGGAAGGGATAGGGAGGCTAGCCCCTGAAGCGAATCTCTTTCCCCGTTCGGGCTGAGCCTGTCGAAGCCCCGTCTTTCCTTGCGAGAAGAAGTACAGCCCTTCGACAGGCTCAGGGCGAACGGAGTTTGGGTTGCAGTGTGCCGGAGCTTACTCCCGCCCCGCCCGTATTGCAGCCCCACCAGCAAAAGGCGTGATCGCGACCAGCAGCAACGAAGCAGCAGCGAGGAATTTGAGTGCTGCGCCGCTGCCATCACCCAGCGTGCCTGCGCCAAAGATCAGCAGCGGCACGGCCAGCGGCAGGGCCAGCAACCCGGCCAGCGCGCCGCTCGATCGCAGGCCCGCGGTCAGCGTCGCGACCAGCAGGCCGAGCGCGGCCAGCGCCGGGGTTCCCACCAGCAGGCCGGCCTCCAGCATCCAGATCGTGCCGCCATCCAGCTTGAGCAACGCGGCGGCGGGCAGGGTGGCGAGCATCAGGGGCGGGCCAAAGCCCAGCCAATGGGCGATCAGCCGGGCCAGCACGACCATTTCATCGCTTATGCCGCGCAGCGCGATCTGGTCCAGCACGCCCGCGTCGCGATCCGGCGCGATCAGACGGTCGACCGGCAACAGGCTGGCGAGCAGCGCGGCGATCCACAGCATCCCGCCACCGGTGCGGCGCAGCAGCGTGAGATCCGGCCCGACGGCAAAGGGATAGAGACTGGCGACCAGCAGCAGGAAGGCGACCGGCAACCATAGGCCCGACGACCGCCAGGCTGCACCCAGATCGCGTGAGGCGAGCAGCCATAGCATCCTCATGCGTCCCACTCCCCCGGATAGAGAAGATGGGGCGGGTCGGGCAGATGGTCGGTTAGCGAGAGGGTGACCGGTGCGCCGAGCGGGAGCGGCTGGTGCGAGGCGGTGACGACGATACCGCCAGCTGCCAGATGCGCGGCGACGGCTGCGCCCAGCAGATCAAGCGAGGCAGTGTCGAGGCCATTGCCCGGCTCGTCCAGCAGCCAGATCGGCGCGCCGCTGGCGATCACCCGCGCCAGCATCGCCCGCTTGCGCTGCCCGGTCGAAAGCATCCGCACCGGTACATCGGCCAGCGGCGCAAGCGCCATTGCGTCCAGCGCTGCTGCGACCGCGCCGTTCGCACTGTCGTCCAGTCGCGCCCAGAAATCGAGCGCGCGGGCGAGCGGCAATTCGCTGTCGAGCGCCAGCCGCTCATCGGCCAGCGCGACCGCGCCAGTGCGCTTGATCGTGCCGGAAAAGGCGGGGAGCAGCCCGGCGCATAGCCGCAACAGGCTGGACTTGCCAACGCCATTAGGTCCGGTCAGCGATGCGCTGGCGCCCGCATTCAGTGTCAGGCTGACGCCGCGAAACAGCATCCGGCCGCCGCGCAGGCAGGCGACATCGGACAGATGCAGTTCCGCGTCGCTCATTGCGCGACCATATCCTCCAGCACATGCATGTCGAGGTCGGACAGGCCGAAATGATGGCCGATTTCATGCACGACGACATGGGTGATCAGCGCGTCCAGCGGCACCCCGGTTTCGACCCATTCGTCTAGCAAAGGGCGGCGGAACAAATGGACGGTGGGCGGCGCGTCCCCGGTCTGCGCCTCCTGCCCGACGGGGCGACCGGTATAGAGGCCGGTCAGGCCGAACGGGTCGTCAATCTCCATCTCTTTCAGGACTTGTGCGTCGGCAAATTCCTCCACGAACAGGACGACATTGTGGAGATGGTCGGTGAAAGGGGCGGGCAGGCGGCTGAGCGCTTCGAGCGCCAGCGCCTCAATATCCTGCGCGGTGGGAGCTAAGCGGGGCGGTTGACCGTTGTGCGACATGGCTGCCACATAGGCGAAACTATTTTCAGAGGATAGGGACATGATCGAGAAGCTGAGCGATGAGGCGCGCGCGCTGGCGCTGGCGAACCTGCCCGAATGGACGGTCGTGGCCGACCCGGACGGCATATCGCGCCGCTTCACCTTCCCCGATTTCGTCGCGGCGTTCGGCTTTATGACGCGGGTGGCGATATTGGCGGAGAAAGCGGACCATCATCCTGAGTGGAGCAATGTTTATAACCGGGTGGACATGGTTTTGACGACCCATGACGCAGGTGGGTTATCGCAACGGGACATTGACCTGGCGCATCAGGTGGAGGGGTTGTTGTAATAGCTGCAACGTTCGGGCTGAGCGAAGTCGAAGCCTTCCGCTGAGCGAAGCGAAGCTGCTTCGCCTGCGGCTCAGCAGAGCCCTTCGACTTCGCTCAGGGCGAACGGGTGAAGGGAGTCCCTACTCTTCCTCCCGCCCCTCGATGCGGTCCTCATAGCCGTGCAGCGCGGCGGTGACGGCGGGGTCGGTGGCGTAGCGGCGGCGGAGCATGGCCAGGGTCGCGTCGGACCCGTGGCACAGTTCCGCGACATTTTCCTCGATATAGGCGCGGCGTTCCGCGTCATAGGGTTCCTCGCCCCGGAAATGGTCGCAACTGTCGCGCGCGACCATGAACTGGGTCACTTCGCGCGGGAAAGGGTCTGCGCTGGCGGCGACGTCGGACGGGGGCAGGTCGAGCGAATGCCAGGGCGCGGGTTGGGCGCGGACAGTGACCACGGGACCGGCTTTGGGCGTCGGACTGACCACCGGTTCGGGCTGCGGCTCTACGGGCGCGGGGGTAGCGACCATGGCTGCGGGTTTGGCTGGGCTGGCGTCGGCCTGCGCAACCTGTGGCGACGAATCCCCACAGCCCGCGACGAGCGCCAGCATCATGCCTATCGGAACCAGCCTTAACCGCCTGCTCACCCGATTTCCTCCCGCAAGCTGGCGATCAGGTCCGCGACATGGGGTAGCCGCGACTCTTCTTCGTCCAGGATCGCCAGAAAAGCCGCCCGCCTATAGTCGCGCAGCGCGTCGGGGGAAAGGCGGCTTGCGGCGGGCATGGCCGAAATCACGATGTCCAGCAGCCGCTCGACCCCGTGCAGGCGGCCCCACAAATAATCATTCTCCCGATAGACCCTGCTAAAGAAAGCCCCGAAATTATTGAATTCTATGCCTTTGAGTGTGGCGGCCGCGCCGCCGGGCCGGATCGCGGAGCAATCTTCGGGCGAAATCCGGTCGACCTTCACCGGATCATATTCGTCCATAGTGTCACCCTGAAGCAACGGTAGGGTGGCGATGTCGTAGAAGGGAAAGCCCAGATAGGCGAGCAGCATGGACCGGCGGCCGCCCTTGGGCAGGGCGGCAAAGGCTTCGGCCAGGATCAGGTCCGCGCCATCGTCCCGCGCCCGCAGGTCACGGTCCTGCGCCACCGCCTCCAGCGCGGCGGCGGCGTCGCCCGGCACGTTGCGCGCGGCGGCCAGCACGGCGACCCCGTGAAAATCGCTTTCCTCACACGCGGCATAGAGGGCCAGCGCGCGGTAGATCGCGTCATGCATGGCCAGCACGGCCTCATCCTCCGCCGCGCCGTCGCTTTCCAGCGTATCGGCCAGATGCCGCGCCAGAAAGCGCAGGCGACGGATGCGGAAAGCCAGATCGTGAGTGCGGAAGAAGGTAACGGGCGCTGAGCCTGACCCGCCGCTCTCGTCCAGCTGGTCTGCGCCATCCTTGCGCACCTGCGCCCAGATCGCGGTGCGGTAGGTTTCGCGCAGCATCCGACTGTCCTCCCCCGACAGGCGGAACAAGAGGGTCGCGAGCGATTCGACGATGCCCGACAGTTTCAGATGACCATAGGCCGGGAAGGCAAAGCCCGCCGAACTGGCCGCGCGCTGCTGCGCCTTGGCGCGCCAGGCGGACAGGCGGGCAGGGGTCGGGCGGTCGAGGAACAGCATCCCGCCGATCGCCCCTTCCACCTCCGCCTCGATCCCGGGGCGCAGCGCGTTCAGGATGCGGCGCATCCGGCGGATACGCGCGGAATGGCGATCGATCGCCTCCAGATTGTCGCGGATCGGCTGTTCGCGCGGAATGTCGCTCAAAGCGCCGAAGATGGTGCGAAAGAAGCCGGGCAGCGGCGCATCCTCGCCGGTCGGCACCGCGACCTGATCACCATGGCGGTTCAACTGGATGGTGCGATGGCCGGGCTTGGGGTCGATATAGACGAAGCGCCGGTCAACCTCCCGCCGGGACGGGCGATTGCGCAGCGCGCCGATCGCCTGGGCAAAGGGCGCGTTGGCCAGCACTGATCCGTCGATCAGCACCGCGTCCTCCGCCGTACCCCGCGCCCAGTGCCGGGGCAAAGCGCGGGCCAGGAAGGCATCGCGCGTCGGCCAGTTGCGATGGCGGCGCTTGAGCACCCGGTCCAGTTCTCGCACGGTGAAGGGCGGGAAAGCGCCGGGGAAGCTGGCGGTGGCGCGCGCGGCGAACACCAGTTCGGCGGTATCGGCGAAATCGCGTGCGGCCCGACCGCGCGCCCGGAAGCCGATCGACAGGCGATGCTCGGTCTCGATCACCTGGGGCGGGCTATTGAGGGTCAGGCTTTGCGGATGGCCTTCAAAATCGGTGACGGTCACGAACAGGTCGAGCGGATGGCCGTCGGGCAGCAGCACGGGGCCGCGTTCGCTGGCGGCCATTGCGTCGAATGCGTCGAGGATCAGGGTGGTGAAAATCTCCCCGCCAAAGGGCGGCTCGAACCAGCGCGAGCGGATGAAGCGGGAGAGTTTCATCCGCACTTCCTCGCGCGTGTCGGGCGCGACGGTGCGCTCTACCGCGTCGCCCGGGCGCCGCGCTGCCATCCAGACGAGCGGCGTTGCCCAGAATTTGGTCAGCGCACGGGCGGGGCGGGCGTCGGGGTCGAGCAAGCTGTCGACATCGGCATTGTCGAGCCACAGGTCGGTCAGCGGTTCGAGCGACTGGCCGGTCTCGATCGCCTGTGCCAGAAAAATGCCGTTGATCCCGCCTGCACTGGCCCCGGCAATAATGTCGGGCAGCACGCGCAGTCGCACCCCGCTGGCCGCCTCCATGTCCGCCAGCAGCTTGTGATAGATGGCCTCGCTGCCCGTGGTCGGCGGCAGGCCATCGTGAAAGGCGCGACTGGCGCGCGCCAATCGCCACACCTCCTTGGTGATGCCATGCATGTAGATCGCCAGGCTGATGCCGCCATAGCAGACCAGACCGAGCCTAAGTTCCCTCTCCTTCATGGCCTGAACGTCGCAGAGCGCGCGCGGCTTGTCGAGGGGCTGTCAGGCGCGGAAATCGGCCCAGATCGGCAGATGGTCGGACGCCTTGCGCGAGGATGCGCTGTCATGGACGCCGCAGTCGGTCAGCGTCAGGCGCGCGCAGTGCATGATCCGGTCGAGCCGCGCCACCGGACGGCGCGCATGGAAGCTGCGGCCGCACGGCGCGAAACTATAATGATGGGCAAAGTCGGCCAGGCAGCCGCGATTGGCGCTCCATTCGTTGAGGTCGCCCATCAGCACGGTCGGCATCGCCGCGCCCTGTGCCGCCGCGTGGATCACCGCCGCCGCCTGCCGCCGTCGCCACAGGCCCGACAGGTCCAGATGCATCCCGAACACGCGCAGCGACAGGCCGTTCAGCGTCACCTCCGCCATGGTCGCGCCGCGCGGTTCCAGATAGGGCAGGTGCAGCACATCGCTGAGGTCGATCTGCGCGGCCTTGCGCACCAGCAACGCATTGCCGTGCCAGCCCATCGAATCGACCTGAACATTGAGCGGCACCGGCTTATAATCACTCAGTCGTTCCATCAGCGCCGGCGGGATCGCGGCCGATCGCACGCCAAAGCGCCGGTCAGCCTCCTGCAGGGCGATGATGTCCGCATTCACCTCTCCCAGCACCTCCAGCACCCGTTCGGGCATCCGCCGCCGATCGGTGCCGATGGCCTTGCGGATATTGTAACTGGCAACGCGGATTGTTCTCATCGCCGCTTCAATGCCTGAGCCGTGGCGATGTTTCCAGTGCATCGCGGGATGTTCTTGCAATGTTCGCGCTTGGTCGGCATATCTTCGCCATGGCCAAGGCAAAGCGCAAATTCGTCTGTCAGCAATGCGGCACCGTGGCGGCGCGGTGGCAGGGGCAGTGTGAGGATTGCGGCGAGTGGAACAGCATTGTCGAGGAAGCGCCGGAAACCGCCTTTTCCGCGCGGCATGACCTTCACGCTGGCGGGCGGGCGATCACGCTCGTTGGCCTGGACAGCAAGATCGAGCTGCCGCCGCGCACCAGCACCGGCATTGCCGAGTTCGACCGGGCGCTGGGCGGCGGGATCGTCGCGGGATCGGCGACGCTGATCGGCGGCGATCCGGGTATCGGCAAATCGACCTTGTTGTTGCAGGCGGCGGCACGGGTCGCGGCGCGCGGGCTTTCGGTGGTCTATATCAGTGGCGAGGAAGCGACCGATCAGGTGCGGTTGCGCGCGCAGCGGCTGGGGCTAGGCAGCGCGCCCGTCATGTTGGCGAGCGCCACGTCGGTGCGCGACATTTTGACCACGCTGGGGGAGGGGGAGCCGCCCGCCCTGCTCATCATCGATTCGATCCAGACGATGCATAGCGACCTGATCGAGGGGGCGCCCGGCACGGTCAGCCAGGTGCGCGCCTCGTCACAGGAACTGATCCGCTTCGCCAAGCAGCGCAACACCGCGCTGGTGCTGGTCGGCCATGTGACCAAGGATGGCAGCATCGCCGGGCCGCGCGTGTTGGAGCATATGGTCGATACGGTGTTGGCGTTCGAGGGCGAGCGCAGTCACCAATATCGCATCCTGCGCGCGATCAAGAACCGTTTTGGCGGCACGGACGAGATTGGCGTGTTCGCGATGGTGGCGGAGGGACTCGAGGAAGTCTCCAACCCGTCCGCCTTGTTCCTGACCCATCGCGACGAAAGCGTGACCGGTGCGACGGTGTTTCCGGCGCTGGAAGGGACGCGGCCGGTGCTGGTGGAGATACAGGCGCTGGTCGTGCGTCTGTCGAGCGGGGCGACGCCGCGCCGGGCGGTGGTGGGCTGGGACAGCGGGCGGCTGGCGATGGTGCTGGCGGTGCTGGAATCGCGCTGTGGTCTCAGTTTCTCGACCTGCGAAGTCTATCTGAACGTCGCGGGCGGTTATCGCCTGTCGGACCCTGCGGCTGACCTTGCGGTTGCCGCGGCTTTGGTGTCGGCCCTGTCGGAAAAGCCGGTGCCTGCCGATGTCGTGCTGTTCGGCGAAATCGCGCTGTCGAGCGAAATCCGGCCCGTCGCCCATGCGCCGCTGCGGCTGCGCGAATCGGCCAAGCTGGGGTTCAACCGCGCCTTCATCCCGGCGGCCGCCGCCGACGGGGTGAAGGGGATTGCGGTTAATGGTTTCCGCACGTTGGCCCAACTGGTTGACCAGATGCTGGGCAGGGGATAGCCACGCTGGCGATGAACGCCGTCGATATTCTCGTCCTGCTCGCCATTGGCGGTTGCGCTGTTTTGGGCCTACTGCGCGGTTTCGTGCTGGAAACCCTCTCGCTGATGGCCTGGGTGCTGGCGATCTTCGCCATCCGCCTGTTCCATGCGTCGGCGACCGATTTGCTGAGCGCCTTTGTCGGCACGAAGAGCGGCGCAGCGGTGCTGGCGCTGGTGCTGGTGTTCGGCGTGACCTTTGCAGCGGGCAAGCTGGTCGCCCACGCTATCGGTCGCCGCACGCGCCAGTCGGTGCTGGGTCCGGTCGATCGTGTGCTGGGCGGCGGCTTTGGTGCGGTCAAGGGACTGATCGGCGCGACGCTCATCTTTCTCGCTTTCAGCCTGGTCTATGACACCATGTATGGCAGCGGCGCGCGCCGTCCCGACTGGCTGTCCGACGCGCGGACCTTCCCGCTGCTCAATGCCAGTGGGCAAGCGATCAGCGAATTTCTGGCGGAACAGCGGGCGAAGAAGGTGGTGGCTGAGTAGTATGCTTGGTCATTCCCGCGCAGGCGGGAATCCATCTCCCAGCCTTGCGTCCGGTGCTACGGCCGGAGATGGATCCCCGCCTTCGCGGGGATGACGGCGTGATTTTTACACCCAACCCTTCGCCCGATACGCCTCCGCTGTCGCCTTCAATCCCGCCTCGGTCGGGACCTGCGGCATCCATAATTGTTTCGGCACATGCGCGCCGGTCGCGGCGACCCAGTCGGGGTGGCAGAAATAGTCGACCCGGTCGGGTGTCAATTTCGCGCCCTTGCCCCGGATCATCCGGTCGGTGCGCGCGGCGACGCCCAGCAGCCAGGCCGGTGTCGCCAGCGTCCGCACGGCGCGGCCCATGGCCCGGCCAATCGCGGCGCCGAAATCCTTATGATCCCATCCGCCGACCGTGCCGTCATCCGCCTCATAGATGTGGGTCAGGCTGATCTCCCGCTCACCGGCCAGCGTCAGCAGCAGCCGGGCCAGATCGCCGACCTCGATTACCGAAAGCCGTCCGCCCGGCGGCAGCATCATGATGCCGCGCTTGGCCATGCGGAACAGTTCGAGCATTTCCCGGTCGTTCGGCCCGTAAATGGCGGGCGGGCGCACGATCGTCCAGTCCAGCCCGCTGGCTTTCACATGGCGTTCGGCCAATGCCTTCGACCAGCCATAATCGGACAGGTCCGGTTCGCGAGCGGCCAGCGACGACACATGCACCAGCCGTCGCACACCTCGTTTGCGCATCGCGTCGATCACCGCAATCGTGCCGCGCGCATTGCCCGCCTCGAACGCATCGCGATCGGGCGCATTCACCACGCCCGCTATATGCACGACGACATCGGCGTCGCGCACCAGCGTATCGAGACTCGCCGCATCGTCCAGCGATCCCGGCACCCATTTCAGCCGCGCGCGCGGCGGCTGCGCCTTGCGGGTCAGCGCGGTGACATGATGCCCCGCCGCCAGCGCCTGATCCAACGTCTCCGCGCCGACGAAACCCGTCGCGCCGGTCATAGCCATCCGCAATGCCATGGCGTCAAACCATCGCCATATGGTCGCGATGGACGAGGACGGAGCGGGGCAGGTGGCCCAGCAGCGTGGCGATATCCTCGCTGCGCTTGCCCGCGATCCGCGCCGCTTCCTCGCTGTCATATTCGGACAGGCCGCGCGCGATCACCCGGCCATCGGGTGTCACGATATCCACCACATCGCCGCGCGCAAACACGCCCTCCACGCTGGCGACCCCGGCGGGCAGCAGGCTGTTGCCCTTGCCCAGCGCCCGTTCCGCGCCTGCGTCCACGATGATCCGCCCGCGCACGGTCAGCCGCCCGGCCAGCCAGCCCTTGCGCGCGCGTTTGACGGGTGCGGCCAGGAAGATCGACCCCTTGCCACCACCCGCCCAGTGCGACAGTGGCGCATCGACCTTGCCCGAAATGATGGCCAGATGCGCGCCCGCGCCCGTCGCGATCTTCGCCGCTTCGATCTTCGACGTCATACCGCCCGATCCCATGCCGGACGCCGAGCCACCGTCGGCCATGGCGGCGATTCGCGCATCGATGCGCTCTATTGTTTCGATCAGCATGGCGTCCGCATCGACGTGCGGGTTGGCGGTGTAAAGCCCGTCCACGTCCGACAGCAGGACAACTGCGTCAGCCCGTGCCGCCTGTCCGATACGCGCCGCCAGCCGATCATTATCGCCAAAGCGGATTTCGGCAGTGGCGACGCTGTCATTCTCGTTCACCACCGGCACGACGCCCAGCGCCATCAGCCGTTCGAGCGTAGCGGACGCATTGAGATAGCGGCGGCGATTTTCCAGATCATCGAGTGTCACCAGCATTTGTGCTGCGACAATGCCCTGTTCGTCGAGCAGGCTGGCCCAGCATTGCGACAAAGCGATCTGCCCGGTCGCGGCGGCTGCTTGCGCATCCTCCAGGCTGCCGCGCCCGCCCTTGGGCAGTTTCAGCCGCCGCGCGCCCAGCGCGATCGCGCCCGACGACACGATGATGACCTGCTGCCCCGCGGCCTTGCGCGCCGCGACATCGGCCACCAGCGTCCGCAACCAGTCCACCCGCACCTGCCCGGCCGGATCGACCAGCAGGGCAGAGCCGATCTTGATCACCAGACGGCGGATGAGGGCGGGGGGAAAGCCGGCAAGGGGGGGCATGGGATTAAAACAACATCCGTTCGGTTCGAGCTTGTCGAGAACTATGCGCGCCGTTCTCGACAAGCTCGAACCGAACGGGGGTGGGCGGGTTGACGCCTAGAGCGGCGACCATGGGCGTTCGCCTTCTTCGTCCGCGTCGCCTTCCGGCTTCGCATCGTCCAGCGCTTGGCCCACGATCGGCAGGATTGCGTCGAGCAGCGCTTCCACGCCCTCGCCGGTCCCGGCGGAGATGATGAACACATCCTCCACGCCTTCCTCGCGCAGCTGGTCGGCAATATCCTCCATCAGCTCCGGGCCGAGCAGGTCGCCCTTGTTGAGCGCGACGATCTGCGGCTTTTCGTCCAATCCTTCGCCATAAGCGGACAGTTCGTCCTGCACGATGTGGAAGGCCTCTACCGGATCGTCCCCGGTCGCGTCGATCAGATGGAGCAGCACGCGGCAGCGTTCGATATGGCCCAGGAACCGGTCGCCAATCCCCACGCCTTCGGCCGCGCCCGCGATCAGGCCCGGAATATCCGCCAGCACGAATTCGCGCTGCTTGTGCAGCACAACGCCCAGTTGCGGCTTGGTGGTGGTGAAGGCATAGGCGCCGACCTTCGCCTTGGTATTGGTGACCTGGTTGATCAGCGTCGATTTGCCCGCATTGGGCATCCCGACCAGCCCGACGTCGGCCAGCAGTTTCAGCCGCAGCCACACCCACATTTCCTGGCCGGGCCAGCCCGTGCCATGCTGGCGCGGCGCGCGGTTGGTGCTCGTCTTGTAGGACATGTTGCCCCGCCCGCCATCGCCGCCGCGCAGGAAGGTGACGCGCTGCCCCACCTCGGTGAAGTCGGCCAGCACGTCCTGATCCTCATAATCGGGAATGCCGTCCTCATCCTCGCTACCCTCGATCGGCTTGGGATCGGACAATATCTGGGTGCCGACCGGCACCTTGATGACCAGATCCTTGCCGCCTGCGCCATAGCGATTCTTGCCCATGCCCGGCGTGCCGCGCTGTGCCTTGAAATGCTGGGTGTAGCGGAAGTCGATCAGGGTATTGAGACCCTGCACCGCTTCAAAGATGATGTCGCCGCCCTTGCCGCCATTGCCGCCGTCCGGGCCGCCATATTCCTCATATTTTTCACGCCGGAAACTGACCGCACCGGGGCCGCCCCAGCCGGATTTGATGAAGATTTTTGCTTGATCGAGAAAATGCATGGGGCGCCCATAGAGCATTCTGAAGTCGGCTGGAACAGTCGACGGCCCGCAGAATGCGGAAAACATAAAATAGCGCCTTATGGCGCGAAATTAAACCTTTGCGCGCGACGATAAACGCGCGCGGCTTGACGGAGGGCGGACGACAGCCTTTGATCGCAGCATGATGACCGCACCGCTGCTCCATACCGACCGCCTGATCCTGCGCCCGCACGTGCTTGCGGACTATTCCGCCTGCTGCGCGCTATGGAGCGATGTGGAGGTCGTCCGCCATATCGGCGGATCGCCGCAGGACGCGCAGGCGGTGTGGTTTCGTCTGCTGCGCTATGCGGGCATGTGGTCGCTGTTGGGCTATGGCATGTGGGTGATGGAGGATCGCGCGACCGGCGCGATGATCGGCGAGGCGGGCTTGCTGAGCGCCGCGCGTGGCCTGCCGGAGTTGGACGGTGTGCCGGAGGCGGGCTGGGTATTGGGACCGCAGGCCTGGGGCCGGGGGCTGGCGACCGAAGCTATGGAGGCGGTGCTGGGCTGGGCCGACGCGCATCTGGAGGCGGATGCAATCCGCTGCATCATCGAGCCGGACAATGGCGCGTCGATCAGGGTGGCGGAGAAGCTGGGCTTTACAGCATTGGGCGACGCGGTGCTGGGGGGTAAGGTGATTAGAGTGTTTGACCGGCGGCCACTCCTCCCCGGCACGGGGAGGGGGACCGGCGCAGCCGGTGGAGGGGGCTAGCCGTCTGACACAAGTCTCGCGTCCAGACGCCCTCCGCCTCCGTCACGCCTTCGGCGCGCCACCTCCCCGCGAGCGGGGAGGATCAAGCCGCCATAGCGGGCAGGGCGTCGGCGTACAGATCCATCGCCGGATCATCGCCTTGCCGAGCCACAGCGCCTTCCTCGAACATCAAACACGGCGCAGTGCCGCCGCGGGCGGGGCTGAAGCGCGGTTCGACGCGGCCATTATGGCGAAAGCCGAGCTTGCGCAGGACATTGCCCGACGCGCCATTGTCGGCGAAATGCGCGGCGCGGATGTCGCCCACGCCGTTGGCGCGCGCCATGCGCAGCACTGCTTGGGCGGCTTCGGTCGCGAAACCCAGACCCCAATAGGGGCGGGCGATCCAATAGCCCAGTTCATGGCCGCCATCTTCGGCGCGCGTGACGCCGCAGCCGCCGACCAGACGCGGCGCGCCATGGGTGCGGGTGAAGGCGAGCAGGCTGGGCTGGCGCACATCCTGCGGTCGGGCCAGAAATTCCTGTGCGTCCGCCAAGCCATAGGGGCTGGGCGCGCGGGTCAGGTTGCGCAGGACCGCCGGGTCGCCAATGGCCTGGGCCAGGGCAGGGGCATCCTCCATCCAGCCCGGACGCAGGAGCAGGCGGGGGGTACGGGCGAACATTCTCGTCTCTCCTCTTTGTCTGCGCCGATAGCCGCCAATGATGACGGCTTGACGACGGCGTGGCTTCTGGACTGGCCCCGCCCGCATGACGCGCGGGAAGAGCTTTAGTTCCAGGGACTTGAGGGAAAGTGGAGGGGAGACCCATAGCAACGAAAAAGGGGCGCTCCTTGTGGAAGGAGCGCCCCTTTTTCCCTCGAAAACCGACAGCGCCTAGTGGCCCTGTCGGGAGGATCGCCCCTTTGCGGAGGGACGATCCGTCATCGATCATCCGTTATTCGGCGGCCTGCGCCACAGCGTCGACCGACACATATTTGCGGCCTTGCTTGCCCGCATGGAACACCACGCGGCCTTCGCCCAGCGCGAACAGCGTGTGGTCCTTGCCCATGCCGACGTTACGGCCGGGATAGACGCGGGTGCCGCGCTGGCGAATGATGATGTTGCCGCCGATCACTTCCTGACCGCCGAACTTCTTGACGCCAAGGCGCTTCGATTCCGAATCACGACCGTTGCGCGACGAACCGCCAGCTTTCTTATGTGCCATTGTCTAAACTCCTAATTCTAGTCGCGAAGCGATCAGGCTTCAGCAGCGGCAGGCGCCGCGTCATCGGTCTTGGCAGCGGCCTTCTTGACCTTCTTCTCTTCGCTGCCGATCGACACGATCCGCAGGATCGTGTGACGCTGACGGTGGCCGTTCTTGCGGCGATAATTGTGGCGGCGGCGCTTCTTGAAAACGATGACCTTCTCGCCCTTCGCCTGCGCGATGATCTCGGCTGCGACGGTCAGACCGGCCACATCCTTCAGGTCGCCGCCTTCACCGGCCAGCAGGACGTCGTCCAGCGTGATCTTGTCACCGGCCTCACCGGCCATTTTCTCGACGACGATCTTGTCTCCGGCGGCGACGCGATATTGCTTGCCGCCTGTGCGCACGATAGCGAACATGGCTTGTCTCTTCTCGTTCAAATCTGCTTTACGCAAATCACCAAAGACATGAAGCCTTAGCCGACCCGCGCGGGAATGTGGCCCGGTAGTGGAATGACTCGGACCTGTCAACCACGATGGGCCGGTTCATGGGGTGGTTTTCCACCTGCCTTGCCCTATCTATAGCAGGATAAAGGAATAGTGGCACGCATGAAGCGCATCGGAGCAGACAGCAAAGGATTTGCGGGCCAGCGCCTGCCGGTCATCGCTGCCCTGTGGATGCTGATTGCTATCGTCTTGCTCTCCGCCCTCGCGCCGCTTGGGCCGCCGCTTAGCCGGGTCGCAGGGTCCGCCTTCAATCCCGCGACGAGCGATGTGGTCATCAAGGCGCGCGCGCCGCTGGCCCCGCAAACAGTGCAGGCACCGCGGTTGGACGGCGATGGTCCCTCGGCTGTTCACTTGCTGCTGGCAGTTGTGGCAGCCTCTTTACTCATCGTCTGGCGGCTATGCTCCGTCCCGGCATTTTCTCTCTCAGCGGTGACAGCCAGATCCGGCGTCCACTCCGGCACAAGGCACGCGCGCGCACCCCCTGCCTGTTCCTGACGAATCGACTCCGGCCCCTGTGCGCGGGCCTTCGTTCGGAACAAGGATTTGCCTATGCCCCATCACACGCCCCTGATCGGCACGATCGTTGCCGGTCTTGTCGTCGCCTTCATCATGGGGGCGATCGCGCATCGCCTCAAACTGTCGCCGCTCGTCGGCTATCTCGTCGCCGGGATCATGGTCGGTCCCTTCACCCCCGGTTTTGTGGCCGATGCCAGCCTGGCCAACGAACTGGCCGAAATCGGCGTCATCCTGCTGATGTTCGGGGTGGGGCTGCATTTCTCGCTAAAAGACCTGCTCTCGGTCAAACATATCGCCATCCCCGGCGCACTGGTGCAGATCGCGGTCGCGACCGGCCTTGGCATGGCGCTGGCGCATGTCATGGGCTGGCCGCTGATGGGGGGCATCGTCTTTGGCCTTGCCTTGTCGGTCGCCAGCACCGTCGTGCTGCTGCGCGCCTTGCAGGGCGCTGATCTGGTCGAAACCCGGCGGGGCCGAATCGCGGTCGGCTGGCTGATCGTCGAGGATCTGGTGATGGTCCTCGCGCTCGTTCTGCTGCCAGCCCTCGCCGCCGTCATCAACGACGCCGATTCCGGCGCCGGGGTGGGCGCACTCATCGCGCCTCTGGTCGGCACCCTGCTCAAGGTCGCGGGCTTCGTCGCGCTGATGCTGGTCGTCGGGCGGCGGGTGATCCCCTGGGCGCTGCACTGGGTCGTCCACACCGGATCGCGCGAGCTGTTCCGCCTCGCCGTCCTCGCCATCGCGCTGGGTGTCGCGTTCGGCGCAGCCTATGCGTTCGA
Source organism: Sphingobium sp. FG58 (assembly GCF_057809055.1). Classification (NCBI taxonomy): domain Bacteria; kingdom Pseudomonadati; phylum Pseudomonadota; class Alphaproteobacteria; order Sphingomonadales; family Sphingobiaceae; genus Sphingobium; species Sphingobium sp. FG58. The sequence goes on along the minus strand of NZ_JBMDJF010000016.1, from coordinate 2,516 downwards.
CGTGTCGTTCGCGCTGGGCGCTTTCTTCGCCGGCATGATCCTGGGCGAAACCCCTTTGAGCCGCCGCGCCACCGAAGAAACGCTCCCCCTGCGCGATGCCTTTGCGGTGCTGTTCTTCGTGTCGGTGGGGATGTTGTTCAACCCGGCGGTGCTGGTGCAGCAGCCGCTGCCGTTGCTGGCCACCGTCGCGATCATCATCGTCGGCAAATCGATTGCCGCCTACGCCATCGTCCGCCTGTTCGGCAAGCCCGGCGACACCGCCATGACTATCGCGGTCAGCCTGGCGCAGATCGGCGAATTTTCCTTCATCCTCGCCACGCTGGGGACAGGCCTTGGCGTGCTGCCTGCCGACGCGCGCGACCTGATCCTGGCGGGCGCGATCGTCTCGATCTTCCTCAACCCTATCCTCTTCTCTCTCGCCGTGCGCGGCCGCAAGCAGGAGGAAGTCGATGCCGAAGCCGCCCGTATCGCCGCCGCGCGCCCGGCGATGGGCCATGTCGTGCTGGTCGGCTATGGCCGCGTCGGCAAGCTGATCGCCACCCGCCTGACCCAGCGCGCCGTCCCCTTCGTCGTGATCGAGGGCGACGCGGAGAAAGCCGAGGACGCGCAAGCCGCCGGACTGTCCGTCGTCCGAGGCAATGCGCTGGAGGACCGCCACCTCATAAAAGCGGGAGTGAAGGAGGCGCATCACCTGCTGATCGCCGTGCCGGAGGGCTTTGAGGGCGGCGCGATCCACGAACATGCGATCCGCCTGAACCCCAATCTCGCCGTCATCGCCCGCGCCCATAGCGACGCGGAGGTCGATTATCTGGAGAAACTCGGCGTCCCCCATGTGGTGATGGGCGAACGGGAACTGGCGGGCCGTATGCTCAGCCTGTGCGGCGCGGCCTAGTCGAGCGTATCCAGAAACCGCGCGGCCTGATCCCTGATCGCCGCGCGGTCCTCCTCCGCTATTCTTCCCCAGTTGCGGTAGGGCATGGCCAGCCGCACATTGCCGCCCAACAGCTTTTCGTTGCGGGCCAAAAAATCCCAGTAGAGCGCGTTGAACGGGCAGGCATTCTCGCCCACACGCTGCTTCACATCATAGCGGCAGGATTGGCAATGGTCCGACATCCGGTTGATATAAGCGCCGCTCGCCGCATAGGGTTTGGACCCCAGCAGGCCGCCATCGGCAAATTGGCTCATCCCCAGCGTATTGGGCAGCTCGACCCATTCATAGGCGTCGGCATAGACTTCCAGATACCAGATATGCACGGCGTGCGGGTCGATGCCCGCCAGCAGCGCGAAATTGCCGGTGATCATCAGCCGCTGGATATGATGGGCGTAGGCATGGTCGATGGTCTGGCCGATCGCCTGGGCCATGCAGTGCATGTCCGTGTCACCCGTCCAGTAAAAGCCGGGCAGGGGCCGCGTCGCCCCCAGCGCGTTGCGCCGCGCATAGTCCGGTCCCTCATGCCAATAGATACCGCGCACATATTCGCGCCAGCCGATGATCTGGCGGATAAAACTCTCCGCCGCGTTAAGCGGCACCTTGCCGGCCCGATAGCGCGCCTCGACCGCGCGGCAGAGCGCCAGCGGATCGAGCAGCCCGGCATTGAGATAGGGCGACAGGACCGAGTGCCACAGGAACGGCTCGTCCGTCAGCATTGCGTCCTGATAGTCGCCAAAGTGGGGCAGCGCCTCGTCCAGAAAGCGGCGTTGCTGGCGCAGCGCATCCTCATGCGTCACCGCGAAATGGAAATGGTCGAGGCTGCCGATATGGTCCGCAAAGCGATCCGCCACCAGCGCCAACACATCCTGCGTGATGGCGTCGGGCCGGAAGCGAATCGGCTGCGGCATCAGCAGGTCGCGCCGGGGCGGGGGCTTGCGGTTGTCCGCGTCATAATTCCATTCGCCGCCCTCCGGCTTGCCCGCATCGGTCATCAACAGCCCGGTCTTGCGCCGCATGTCGCGATAGAAAAACTCCATCCGCAACTGCTTGCGCGCCGCCGCCCAAGTGTCGAACTCCGCGTGGGAACAGAGGAAACGGTCATCCTCATAGATCGTCACCGGCAGGCCAAAGCGCAGCTCCCAGCTGTCGAGCATCGCGCGCACCCGCCATTCACCCGCCTCGGTCACATGAATCGCGGCGGGCCGGTGCCGCTCGATGGCGCGGGCAACCTCGCCAGTGAAGCTGCCGCAATTGGCCGGATCGTCCAGCGTCACATAATCGACCGTCCAGCCCAGCGCCCGCAGCCGTTCGGCATGGTGGCGCATGGCCGACAGGATGAAGGCGATCTTCGCCTTGTGGTGGCGGACATAGCGGGTCTCATCCGCCACCTCCATCATCAGCACGATGCTGCGCGCCTTGTCCGCATCCCGCAGCGCGGCGATGTCGGGCGTCAGCTGGTCGCCCAGCAAGGGAATGAGAAAGGGGCCGTCGGTCATGCTTTATAGCAATGACCGACGGCCCCTTTGGCTCCTAGAGCGTGATGGGATTGTACTGAATCGAAGGGGGATTCCCAAAGTTCTGGAAA
>NZ_JBMDJF010000015.1:0-82507 GCF_057809055.1 Sphingobium sp. FG58 | reverse complement strand
GTTTCTCGACTTCGCTCGAAACGAACGGGCCAAAGTAAAATGATCGCGCGCTAACCCCCCGTTCTCCCGCGAATGCGGGAGCCCAGGGCGTCGCACACCAACCCACGCGCCCAAATAAGAGGAGGCACCAACCCTCCCTCCAGCCCCACCGAAAGGAGACAGGATGCCCGTCCTCACCCGCCGCGCCGCGCTCGCCGCCACCGCATCGTCCCCGCTCGCCCTGCCTCTGCTCTCCAGCCCCGCTTTCGCTGCGCCTAAAAAGACCGGCGCGCGCCCCGGCCCCTTCCTCATTGGTGCCGACATCAGCTGGATTCCCGAAGATGAAGCGGCAGGCGCGCGCTATTTCGTCGGCGACGTGCGGCAAGACCCTATCCTCCTGCTCCGCGACGCCGGGTTCAACGCCATCCGCCTGCGCATCTTCGTCAATCCCGCCAAAGGCTATTCCAAACGCGAACCCGACAAGGCCTGGGCAGGCCTCGCCCAGACCATCACATTGGGCCGCCGCATCCGCGATGCGGGCCTCTATCTCGTCCTCTCCTTCCACTATAGCGACACATGGGCCGACCCGGAACATCAGGGCGTCCCCGCATCCTGGGCCGGATACGACCTCCTCCAACTCGCCAAAGCCGTCGAAGCCCACACCCACGACACGCTGGTCGCCATGCGCGCGGGCGGCGCGCCGGTCGACATGGCGGTCATCGGCAATGAAACCACCTTCGGCATCCTCTGGCCCCATGGCCGGGTGAAGCTCTCCACCCCCACCGGCAATCCCATCACCGACGCCAACCATGCCAAGGTCGGGGCCGTGGGCGGCTTCGACGCCTTCGCCGCTTTGCTCCGCTCAGGGATAGCGGGTGCGCGTCGCGCCGAACCGGCGATTACCATCCAGCTCCACAACCATCTGGGCCGCCATTGGCCAATCGTGCGCGAATGGACCGACGCGCTGATCGCCCGAAAGGTCGATTTCGACGTCATCGGCTTCTCCTGCTACCAGCAGCGCGAACAGGGGGACTGGGCCACGACCTTCGGCCGGTTCCTCGCCCGCTATCCCGGCAAAGGCCTGCTGGTCGCCGAATATTCCAGCCGCAAACGCTACCTTAATGATCTGGTCCACGCCCTGCCCGACCGGCGCGGCTGGGGGACGTTCATCTGGGAACCGACTCGCCATCAGGAAGCCCTGTTCGACCGTGAGGGCCGCAACGCAGGCGAAGGGTCCAAGCCCGACCTTCTGAGCCAGGGCATCAACAGCGCCGAAGCCCCCGGCGGCCTCGCCAGCGCCCCGCCCCCGTCAAAGCCCGAACAAACCGGCCCGATCGGCGAAGGCGGCGACTATATCGCCAACCCGCTGCTCGATCTCTACGGCCAGATGGCGAAGGACTATGCGCAATAATGGCGGAAGTCAGCCATCCCCAGCCCGCGCCGGAGCGCCATGCCCATGCTATGATACCAAGCTGCGATGTGACCCATAAGACTCCTCCCCCTAAAGGGGGAGGTTGGGTGGGGGTGTACTGCCGCCAGCGTGGACGCGCGGCTTCGCCTCACTCCCCCTCCCTTGATTGGAGTCACGTGCCTCCAATCAACCCCTCCCCGCCGGGGAGGGGAGAGGAGCCTCAATCACCGCACGTAGCTATGAACCGTCGCAACACCCTGCTTGGCCTTGGCGCGCTGGCGCTCACCGCCTGCGCCACCCGGCCCGCCTTCGCCGCCGACCCGCTCCTCTTCGCCTATTTCACTAGCGGCAAGGGCGAAGCCGACGGCCTCAAACTCGCCGCCAGCGACGACGGCTTCACCTTCCGCCCGCTCGCTGCTGGCCGCAGCCTGCTCGTCCCGCAAGTGGGCGAGAAAAAGCTGCTGCGCGACCCCTTCCTGTTTCGCGACGGCGCGACCTTCCACCTGCTCTGGACCACCGCCTGGGAAGGGGTGACGATCGGCCATGCCACCAGTAGCGACCTCATCCACTGGTCGCCCCAGCGTGCGCTGCCGGTCATGGCCACCATAACCGGCACCCGTAATTGCTGGGCGCCCGAAGCGATCTATGACCCCGCCGCCCGTCACTGGATGCTCTTCTGGTCCAGCACCGTAACGGGGCTCTACCCGGACACCGCAGGCACATCGGAATCGGGCTACAACCATCGTCTCTGGTCCACCACCACCCCGGATTTCGTGACCTTCACCCCGCCGCAACCGCTTTACGATCCCGGCTTCAGCCTGATCGACGGCAGCTTCGCCCGCGCCCCCGACGGCAGCCTCCACCTCATCATCAAGGACGAAACCCTCACTCCGCCGCGCAAATGGCTGCGCAGCGCGCCCGCGCAAAGCCCCGCCGGTCCCTTCGGCCCGCTCTCGCCCCCCTTCTCCCCGTCCTGGGTCGAAGGCCCGATGACCGCGCAGGTTGGCGACGCACTGATCTGCTATTATGACGTCTATAAGGAGGGCCGCTGGGGCGCAGCGGCGACCCGCGACATGGCGACATGGCAGGATGTCAGCGCGCGCCTGACCATGCCGCCCGGCGCGCGCCACGGCTCACTGCTCCGCGTTCCCCGCAGGATCATCGCCGCCATCGGCTAACAGCTGCGCCAGCTTCTGCTCGGCGATCCGCAACCGAAGCAATCCCAGCAGCTCCACCCCGATCTCCACCGCCCCGTCCGGCAAGCCGCCCAGCAATTCGCCGGCCAGCACGTCCAGCCGCGCCTGGATCTGTGCCGCCATAGCCTTGCCCGCCGGGGTCAGCGTCACCCGGTTGGACCGCCCATCCTCTGGATCGGTCGTCCGCTCGATCCACCCGGCGCGCTGCAACTGGTCCAGCGTCCGCACCAGCGACGGCGCGCTGACCTCCAGCCATTGCGCCAGCTCCGCCTGTCGCGACACCGCGCCCACGCTGGCCAGATGCACCAGACACCAGCCCGCGCTCCCGGACACGCCGAGGCCCGCCAGCGCCCCATCCGCCGCCTGCCGCCACCCCCGCGCCACCGGTCCCAGCACATGCAATAAAGCCCGCCCAGCGTCCCGCTCTCTCATATCGATTAGTTAGCTAACTAATCGCAAATCAGCAAGGGCGTTGTTATTGTCCAGCTCAGTGTCGGGTTAGGGGAGCCGGGCATCACCCGGCCCCCACCAACTCAGGCCCGCCGGGTGCCGGTAAAGGCCGAAGCGCCGAACGCCCCCAACTGCATCGTCCCGGTAATCGCGTCCCCGCTGACGTCCGCTTCGCATTCCAGCGTCATCGGCATCGGCATCGTCATTTCCATCTTCCAGGTCAGCGTGTTACCCGCGACCTTGCCATCGACCACGTCGAGCGACCCCATCATGCCCGCAAAGGTGCCGTTGAACCGGTCGCCATTGCTGATTACGGTGAACACGCCCTTCTGGTCGCCCATCGGCGTCTTGGCCACGCAATCATAGGCGCCATCGACACTTGCCATCTCATTCACTCCTTTAGAATTTTTCAGTCAGCCAGGGTGCCGGTTTCGACTGGCAAGCCCACCGCGTCAAGCTGCGGCCGCACCAGTTTCGCGTCGCCGACGACGACCCAGATCAGCCCGTCGGCATTGATCGCCTCGCGCGCCGCCTTGTCGAAATCGGCAGCGGTCATCGCGCGATAGATGTTGGGCAGCGTCTCGTAGAAATCATCCGCCCGCCCGATCAGGCTGTTGCGCATCATCGCGCCCAGCAGGTCGGACGATGTCTCGAAACTGCCCGGCAGCGACAGGATCTGCCCGTTGATCGTCTGGTTGCGCTCGGCCTCGCTGGTTCCCTTGGTCGTCAGGAAATCCTTGATGTCCTGCCGCGCCGCGATGATCGATTCGCCGGTCTTGTCGGTCTGCACCGGGGCATAGACCAGCAGCGGGATCGTGTCCTTGACGCCCGGCAGCGACGTCCCCGCGCCATAGGCCCACCCCTTGGTCTCGCGCAGATCCATGGTCAGCCGCGACGTGGTGCTGCCGCCCAGCACTTCATTGGCCGACTGGAGCGTCACCGGATTGTCGGTCCCCTTCTTGCTTGTCAGCACGCCTGCCAGGATCATCGACTGCGGGCTTTGCGGCTTGTCGATCAGGATGATCCGCGGCGGACGCGCCATCCGGTCCATGCGGAACAGCTTGGCGCCCTTGGGTGTCGCGGGTGCCTTCCAGTCGCCAAAGCGCTTTTCCAGCAACGGCAGCAATTCGGCGAGACTCGTGTCGCCCGTCACGAAGATCGTCGCATTGTCGGGCCGCAGCCAGCGGTCATGGAAAGCGGTCAGGTCCGCCCGCGTCACCGCCTTGACCCCGCTTTCCGTGCCAGACCCGGTAAAGGGAATGCCATAGGGATGCGCCTTGCCATAAAGCAGCGGCGGCAACATGCGCTGGGCGATCGCCGTCGGCTCGGTCTTTTCCGCCGCGATCCGGGTCAGCATCTGCCCGCGCAGCCGTTCCACTTCGCTCGGCGCGAAAGCGGGATTGCGCACCACATCGGCCAGCAGCCCCAGCGACGCATCCAGATTGGGCTTCAACGCAAACAGGCCCACCGTGGTCCGGTCCATGCTGTTGCCCGCACTCACCGATGCGCCCAGCCGCTCCTGTTCCTGCGCAATGTCCAGCGCGCTGCGAGTCTTGGTCCCCTCGTCCAGCAGCGCGGTCGCCAGCGCCGCCGTGCCGAGCTTCGCCCGGTCATCCGCCGCATTGCCCGCATCGAACGCCACCGACACCCGCACCGTCGGCACCGTCGCCCGGCGCGCAAACTGTACCGCAATGCCGTTCTTCAACTTGGCATGTTCGACGGTCGGGAAATCCAGATCGGCCACCGGCTCGATCGGCGGCTCGGCAATCTTCGTGGGCGCAGGCACCGTCGCGGCTGCTGGCGCGGGCGCGGCGGGATCACGGAAATAGGCCGGCTTGTGGGTCGCATTGCCCGCCAGCGCATTGTCCGCCGCCGATCGTTCGCCCGGCGCCACGGTCAGGCGGAACACTGGCCGCCCCAGCCATTTGCGCGCGGCCTCGCCCACCTGGGCCGGGGTCGCGCTGGCATAAGCAGCCAGATCCTTGCGATATTTCTCCGGGTCGTTGGAATAGACCGCCCCCTCGGCCAGCGTCACCGCCTTGCCCGAAAAGCCGCCCACCTGCTCCAGTCCCGATATCGTCCCCGCCAGCTGCCGGGTCGCGGCGCGCTGCACCTCGTCGGCGCTCGGTCCCTTGGCCAGATAGTCGGCCAGCAGCGCATCGAGCCGCTTGCCCACCGCGACCGCATCTGTCCCCGGCTTCACATCGACGGTAATCTCGGCAAAGCTCAATTTCTCGAACGGCTGGACGCTGGCCTTGACGCCCACCGCCACCTTCTCGTCCCGCACCAGCGTATTGTAGAGCCGCGAGGAGGCTAGGCCACCAAAGACCGACAGCGCCAGATCCAGCGCGGGCAGATCCGCGCCATTGACGCCCGGCACCACCCAGTTGCGATAGAGGCGGGTCGCCGCGACATTATCATGCATCTGCTTCTCGACATCCTTGTCGAGCGTCGGGACGGTCGCGTCCACATCCTGCGGCGCTGGTCCAGCGGCGATATTGCCGAACCAGCGCTCGACCTTCTTCTTCGCGGTCGCCGCGTCAATATCCCCGGCCAGCACCAGCACGGCGTTGTTGGGACCATAATGGGTCTTGAACCAGTTTTGCACATCACCCAGGCTGGCGCTGTTCAGGTCCGCCATCGACCCGATGGTCGAGTGGCGATAGGGATGGCCTTCGGGCAGCAAAGCAGCCAGCTGCGCATATTCGACCAGCCCATAGGGTTCATTCTCCCCCATCCGCTTTTCATTCTGGACCACGCCCCGCTGGGTATCCAGCTTCTGCTGCGTCACCGCGCCCAGCAGATGCCCCATCCGGTCCGACTCCAGGAACAGCGCCCGGTCGAGCGCCCCGGTCGGCACCGTCTCGAAATAATTGGTCCGGTCGAACCAGGTCGTCCCGTTCCAGTCGGTCGCGCCAATATCCTCCAGCCGCCCGAAAAACGGCCCATCGGCATTTTCGGAACCATAGAACATCAGATGCTCGAACAGATGGGCAAAGCCGGTCTTGCCCGCCGGTTCAAAGCGCGATCCGACATGATACCAGATCGACACCGCCACCACCGGGGCCTTGCGATCGGTATGGACGATCACCCGCAGCCCGTTTTTCAGCGTGAATTCCTCATAGGGAATATCGACCGCCGACACGAGGCTGGAGAGCGGCGCGGGCGCAACGCTGGTCGCTGCCGTCTGCGCCACTGCCTGCGTCATGGGGGTCAGGGCAATCGTCGACAGGCCGATCAGCAGGGACAGGCGACGCGACAGGGGGGAAAGGGTCATGAACAACCTCTAAGAAAATGCAGTCGGGTTGGTCACCCGCGGAGGACGCTAGGATAGCGCTGCGTTTTAGCAGCGCAATACGCATGACGCTGGACAGCGCGGCTGGCCGCGATAGGTTCCAGGCCATCATAGATTACGAAGGCTCCCCCAATGTTCCGCCGCCTGCCCCTGCTCGCTTCCTTGCTCGCTCTCTCCGCGCCCGCCCTGGCGCAGGAACCGACCTTCTCCTCAGAAGCCATCCGCGCCGATGTCAGCTTCCTGGCCGACGATCTGCTCGAAGGACGCGACGCCGGGACGCGCGGCTATGACATTGCCGCCCGCTACGTCGCCGCCCGCTTCGCCGCGCTCGGCCTGCAACAGGCGGTCAAGGACAGCTGGTATCAGCCAGTCACGCTGGCGGTCGCCGAACTTGACGCCAAGGTGAAACCCGCGCTCACCATCGGCGGCACCCGCTTCGACACGGGCGGCGATGTCGCGATCGGGGCCTTCGGCCGCGAACCGGTCCAGAGCATTGGGGCTGGCGCGGTATTCGTGGGCTATGGCCTGCAATCGGACCGCGAGAAGATCAACGATTATGCGGGCCTCGACCTGCGCGGCAAATTCGCAGTCGCCCTTTCCGGTTCGCCGGTCGGTATGCCCAGCGAAGTCGGCGCGCATCTGGCGGCGGAAAAGGCACCGGCCGCGCAAAAGGCGGGCGCCATCGGCCTCATCACCATTCCCAGCCCCAGCCTGCTGGCCCGCACCCCCTGGGAGAAACTGCGCGACCGCGCCAGCGAACCGACCGTCAGCTGGCTCGATGCACAGGCCAAGCCCTTCACCCGCACCCCCGCCATTCGCGGCGGCGCATCGGTCAACGGGGCCGCGACCGAAGCCCTGTTCGCCGGGTCAGGCCGCAAGATCGCCGCGATCATGCAACTCGCCGCCAAGAGGGGCGGGCGTCCCAAGGGCTTTGCCCTAAAACCCCTCGTCAGGCTCGACCGCACCAGCACGGTCCGCACCGCCGCCTCCAGCAATGTCATCGCCATCCTGCCCGGATCGGACCCGTCACTGGCGCAGGAATATGTGCTGCTGATGGCCCATCTCGACCATAATGGCGTGCGCGAAAGCGCCAAGGGACCGGACAAAATCTATAATGGCGCGATGGACAATGCGTCGGGTACCGCCACGATGCTGGCGGTCGCCAAAGCCTTTGCCGACAGCGGCACCCGCCCCAAACGCTCCATCCTGTTCGCGGCGGTCACGGCGGAGGAGGACGGCCTGCTCGGCTCCCAATATCTGGCGCGCAATCCCGTCCTGCCCACAGGGGGCAAGCTGGTCGGCGTGGTCAATCTCGACATGCCGATCCTGACCTATGATTTCGCCGATGTCGTAGCGTTCGGCGCGGAACATTCTACCCTCGGCCCGATCGTCGATCGTGCGGCCAAATCCACAGGCGTCACCCTCTCGCCCGATCCGCTCCCAGCTGAAGGCCTCTTCACCCGCTCCGACCATTATCGCTTCGTGCAGGAAGGCGTACCGTCCGTGTTCCTGATGACCGGCTTCGCTGGTCCCGGCAAAGCTGCGTTCGAACATTTCCTCAAGACCGACTATCACCAGCCATCCGACCAGATCAGCCTGCCCTTCAACTGGCAGGCCGCGGCCAAATTCGCCCGCGTCAATTACGCCATCGCCCGCGACATCGCCGACGCGCCGCAAGCGCCGCTTTGGTATCAGAGCGACTTTTTCGGCGACGCCTTCGCGCCCGATCAGCCCAAGGCCAGCACGCCAAAATGAACCGCTCTTGGTGGAAATTGCGTAGTGCCTCTTGTGTGGCCTTTTGGCAACACCACATCAGCCGCAGTTCCATACAGAGCCAAGGGCTTCACAAAGGTAAGTCATGAACCTCGAAAAATTCACCGACCGCGCCAAGGGCTTCCTCCAGTCGGCGCAAACCGTGGCGATCCGCATGAGCCATCAGCGGATCAGCCCCGAACATCTGCTCAAAGCGCTGCTGGAGGATGAGCAGGGCATGGCGTCCGGCCTGATCAAGGCCGCAGGCGGTGCGCCCGAAGTTGCGCTGCGCGACACCGACGCTGCGCTGGCCAAGGTGCCGTCCGTCTCCGGCAGCGGCGCGCAGCAGACGCCGGGTCTCGACAATGACGCGGTGCGCGTGCTGGACTCCGCCGAACAGGTCGCGGCCAAGGCGGGCGACAGCTTCGTCACCGTCGAACGGCTGCTCCTCGCGCTGACGCTGGCCACCACAACGACGGCTGGCAAGGCGCTGGCCGCCGCTGGGGTGAAGGCCGAAGCGCTCAACGCCGCGATCAACCATCTGCGTCAGGGCCGCAGCGCCGACACCGCCGGCGCGGAGGATCGCTATGATGCGCTCAAGAAATTCGCCCGCGACCTCACCGAAGCCGCGCGCGCAGGCAAGCTTGATCCGGTCATTGGCCGGGACGAGGAAATCCGCCGCACCATCCAGATCCTCGCGCGCCGGACCAAGAATAACCCGGTGCTGATCGGCGACCCCGGCGTCGGCAAGACCGCCATCGCCGAGGGCCTCGCGCTGCGCATCGCCAATGGCGACGTGCCCGATACGCTGAAAGACCGCACATTGATGGCGCTCGACATGGGCAGCCTGATCGCGGGCGCCAAATATCGCGGCGAATTTGAGGAGCGCCTCAAAGGCGTGCTGGACGAGGTGAAGGCCGCCGAAGGTCAGGTCGTCCTGTTCATAGACGAAATGCACACGCTGATTGGCGCGGGCAAATCCGAAGGTGCGATGGACGCGGGCAACCTGCTCAAGCCCGCGTTGGCACGCGGCGAACTCCATTGCATCGGCGCGACCACGCTCGACGAATATCGCAAATATGTCGAAAAAGACCCAGCGCTCCAGCGCCGGTTCCAGCCGGTGTTCGTGGGCGAACCCACGGTCGAGGATACCGTCTCGATCCTGCGCGGCCTCAAGGAGAAATATGAGCTGCACCATGGCGTGCGGATCACCGACAGCGCTTTGGTGTCCGCCGCGACCCTCTCCAACCGCTATATCACGGATCGTTTCCTGCCCGACAAGGCGATCGACCTGATGGACGAGGCCGCGTCGCGCTTGCGGATGGAGGTGGAATCCAAGCCGGAGGAAATCGAAAATCTCGATCGCCGCATCATCCAGCTCAAGATCGAGCGGGAGGCGCTGAAGAAGGAAACCGACAAGGCCTCCGCCGACCGGCTGACCACGCTGGAAACCGACCTTGCCAATCTGGAGGAGCAGTCCGCCTCGCTCACCACCCGCTGGCAGGCGGAAAAGGACAAGATCGCCGGCGAAGCCAAGATCAAGGAACAGCTCGACGCCGCCCGGCTCGAACTGGAACAGGCGCAGCGCGCGGGCGATCTCGCCAAGATGAGCGAGTTGTCCTACGGCACGATCCCCGGCCTCGAAAAACGCCTCGCCGAAGCGGAAACCGCATCCGAAGGCGCGATGCTGCGGGAGGAAGTGACGGCAGAGGACATCGCCGGGGTCGTCGCCCGCTGGACCGGCATCCCGGTCGAACGGATGCTGACCGGCGAGCGTGAGAAACTGCTGGCGATGGAAGACACGCTGGGCAAGCGCGTCATCGGGCAGGCCCATGCGGTCAAGGCCGTGTCCACCGCCGTCCGCCGCGCCCGCGCGGGGCTACAGGACCCCAACCGCCCGCTTGGCTCCTTCCTCTTCCTCGGCCCCACGGGCGTCGGCAAGACCGAACTGACCAAGGCGCTGGCAGGTTTCCTGTTCGACGATGAAAATGCCATGGTCCGCATCGACATGAGCGAATTCATGGAGAAGCACAGCGTCGCCCGGCTGATCGGCGCGCCTCCGGGCTATGTCGGCTATGAAGAAGGCGGCGTCCTGACCGAAGCCGTCCGCCGCCGTCCCTATCAGGTCGTGCTGTTCGACGAGGTGGAAAAGGCCCATGGCGACGTGTTCAACATCCTGCTCCAGGTGCTGGACGATGGCCGGCTGACCGACGGGCAGGGCCGCACGGTCGATTTCACCAACACGATCATCGTGCTGACATCGAACCTGGGCAGCCAGTATATCGCGGCGCTGGGCGATGATGATCCGGTCGAAAAGGTCGAGGATCAGGTGATGGAGGTCGTCCGCGGCCATTTCCGCCCCGAATTCCTCAATCGGCTGGACGAGATCATCCTGTTCCACCGCCTGGGCGTCGCCCATATGGCGCCAATCGTCGATATTCAGGTCTCTCGCGTGCAGAAACTGCTCAAGGATCGCAAGATCGCGCTCGACCTGACCGACGGCGCGCGCGCATGGCTGGGGCGGGTCGGTTACGACCCGGTCTATGGCGCGCGGCCATTGAAGCGCGCGGTCCAGCGCTATCTGCAAGACCCGCTGGCCGACCTGATCCTGCGCGGGGATGTGCCGGACGGATCGCAGGTGCGGGTCGAGGATGGGGATGGTGCGCTGACGCTCAGCGTCGCCTGACATAAAGGGCAGGAGGGGTCCACGCCCCTCCCGCACCTCAACCGCTAGGGTTCATCCCCGAACGGCTGCGGGTGATGAGGTCGTCGGCATCCCGGTTCTGCTGCTCGGAGATCGCCCGCCATTCGGCGTTGGTCTTGCAGATGCGTTCCTTCTTCACCAGCGACCCGGTGACCTGGAACCGCTTGCACCGCACCGCATTGGGATCATTCTTGTCCAGCGGAGCCTTGTCCTGCGCCAGCACCGGCATGGCCATGACGATCAGGCTGGACGCAATCACTGCCTTGAACATTCGCACTCTCATTCTCCTGGACAGGCGGCAGCGCCGACCCCGTCTCTCGCAACGGGTCAGCCTCCATGCCGTCGATCAGATGCGCGGCAGGACATCCTTCGTCTTGCTTGCATCGGCCGTGGCGTAGAATTGCTTTAATAATTGCTGCTCCGCAAGCGACAAATGCGGGTTCCACACGTCGAAAATCAGCACCACGCGCAAATGATCGCTGTCATTCCACGCCTCATGTTCGATCGTGTCGTCGAAGGCAAAAGCGACCCCTTCTTGCCACGCCCTCGTTTCACCCCCGACACGAAAGAAACAACCCGGCGGCACGACCAGCGGCAGATGGACGATCGCGCGGGTGTTGGTGACCCCCGTATGCGCCGGAATCCGGCTGCGCGGCTTGAGCAGAGAAAAGAAGGCCGATGGCGCTCGCCCCGGAATGTCGGCACGCGGCAACGCCTCCAGCGCCGCGACGGTTTGCGGGCAAGCGGCACACACCGGCTCGTTGCGCACACCATATTCCCACAGAAACGCCGCGCCCCAGTCGAGCGACCCGTCCAGCGCTGTCCACTTATTCTGCGGCGTCCCCGCATCCTGCCGCACATAGGGGCGGATCGCGTCACCGCCCCGTTCGACCATGGCGAGAAATTCGGCACGGATCGCATCGGTCTGCGCCTCCAGAGCGCCCATCCAGGGAAAATGCTGCCGGTCGAAATATTCGTCGGCTGGCAAGAAGGGGTAATGCAGCCCCGAACACTGATTTTGATAGATCGTCCGACGGCCAAATTCCCGGTCGAGACAGGCCTGAAAGCGCCGCTGTGTCACCGCGTCCGCCGCCGTCAGTTGCGCCGCCACACCCGTCTCGACAAAGGCGGCAAACTCGGCCTGATGCGCGGTAACGAAGTCCCGCGCCTGCGCCAGCGTTTCAACCAGCGCAGGCGGCAGGTCGGGCAAGCCCGCCGACAGCGCCAATGCCTTGCCCCAACTGTCCGCCGCGCCCTGCCGTTCATCCAGCCGTTGCTGGAGCTGCGCCATGCGGATTTGCGCCATCAAATTGCGCTGGTCTATGTCGATCGCCGCCTGCAACGCCGCCCGCTCCGCCTCCCCCGCGCCCAGACCGCGCTCCGCCGACGCGACATTCATCCACAGCGCCGCTTCTTTGGGATCAGCCGCAGCCGCACCGCGAAAATGCGTGCTGGCCGCAACGAAATCCCGCCGGTCCAGCGCAATCATCCCCAGCAGGTTGAGCGCCTGGGGTTCCCCCGGTTGTCGCGCGAGTGCATCGTTCAGCAATTGCTCCGCCACCGCGACACGACCCTGCCGCCGCGCCTCCGCCGCCTGCTGCACCAACCGACCAACCGCCAATTCCATAAAGCCCCCCAGCTCCTTGTCCCTCATCGCTACCACAAGCCGGGGCGCTGGCAAGTAGGGGAAAGCCCGGCGGCTTGAATGACCGGAAAAGCCATGCGAAGGCTGGTCGCCATGACCTCTCCCGATCCTGCGATCCGCGACATCATGCGCGACGCCCAATGGCTGGCCCATCGCTATGATCCGGGGCATGACGCGGTTCATATGCGGCTGGTGCCGCGTGTGCTGCATGGCGACATCCCCTTCCTGACCGACGAGTATCTGGGAAAGACGGACGCGCCGCTGGTGTTGCGACTGGCAGACGCCATGGCCCATGTGCCGCCGCGCGCGCCGCTCCATTTCCTGTTCCATTCGGCCTATTGCTGCTCGACGCTGCTGGCTGCCGCGATGGATATTCCGGGCGTCGCGATGGGGCTGAAGGAACCCGTGCTGCTCAACGACCTGATCGGCTGGCGGCATCGCGGGGCGAAGGGGCCGGAGGTCGCGCGCGTGCTGGACGCCAGCCTTCACTTGCTTGCCCGCCCCTTCGGCCCAAGTGAGGCAGTGGTGGTCAAGCCCTCCAACGTCATCAATCCGCTGATCCCCGCAATCATGGGCTTGCGGCCCGATGCCCGCGCCCTGCTGCTCCATGCCCCGCTCGAACCCTATCTCGCCTCGATCGCGCGCAAGGGGATGTGGGGGCGGCTCTGGGTGCGCGACCTGTTCCAGAAACTGGCGCGCGAAGGGATGATCGAGCCGCTGGGCATTGCCCCGTCCGACTATCTGGGGCTGACCGATATCCAGGTCGCGGCCGTCGGCTGGCTGGCGCAGCAGCAGCAGTTCCAGACGCTATGCGATCGACTGGGCGCGCGGGTCGCGACGCTGGATAGCGAGACGCTGGTCGCAAGGCCGCAAGACTGTCTCGCCGCCCTCGCCCGGCTGCTCGGGCTGGCGCTGGACGAAGCGAGGGTCGCCGAGATCGCGAACGGCCCGGTCTTTGCCCGCGATGCCAAAAATGGCGCGACCTTCACGCCGGGCCAGCGGGCGGAGGCGGCGCAGCGCGGTCTGGAAGTCCATGCCGACGAAATCGCCAAGGTCGCCCATTGGGCCATGGTGCTGGCCGACAATGCCGGAATTGCGCTGGACCTGCCCCGCCCGCTGATCGACTAAGCGGGACACCCCTTCACCTCTTCGCCCTGAGCCTGTCGAAGGGCCGTTCTTAAGATCAAGGCTTCGACAGGCTCAGCCCGAACGGCTCTTTTTAAGGCTCGTTGCTCTGGCGCCATCGCGCGCAACTACGTCCCCGCCCCACACCCACCAATAGAAAAAGGGGGCCGGTGTCGCCACCGGCCCCCTTTCTTTGTCTTGCCTGATCGAAGGATCAGAAGCGCAGCTTGGCAGCGATCGCGTAGCGGCGGCCCAGCGCGTCGTAGGTCGACGGATAGACGTTGCCGCTGTTGTAGGCGGTCGCACCGATACCAGCGCCGACGATCTTGGGCTTGTTGTTGATCAGGTTCTGCACCGTCATGGTGATCGTTACTTCGTCGCTGACATGGAAACGGCCAGTCAGGTCGAAATAATGCTCCGCCTTGATCTCGCGGAACTGCGGTTCGATCATGCAACCACCCGTATCTGCACCAGTCGGGTTGGGGCAGGTCGGATCGGCCAAAGCGGCAGCCAGATCATCGGCCAGCTGCTGCGGCTCATACTGAACCTTGTCGATATAACGCCACAACAGCGACAGATCGAACGACTTGAATGCCAGTGTGGTGCGCTGCGAGAACTGCCATTCAGGCTGGATCGAAGCGCAGTTGACCGAGTAGTAGCCCACGCATTCACGGTTCAGCGAAGCCGAAGTCGCCTGGAACTTCGAGCTGTTGGTCCAGTTACCGACCAAGCTGAGCGACAGGTTGGCGAAACCGACATCCTTGGTGTAGTTCAGCGAGAAGTCGATACCGTCGGTGGACAGCTTGCCCAGGTTCGACTTGGCCAGCAACAGACCGGGGGTGGTCGCCGCTTCACCGAACAGTTCACCCGTCAACGGGTTACGACGGATCGAAGTACAAGCCGGATCGCTAGCGCTCGCCGCCGTGATGTTGTCGAAGCAAGCAGAGATCGCGTCACCCGGGGTAGGCTCGGTGATCGCACCCGTGATCTTGATGTTGTAATAATCGACGGTTGCCGAGAAACCACGGAAGAAGTCCGGCTGCCATACGGCACCCAAAGTCCAGCTGTTCGACTTTTCCGGGCCAAGGGCAAGATTGCCACCACCGGTATAGTTGACCTGACCGGCGGGATCATTGGTAATCGCACCAATGGTGTTGGCAGGGGCACCTTGCGCAAGGCAGACAGCCGCCAGGTTCGCGTTGGTCACAGGAGCCGCGCCGGAGCAGGGATCCGTGCCAAGGTTCGTCAGCAAAGTGTTCTGCGGCGAGAACAGTTCGTCGATGTTCGGCGCGCGCACCGCACGGGCATAGTTACCGCGAACCTTGAAGCCGTCGAACGGTGTCCAGCTGCCGCCAGCCTTCCAAGTCGTCGTATTGTAGCTGGGGTTGCTGGGCGCATCCACGCTATACTTCGAGTAGCGGATGCCGGCTTCCAAAGTCAGATCCTGGAAGAAAGGCTTGTCCTGGACCAACGGAAGGACGAGTTCGCCAAAAGCTTCGTAAACATCGTAGCCGCCATTGATGTTGGGAGCCGCGCCGCCAGCGCCGCCCAGATCGCCCGACTGCGACAGCAGATCGGATTCTTGGCTCGCACGATATTTGCGATATTCGCCGCCGATCGCGAATGCCACCGAATCGCTGGCGAAGGGCGAAGCTACGCCGAAATCACCATTGATGGTTGCATGGGCCTGCGCCAGCGACGTCTTGGTCGCAACCTGGCTATTGGCGTTGAGGTACGCATTCATATCCGGCGTGATAGAGCCGTCAGGTCCAAAGGCGTTGAGCGGCACGCAGCCATTGGTGTCGGTCAGGCAGGTTTCGGTGTTGGTCGCCAGCAGTGCCTGACGGACGCGGCTATTGAGCCAGTAGCCCTTCTGGGTCTGAATCTGCTCGCTTTCGCCATAGGCACCCGAAACATCCCAGTCGATCGAGTCGGTGATACCGCCACGCGCGCCGACCTTATAGTCGAAGAAGGTGGTGGTGAAGTCCGAGATGCGCGGGCCGAGTTCAGTGGCGCGACGCGAAAAGGCCGTGGTCACTTCACGATAATTCGGATCAGTGGGGTCGGTAGCTGTCGCGGCCGCATTACACTGTGCCTGGGTGAACAGCGGCGTATAGACGCCCGCAGCGATATCAGCCGGGGTTGCGACGTTGCGACCGCAGAAGGCGTTGCGCTGGGCGGTCGTCAGATAGGGATTGCTCAGCGGAACCTGAACGGCGATGCCGAAGGCGCCAGACGGCGCAATGATGGTGCTGACGGTGTTCTTCGAGAAGATGCCGCGCGAATAGACTTCGACCGCATCGCTGACTTCATACCGACCAGCACCATACATGTTGAAACGCTTGAACGGCGTCTGGAACACGTTGAAGGGGTTGAAGTTGTAAGCGTCGAACGCCGTCGTGGGACGGAACGCCGTACCATCGGCCGTAACCTGACGGTTGCCGTTGCCGGTTGCGGTGCCCGAAGGGTTTGTGTTCGAGAAGCGCGAAGGGGTCGACGTGCCCGAACCGCCGCCGACAACCCCGCTGTAAGAATCGATGTTCAGGCGCGAAAACTCGCGATCGCCCTGATAGACCGGATCGGACTGCTGATAGCCGACACTGAACACGACATTGCCGCGACCGTCATCGAAATTGGCACCGATGGTAAGGTCAGCACGGACATAATTGCCGTCGCCCTCTTCGGTCAGCTGGTTGGAAACATTGGCTTCCAGACCGGCAAAATCGGTCTTGGTAACAAAGTTGACGACACCCGAAATAGCGTCGGCGCCATAAGTGGTGGATGCGCCACCGGTCAGCACATCGACGCGATCAACCAGGGCGAGTGGCACATTGTTGAGATCGAAGATGCCCGCCAGGCCCGCAGGTGCAAGACGATCGCCGTTCAGCAGAACGATGTTGCGGTTTTCGCCCAGGCCGCGAAGGTTAACATAGGATGCGCCGCCATTGCCGTTATTGACGGCCGTACCGATGCTGGGAACGATACCGGGAATTTCACGGAGAATTTCTTCGGCGGTGTTGTTCTGCTTCAGTTCGATCTGGTCGGCAGTGGTCGCCGTAACCGGGGTCGAACGGACCAGATTGGGGTTCTTGATCAGCGATCCGGTGACGATGATGGTATCGCCCGCATCCGCTTCGGCGGCCTGCGGCGCGTCCTGTGCGATTGCGGCGGTCGCGATCAGCGACGCGCCCAGAATCGCCGGTGCGACGCTGGCACGCAAAAGTGCCCTCTTGGAAAATGTCTTCACGGTCCAGTCCCTTGCTCTGGAGGCTGGCAGATGGCCTGCCACTATGATGTACCTATGGGGGGACATGGTGCCCGACAGCGATCCCCCCATATGGATGGCCGGAAACTGCGCGGGGTTAAGGGCGCTGTAAAGCCGGGGAAAAGGGCATTCACCGCTTTTGGATGCCCCTGTATCATTATTGCAACATGAACGTGGCATGACTGTTTTACAGGTGATTAGCAATATTATTGCACGGGGATACAACAGGATGCAGCAATCATATCGTGCGATGCAGCAAGGCAGGCCTATTGTGACATCGCGGGCGTTCTGATGCGGCCAGCGGCCACATATTGACCTTGCCTCTGGCGGGTGCATGGTAGGAGAATAGTATGTCCGACGCGATGGAGAGACGATTTATGACGGGCTTGCGCGCACTGTTTTTGCTGGTCCCGCTCTGCATCGCGGCCCAATCCTCCGCCGCGCCGCAGCGGCAGCAGCCCCGGCCGGAAATCTTCACCAACCTGCTGCAGTGCCGCACGATTCCCGTAGATGCCGAACGGCTCGCCTGTTTCGACCGGCAGGTCGGCGCGATGGATGCTGCGGCGCAACGCGACGAAGTCGTCGTGCTGGACAAGGGCGAACTGAACAAGACCCGCAAGACCCTTTTCGGCTTCTCCTTCCCCAAACTACCCTTCCTGGGCGGTGGCGACGACAAGGAAGAAGCACCAGAACAGGAAGGCGTTACCCATATCCAGGCAGTGATCGCGTCGGTCCGCAGCCTTGGCTACGGCAAATGGCAGATCGGGCTGGAGGACGGCGCGCAATGGATGACGACCGAAGCAATGACCGCGCGTGATCCCAAAGTGGGCCAGCCAATCGAGTTGAAACGCGCCGCCATGGGCAGCTTCATGGGCAAGGTCGATGGTGGCCGCGCGGTGCGGATGAAGCGGATCAGCTAGGGCGCCTACGACCCGTTCGGCATCGGTCCCGCAAGCAACAGCGGGTCGATCCGCGCGTCATTCCACTTCATCCCCCAGTGGAGATGCGGCCCTGTCGCGCGCCCGGTCGCGCCGACCGCGCCAATGCGTTGCCCCTGCGCCACATGATCGCCCAGCTTCACGTCGATCCGCGACAGATGGAGGAAGGCGCTGCCCAGACCGTGGCCATGGTCGATCATCAGCAAATGCCCCTCCAGCGTGAAGGGCTTGTCCACCGCCGCCAGCACCACCACCCCGTCAGCCGGCGCCATCACCGGCGCGCCGGTCGTACCCGCAATATCGACGCCGCCATGATAGGCACCGGCTGTCCCCTGATAGACACGCTGCGATCCGAACAGGCCGGACAGACGACCGATGCGGGGCCAGATGAAGCGCTGCCGCCAGCCTTTGGCGTCCGTCACCACCGCGCGCGCTGCGGCAATCTGCTCCAGTTCCGGCTTGCGCAGCGCCAGAAACGCCTGGGTGCTTTTGGTCGGGCGCATCGGCGCGTTGATCCGCTCGATCCGCCAGGCGCGGGGGGCAATGGCGATCGGGCGTTCCACCGCGCGGCCATCGGCAAGCCGCGCGACCAACTGCGCGGTCGGCCCGACATCGCGATCGAAGGCGATCAGGAACCGGCCGTCGGCATCGACCGGGACCAGCTTGCCATCCAGCGTCAGCGCAACGGTCCCAGTCGGCGCGGTGCCGAGCAGCGCCCCGCCCTGCATCACCGGTCCGGCAATCGCGAAATCCGCCCGCGTCTGCATGGGCGCGGCAGCCGTCGATGTTTCGGCCAGCGCGAATAGCAGCGCCGCGGCCCAGCGCCTCATCGCCCACCGGTCGCCTTGATCTCGGCCCGCGCGGAGGCTTCGGCATTGGCATAGGGTTCCTGCCGCGCGATGCTCCAGTAGCGCAGGTCCTCCAGCGCAATTTTTTGGCCCGTCACCGCGCACAGCACATGGTCGCCCGCCTGCAACACGCGGAAACTATAGGCCATATAATGGAGCCGGGCGACACGGTCGCTGTTGGACATCAACATTTGTCAGCCTTTCTGGCGCTTCACGAAAACAGATCCTGCTGCGGCACGTCATCCGCGCCGCGCGCTTTGCGCGCCGGGCGTGGTGGAGCAGATATAGCGGCTGGGCCGGGCTTCTCAAGCAATGCCCCGCCTTGCCCGACCATAGCATCGACCGTCCCGTCCCGGAAATGCAGCGTCACCGCGCCCGCCGCCTGCGCCGCCGCGACCGACTGGACCAGTCGTCCGCCCGCCATCACCCGCGCATAGCCGCGCGCCAGCGGCAGGTCGGGGTCAAGCGAGGCGAAATGGCGCGACACCCGGTCGAGCGCCGTCGCCCGATCCCGATAGACCCGCGCCAGATAGTCCGGGCGCGGACGCAACCGGTCCAGTCGCTCGGTCGCCCGCTGGAGATATTGCTGGAGCAACGCCGGTCGCAATGCACCACCTGCTTGCCCCAATTGCGCGCGCGCATCCGCGATTCGGTGACGCAACCCGCTACCCAGCGCATCGGACAGTTGGTCGAGCCGCTGCCGCTGCGGGGCCAGCAACATATCGGGCGTCGGCATGAGCCGCGCCTGCATCTCCAGCCTTTCCCTGGCCTGCCCCGCGCCGCGCCGCACCGCGCGCCCGGCGCGCAGGCCCATTTCGCTCAAGCCCGCCAATAGCTCCGCCCGCACCGGCACCGCCATTTCCGCCGCCGCCGTTGGGGTTGGCGCGCGCATGTCGGCGGCATAGTCGCACAGAGTCGTATCGGTTTCATGCCCGACCGCCGATATGATCGGGATCGAACAGTCGGCCACCGCCCGCACGACGATTTCCTCGTTGAAGCTCCACAGATCCTCGATCGACCCGCCGCCCCGCGCCACGATCACCAGATCGGGCCGGGGCAGCGGCCCGCCCGCTTCCATCGCGCTGAACCCGCGCACGGCCCGCGCAATCTGCTCGGCCGCCCCCTGCCCCTGCACCAATACCGGCCAGACCAGCACATCGGTCGGGCAGCGATCCGCCAGCCGGTGCAAAATGTCGCGAATCACCGCGCCCGTGGGTGACGTCACGACTCCGATGGTGCGCGGCAGGAAGGGCAGCCGCCGCTTGCGCTCCGCCGCAAACAGCCCCTCGCCCGCCAGCTTCGCTTTCAACTTCTCCAGCAGCGCCATCAGCGCGCCTTCGCCCGCCAATTCCATCCGCTCGATCACGATCTGATATTTGGACCGGCCGGGATAGGTGGTCAGCTTGCCGGTGGCGATCACCTCCACCCCGTCCTGCGGCGCAAAGGCCAGCCGCTGCGCCCCGCCTTTCCACATCACCCCGTCCAGCACGGCATTATCGTCCTTCAGCGCCAGATAGAGATGCCCCGACGCTGCCCGCTTGAAGCCGGAAATCTCACCGCGCAGTCGGACATGGCCGAAGCGATCCTCGACCGTGCGCTTGAGCATCCCCGACAATTCGCTGACCGACAACGGCGGCGCGTTGTCGCCTGCGCGTTCCTCCGCTAACAGGCGGCCCGAACTGTCATAGGCATCAAATTCCGGGGACATGGGCGACATGAATATCCTTTTGCTTGGCGGCGGTGGCCGCGAACATGCGCTGGCGTGGAAGCTGGCGCAATCGCCCCGGCTCGATACGCTCTACGCCGCGCCGGGCAACCCCGGCATAGCCCAGCACGCGACATTGGTCGACCTTGCCGCGACCGATCATCGCGCAGTGCTGGATTTCTGCACCCGCCATTCGATCGGCCTGGTCGTCATCGGCCCGGAAGCGCCGCTGGTCGATGGCCTTGCCGACAATCTGCGCACCATGGGCGTGCCGGTATTCGGCCCCAACAGGAAAGCCGCCCAACTGGAAGGGTCCAAGGGCTTCACCAAGGATCTGTGCCAGCGCGCCAACATCCCGACCGCCGCTTATGTCCGCGTCACGTCCAAGGATGGCGCGATTGCCGCGCTCGACGATTTCACGCTGCCGGTGGTGATCAAGGCCGATGGTCTGGCAGCGGGCAAGGGCGTGATCATCGCCGAAACCCGCGATGAAGCGCTGGGCGCGCTAGACACCATGTTCTCCGGCGCGTTCGGCGCGGCGGGCGAAGAAGTCGTGCTGGAAGAATTTATGACCGGCGAAGAAGCCAGCTTCTTCGCGCTGACCGACGGCACCGCCATCCTGCCCTTCGGATCGGCGCAGGACCATAAGCGCGTCGGCGATGGCGATACCGGTCCCAACACGGGCGGCATGGGCGCTTACAGCCCGGCCCGCGTGCTGACTGCGGAGCTGGAAGCCCAGGTGATCGAAACGATCATCAAGCCGACCGTCGCCACCATGGCGGCGGAAGGGATGCCCTATTCCGGCGTCCTCTATGCCGGGCTGATGCTGACCGATCAGGGGCCGAAACTGATCGAATATAATGCCCGCTTCGGCGACCCTGAATGCCAGGTGCTGATGATGCGCTTCGACGGCGATCTGGTCGACCTGCTGTTCAGCGTCGCACAGGGGACGCTGGCAAGCCAGGGTCCGGTCACATTGGCCGATCGCACCGCGCTCACCATTGTCATGGCGGCCAACGGCTATCCCGGCACCCCGGACAAGGGTGGCGCGATCAGCGGAATCGACGCGGCGCAGGCCGGTGGCGCGCTGGTGTTCCACGCCGGGACTGCGGATCAGGACGGCACGCTGGTCGCCAATGGCGGCCGCGTCCTCAATGTGACCGCGACCGGCGAGACGGTCGGCGCGGCGCAGGCAGCGGCCTATGCCGCGGTCGATGCGATCGACTTCCCCACCGGCTTCTGCCGCCGCGACATTGGCTGGCGCGAAGTCGCCCGCGAACAGGCATGAAGCCTTGCCGAGCGGGACGACACAGCCCTAAATAGCGACGGCATATTCACGAAAGGCGAGGCGCGATGCAGGAATTTTTCATGGACTATGGCCTGTGGCTGCTGATCGGGCTGCTGGTCATCATCGGCCTCGTCTTTCTGCTGTCCGGCAGGGGCAAGGCGCAGGACGTTGTGCAGGACATAGCGCCAACCCCGCCCGCCGAAACCCCGCCTGTCCCCTTTGGAGAGCCGGTGCCCGCTGCCCCCGTCGTCGTGCCGTTCGAAGCCGAGGCCCCCGTCACCGCGCCAATCACCCCCGTCGCGGTTGAACCGACACCAGCGCCAGAACCCGTCCGCGCCTCACCCGCCGTTACGGCCGCCCCGGAAGGCGAGGACGACCTGCTCCGCCTGAAGGGCGTAGGGCCAAAGCTCAAGACGTTGCTGATCGAGTTGGGCGTCACCCGCTTCGCCCAGATCGCCGCCTGGACCGACACGGATCTCGCCGCGATCGACGCGAAACTCGGCAATTTCAAGGGCCGCCCGGTCCGCGACCAATGGATCGATCAGGCCAAATATCTCGCGGCAGGCGACATTGCCGGCTTCGAAGCCAAATATGGCAAGCTGTAAGGCGATTTAGCCCCCGCCCAATATCTCCCGCGCGCGCGGCGCCAGTCGCTCCGTGGCGGCGGCATGGATACCGGGCGCTGCGCAGAGCAGGCCAAAGGCGGTCGGGCGGGGCCGGTTGAACAGCAACGGATCGCCCAACGCATCGGTCACCGTCGCTCCCGCCTCCTGACAGATGATCGCGGCAGCGGCGATGTCCCACTCATTGCCCCAACGCACCGTGGCGACCAGATCGGCCTCGTCAGCCGCGACCATCGCCATGCGCAGGGCGATGCTGTTGGGCTTTGCCACCGTCACCAGATCGCGGTCGATGCGCGGCAATTGTTCGGCCGGCACCCGCGCGCCTGCCAGAGCATCGCGCGAACCTGCACGCAGACTCCGCCCATTACGCGTCGCGCCCTGCCCGGCCTGCGCGATCCAATATTCGTTGCGAGCGGGCGCGGCGAGGATGCCCAGCCGCACCGCGCCATCCTCGACCAAAGCGACCGACACCGCCCATCCGGGTCGCCCGCGCAGATAATCGCGCGTGCCGTCGATCGGATCGACCACCCACACCCGCGACATGCCCAGCCGATGCACGGTATCGGCCGTCTCCTCCGACAGCCATCCCGCCCCCGGATCGATCGCGCCCAATGATGCGCGCAGCAGCCCGTCCACTTCCAGATCGGCCTCGCACACCGGGTGGCCCGGCACTTTTTCCCACTGGCGCACGCGCGTCTCGCCACCTGCCCACAGCGTCAGCGCATGATCGGCCGCGTCCGACACGGCCGCCACGATCGCGCGCAGGTCGATCTCAGCCCCCGGCAACGGTCATCCCGTCGACGCGCAGCGTCGGCACGTTCATCGCATAGCGGAAATGCAGGTCGTTGGCGGGGACGAGCGAGCGGAACATGGCCTTCAAATTGCTGGCAATGGTAATTTCCGACACCGCATGGGCGACCGCGCCATTTTCGATCAGAAAGCCTGCCGCCCCCCGGCTATAATCGCCGGTGACACCATTGACGCCCATGCCGATCAGTTCGGTGACATAGATGCCGCGCTTCACGTCCGCCATCAGGTCGCCCGGCGATATGCTGCCCGCTTCCATATGGACGTTGGTGATGCTGACGCCCGGCGCGCCGCTGCCGCCCCGGCTGGCATGGCCGGTCGGCTCCTGCCCCAATTGCCGCGCCGACGCGCTGTCCATCAACCATCCGGTCAGCACCCCCTTGTCGATCAGCGCGCGCCGCTCGACCGGTAGCCCCTCACCATCGAACGGGCGCGATCTAAGGCCGCGCACCAGCAGCGGATCGTCGATGATGGTCACGCCCGCGTCGAACAGCGCCTCGCCCAGCGATTCAAGCAGAAAGCTAGACCGCCGCGCAATCGCCGGGCCGACCATGCCACCGATCAGATGCCCCAGCAGGCTGGAGCCGATGCGCGGATCGAAAATCACCGGCATGACGCCGCTATCGACCTTGACCGGGTTCAGCCGTGCCACCGCCCGCTGGCCCGCCCGCACGCCGATCGCCTCGGCATCGTCCAGATCCTCCAGATGGCGCACGCTGTGGCTGGCATGGTCGCGCTGCATGTCGGACCCCGCGCCCGCCAATACGCTGGCCCAGGTCGAATGGCTGGTCGCGCCATAGGCTCCGGCAAAGCCATGACTGGTCGCCAGCGCCACCTGGCTGCGCCCGCTCGACGCGCCGCCGCCTTCGCTGTTGGTGATGCCCGGCACGGCGCGCGCCGCCTCCTCCGCCACCAGCGCGCGTTCGCGCAGCGCGGCGGGTTCGGGTTCCTCGCTATCGGTCAGGTCCAGCGCTGGCGGACGCTTCTTCATCAGCCGGTCCTGTGGGGCGAGGCCCGCATAGGGATCTTCGGGCGCCTCGCGCGCCATCGCCACCGCACGATCTACCAACGTGCCGAGCGTCGCGGGATTCATATCCGACGCGGAAATGCTGGCCGACCGGTTGCCGATGAACACGCGCAGGCCGATTTCCTCGCCCTCGGACCGTTCGACATCCTCCAGCGCCCCCAGCCGCACCGATACGTTGGTGGAGGCATTGCAGGCATAAATGGCGTCGGCTGCATCCGCTCCCGCCTTGCGCGCGGCGCTCACCAGATCCTGCGCGCGCGACTGGGCTTCTTCTAGGCTGAGCATGGAGGCAAGCTATTCCCGAAACGACAAATGGAGTGATCGGCCTTACGCGCTTGGCTCGCGCGGGGCAACGCCCGCCAGCCAGCGGTCGAGCAGGTGCCACGCCACCGCTATGCGCGGCGGCGCGATGAAGGGCGCGTCCGGCTCCCCCGCCATCGCCGCGCGCACGCCATCGGCGTCGCACCAGAAAGCATCCTCAATCTCGGTCGCGTCCAGCGTCAGTGCGTCGCCGGTCGCCTGCGCGATGCAGGCGATCATCAGCGACGACGGGAAGGGCCAGGGCTGGCTCATCACATAGCGCACCTCACGGACGCGAATGCCCGCTTCCTCGAACAATTCGCGCGCCACCGCTTCCTCGATCGTCTCGCCCGGCTCGATAAAGCCCGCCAGCGCCGAATAGCGACCCGGTGGCCAGGCGTGCTGACGGCCCAGCAGCACCTTGCCCTCATATTCCGCCAGCATGATCGACACCGGGTCCACGCGCGGGAAATGTTCCGCCTGACATGCTGCGCACTGGCGCGACCAGCCCGCCTTGACCGGGGCTGTCGCCCCGCCGCACACCGCGCAATAACCATGCCGCGCGTGCCAGTGGAGCAGGCTGCGCGCCGTGCCATAGAGCGCCATTTCCTGCGCCGACACCTGCCCTGCAAGCCCGCGACTGCGCGGCGTCGCGCCCGCGCCGCCCGTCAGTTCGGCCAGCAACCGCGCAAAGATCGGTCGCCCCGCCGGATCGACGCCCAGCAGCACA
This sequence comes from Sphingobium sp. FG58, assembly GCF_057809055.1. NCBI lineage: Bacteria > Pseudomonadati > Pseudomonadota > Alphaproteobacteria > Sphingomonadales > Sphingobiaceae > Sphingobium > Sphingobium sp. FG58. The sequence continues at coordinate 57,419 of NZ_JBMDJF010000015.1, read as the reverse complement.
TGATCCTCGACCAGCGCACCACGCTCAATCGGCTCCAGTAGCAGCGCGCCATCCATCTCGACTGGCTCCAGCCCGTCCAGCAGCAGCCTGCGCGCCGCCGGATCGGCGAAGATCTGCGCCAGCAGCGCCGGATTGGTGCGGATATGGTCCACACGATCAAGCGTGCCGCCAACGAAACCGGGCGGGTCGTCGAGCCGGGGGTCAGTGCCGTGCATCCGCGTCCTTCTCCTTCAACACCGCCTGCGCCGCGCGGGCAAACAGGGTGGGCAAACCCGCCTGCCCAATGTCCGCCACCGGCCACCATTCCCCCGCACCGGACGGAACATGATCCTGCCCCACATGGGTCGTGTGGACGGCCAGCGCCAGTGAGAAATGGGTGAAAACATGATCGACCGGTTCGGCCAGCGACTGCCAGTCGGCGGCGAAGGGCGGCGTCGCATCAGGGTCAGCGCTCCAGTCGGAACTGGGCAGCGCGCGCATCCCGCCCAGCAATCCCTTGTCCGGGCGACGCACCAGCCAGACATGGCCGTCCGCCCGCTCGATCCACCAGCTATGGCCGGTCCGGTGGGGCCGCACCTTCTTGGCCGCCTTGACCGGATAGGCCGCAGGATCAGCCGTCCGCACCGCCGCGCAATCGCTCCGCAGCGGACAGATGCCGCAGGCCGGATTACGCGACGTGCAGATGGTCGCGCCCAAGTCCATCATCGCCTGCGCAAAATCCCCAGCCCGCGCATCGGGCGTAATCGCGTCCGCCGCCGCACGGATCGCCGGGCGAGCAGCTGGCAGCGGGGTGTCGATGGCAAACAGCCGCGCCACCACCCGCTCGACATTGGCGTCCACCACCACCGCGCGCCGACCAAAGGCGATCGCGGCGACGGCAGCGGCGGTATAGGCCCCCACCCCCGGCAGCGCGCGCAGCCCTTCCTCCGTATCAGGAAACACCCCGCCATGGTCGCGCACCACCGCCCGCGCGCAGGCGAGCAGGTTGCGGGCGCGGGCATAATAGCCAAGCCCGGCCCATGCCGCCATCAGATCGGCATCATCCGCCGCCGCCAGCGCCTCGACGCTTGGCCAGCACGCGGTGAATGTCGCGAAATAGGGTCCGACCGCCGCCACCGTCGTCTGTTGCAGCATGACTTCGGACAGCCAGACCCGATAAGGATCGGCTGCATTGGCACCGGGCAGCGCGCGCCAGGGCAGACGCCGGGCGTGGACATCATAATGGGCAAGCAGGTCGGCTGCTATTTTTACCCGGTCTTTTACCATGTCACCCTCGACGCGCATGGCGGCGCTATGCCATGGTGCGACCCATGACGGAACGCCCCCCGACGCCTAAAGTGAAAAGCCGCGCCATAACTGCGGCAGAGCGCCCGCGCATCGGCGGATCGCGGCGAATCGCCGACCTGATGCCCGACATTGGCCGCGCCGCCTTCCGCAAATTCGGCTTCGTCCAGTCGAGCATCGTCACCCGCTGGTCGGAAATCGTCGGCAGCCATTATGCCAGCATTTCCGCACCCGAATCGATCCGCTTCCCGGTGGGGCAGAAGGCGGGCGGCACGCTGCAACTGACGGTCATGAGCGGCCATGCGCCGATGGTGCAGCATATGCTGCCCGACCTTATCGAACGGGTGAACCGCTTTTTCGGCTATGCCGCCGTGGCGAAAGTGGCGATCCGGCAGGGGGACATCATGCCCACCCCCGCCGAACGCCGCCCGCCGCCGCGCAACCTCAAACCCATTCCGGTCGAACTGGGCGATTCGCTGCGTGACATTGGCGACCCGGAATTGCGCACCGTGCTGGAATCGCTGGCGCAGGGGCTTGCCAACAGCAGCGGCCTGCCCAAAATCGGCTAAATATTCGGCTGGCGTTCATGGCCAGTCGTTCAATGGACGTGTCTCATGAAAAAGCTGCTTCCCCTCGCCCTCTTCGCCCTTCCCGTCGCCGTCCTGGCCGCGCCTGCCGCCAACTGGGTCGGCCGCGTCACCATCTCGGCCATCGGCGGCCATGCCATGGGCAATCCCGCCGCGCCCACCAAGCTCGTCGAATATGTCAGCTACACCTGTAGCCACTGCGCCCATTTCGTCGGCGAGGCGAGCGCCCCGCTCAAGGCCAATTATGTGAAGGGCGGCAAGGTCAGCGTCGAAGTGCGCAACGCCGTGCGCGACAAATATGACCTGACCGCCGCGCTGCTCGCCCGCTGCGGCGGCCCGGTGCGCTTCATGGGCAATCATGAGGCATTGTTTGCCAATCAGGATGCCTGGATGGAACAGCTCCAATCCTATGACCGCGACGCCACCAAGCCGACCGACCAGATCGCCGCGCTGCGCGACATCGGCCAGAAAACCGGCCTCTACGCGCTGATGGCCAAGCGCGGCTACACCCCCGCCCAGCTTAACGCCTGCATCGCCAGCCCCATGGCGATGAAGCAGATCATGGCTATGACCGACGAGGCGTGGAACAAGGTGAAGATCAGCGGCACCCCAGGCTTCACCGTCAACGGCACGCTGGTCGCCGGATCGGACTGGGGCAAGCTCCAGGCCGCATTGCCCCCCGCCGCCCGCTGATCTAATACACCCGTCAACCCGCCCATAATCGGAGCCTTGCCCGTCGTGAAAGCCTTGTCCGGTGTTGCCCTTATCGCCCTGTCCCTGACCCTCGCCGCCTGTGGCAAGAGCGAAGAGGGGGCCACGCCCAAGGGCGAAGCCATCGCCGCCGTCGCCCCGCCAGCGGGAGCCACCTGGTCGGAAACTGTCGCGGAAACGCCCGATGGTTATTATCTGATGGGCAATCCGGCGGCCAAATTGAAGCTGGTCGAGTTCGGTTCCTACACCTGCAGCCATTGCAAAGATTTCTCCGCCGAAGCATCGGAAGAGATCAAGAAGCTGGTCGACACCGGCAAGATGAGCTTTGAATTCCGCACCTATGTCCGCGACCCGATCGACATTTCGACCGCGCTGCTGGCCCGCTGCGGCGGCAAGGATATTTTCTATCCCCTGTCCGAACAGTTTTTCGCCAACCAGGGTGCGATGTTCGAAAAGGCGCAGGCACTGGGCGACCAGCCCTATCAGGCGCTGATGAGCGCCCCCCCGGCAGAGCGTTTCGGCAAGCTGGCCACGGCGCTCGGCCTCGTCGATTTTGCCAAGCAGCGCGGCATTGCCGAAGATCAGGCGAAACAATGCCTTGCCGACACCGCATCGGCGGAAAAGCTGGCCAAGGGCGTCGAAGCGGCCAACAGCCAGTATCAGATCACCGGCACCCCCAGCTTCCTTATCAACGGCGTGCTGGTCGACAATGTCGCCAACTGGGCGACGCTCCAGCCCAAGCTCAAGGAAGCAGGCATCTGATTGGGCGTCGGGGGGCGGACATCAGCGCTTAAGCGCATAAAGGCCGGGGCGGCAGGATGCCACCCCGGCACGTCTCCATGCAAATAAAGCGGCTTAAACTCTCCGGCTTCAAAAGCTTTGTCGATGCGACCGAATTGCGCATCGAACCGGGCCTGACCGGCATCGTCGGCCCCAATGGCTGCGGTAAATCCAACCTGCTGGAAGCGATCCGCTGGGTCATGGGCGAATCGAGCGCCAAATCCATGCGCGGCGGCGGCATGGAGGATGTGATCTTCGCAGGCACCGCCACCCGGCCCCAGCGCGATTTTGCCGAAGTCTCGCTGCTCACCGTGCAGGAACAAGGCGAGTTGTTCAGCGCCGTAGATGTCGGCGCGGACGGCGAACTGGAGGTCACCCGCCGGATCGAGCGCGGCGCAGGCAGCGCCTACCGCGCCAATGGCCGCGACGTGCGCGCCAAGGACGTGTCGCTGATCTTCGCCGACGCCGCCACCGGCCCGCACAGCCCGGCCTTGGTCAGCCAGGGCCGCATTGCCGCCGTCATCGCCGCCCGGCCACAGGAACGGCGCGCCATGCTGGAGGAAGCGGCGGGCATCGCCGGGCTGCACGTCCGGCGCAAGGACGCCGAACAGAAGCTCCGCGCCGCCGAAGCCAATCTCGCCCGGCTGGCAGAAATCTTGCTCGACATGGACGCCCGCGCCAATGCGCTGCGCCGTCAGGCCCGCGCCGCCGAACGCTATATCCGCCTGTCCGACCAGATTCGCATCGCCGAAGCGCGCACCCTCTTCGCCCGCTGGCGCGAAGCCCATGCCAGCGCCGAAGCCGCCCGCGCGCAAGCGAAGGAAGCAGAAGCTGCCGTCGCCCAAGCGCAGGAGGCGCAACTGGCCGCCGCCGCCCATGCGCAGGCCGCCCTCGCCACCCTGGCCGACCGCCGCGCCGCTGCCCAGCGCGCGCGCGATGACGCCAGCGAGGCGGGCCACCGCCTGTCCACGCTGCGCACCGAGCGCGACGGCGTGGTCCGGCGGCTGCATGACCTCGCCCAGCAGACCGCCCGGCTGGAAGAGGATCGCGCCCGGGAAGGCACCCTCGCCAACGACGCCGCCGACGCCATCGCCCGCCTCACCGCCGAAATCGCGACATTGAAAGCCCGGATCGCCGAGACCGAAAAGCTGCGCCCGGATTTTGCCAGCCGCATCGCCAGTGCCGAAGATGGCGCGCGCGACGCCGAGCTGGATCTGGCCAAGGCGATGGCCAAACAGGCGGGCGAACAGGCCGAATTGCGGGTCGCTGAGGCCGCGCTGGTCGCCGCCCGCAGCCGGCTGGAACGCGCCGAACGCGAGGTCCAAAAGTTGGCCGACGAAGCCGCCGCCCTGCCGGACCCTGCCCCTTTAGAAATCCAGCGGGCCACCGCGATCACCGCGCAAGAACAGGCCAGCGCCGCCCGCGACACTGCCGAAGCCACAATCAACGCCGCCGAAGCCGCGCGCCAGTCCGCCAGCGAACATCGCGCCGCCGCCGAAGGCGCGCTCTCCGCCGCCCGCGCCACACTGGCCGCGCTCGACAGCGAAGCGGCCGCGCTCCAACGCGCGGTCGATAGCGGCCCCGGCGGCCGCGCACGCGCGCTCGACCTGCTTAAGGCCGCGCCCGGCTATGAACGCGCGCTGGCCGCGGCGCTGGGCGACGATCTGGAAGCGCCGATCGCGCCGGACGGCAAGCGCCGCTGGGGCGGCGCAGCCTCGCTAGCCGGCGATCCCGCCCTGCCCGATGGCTGCGCGCCGCTCGCCGCCCATGTCACCGCCCCGCCCGAACTGGCCCGCCGTCTGGCCCAGATCGCCGTTGCCGACAGCGACGAGGGCCAGCCCCTTGCCGTGGGCCAGCGTCTCGTCACCCGTGATGGCCAGCTGCGCCGCTGGGACGGCTATGTGGCGATCGAAGGCGGCGCGGCGGCGGCGGAGCGGCTGATCCGGCTCAACCGACTGGAGGCCATCGCCGCCGCCCGCCCAGCCGCCCAATCGCACGTCGATGCCGCCAGCACCAATCAGCAGGACGCCAAGGCCCGCGAACAGGCTGCCAGCGAAGCCCTCGCCAGTGGCCGTACCCAGCTCTCCCAGGCCGATCAGAGCCTTCGCACAGCGCTCCGCACCGCTGACGAGGCGACCACTGCGCTGGAACGGCTGGCTGGGCGACGCGAAGGGATAGAGGAACGGCTGGTCGAGGCGCGGCGCGATGCCGACGCCGCCCGCGCCGATCATGACAGCGCCCAATCCGCCCGCGCCGCCATGCCCGACGGGGCTGAAACGCGCACCCTCGTCACCACGCTGGCACAGGCGAGCGAAAAGGCGCGCGCCGCGGTCAGCCAGTTGCAGGCCGATCAGGCCTTGGCCGACCGCGCCTTGTCGAGCGACCGCGAACGACAGGGTGCCGCCGACGCGGAGATCAAGGGCTGGCGCGCCCGTGCAGGCGAAGCGGCCAAGCGCATCGCCGCCATGGTCGCGCGCGGCGAGGAGATCGCCACCGAACGCGCCACGATCGAAGGCCAGCCCGACGCGCTGGCGCAGGCCATCGCATCGCTGGACGATCAGGGCGCAACCCTCATCACCGCCGCCGATGCCGCCCGCCACGCGGAGCAGGACGCCGAAGCCGCCTTGCGCCAGGCCGAACAGCGAGCCGCACATAGTGGCGAGACTTTCGCCGCTGCCCGCGAAGCCCGCGCCACCGCCATCGCCCGCGCCGAATCCGCCGACGAACGGCGGATCGAAACCAACCGGCTGTCGGGCGAACGCTTTGAATGCCCGCCGCCCTTGCTGCCCGAAAAGCTGGGCTTCGCCAGCGCCGACGTCCGGCTCGCCCAGAGCGAACAGGCCGATCATGACCGTTTCAGTGTCGATCGCGAACGCATCGGCCCGGTCAATCTGGTCGCGGCGCAGGAACTGGAGGAACTGGAGCTGGTACAGGCGACCAGTCGCGCCGAAAGCGAAGAACTGACCCAGGCAATCCACCGTCTGCGCGGATCGATCGGCAGCCTCAACCGCGAAGGGCGCCAGCGCCTCCTCGCCGCGTTCGAGGCGGTCGACGGCCATTTCCGCCGCCTCTTCACCACGCTCTTCAACGGCGGGCAGGCGCATCTGGAACTGATCGACAGCGACGATCCGCTGGAGGCGGGGCTGGAGATCATGGCCCAGCCGCCGGGCAAGAAACTCGCGGCGCTCACGCTCCTATCGGGCGGCGAACAGGCGCTGACCGCCGTGGCGCTGATCTTCGGCCTGTTCCTGACCAACCCAGCACCAATCTGCGTACTCGACGAGGTCGATGCGCCGCTCGACGACGCCAATGTCGAGCGCTTCTGCGACCTGCTCGACGCCATGGTCGCGCAGACCCAGACCCGCTACCTCATCGTCACCCACAATGCCGTCAGCATGGCACGAATGCACCGCCTGTTCGGCGTCACCATGGTCGAACGCGGCGTCAGCCGCCTCGTCTCCGTCAACCTCCAGAGCGCTGAAGCGCTGCTAGCGGCCGAGTGATTTTTGTAGTTACGAAAATTCTTGACACTTTGCGTAGTTACAATATTGTAACTGGGTAACTAGACCCAGCCATGTAACGGGACAATTGATCGGCCAAGGCACTGCTGATCGACCGGAGATACTGGGTTATGGAATTGAGCTTCGATCCGGCAAAGCGATTAAAAACCCTGCAGGAGCGGGGACTGGATTTCGCCGATGCCGCGCAGGTTTTTGACAGTCCATCCTACACGGTAGAGGACGATAGATATGACTATATGGAGCCGCGTTTTCAGACTTATGGCCTGATGAACGACAGGCTCATTACGGTGGTCTGGACGCCAGTTGATAATGGTATCCGGGTCATTTCCATGAGGAAGTGCAATGACCGAGAGCAGAAAGCCTTTGCCCGCAGACTGGGATGATGATGACATCCCCGAATGGACAGATGAGATATTTGACCGCGCCGAATTTCGCATCGGCGATAGGGTCATCCGTCCTGCCACTGGCACGCTGACCCGTCCCGGCCGCCCCAAATCGGACGATCCCAAGCAGCAGGTAACCCTCCGCCTCGACGCCGCCGTGCTGGACGGTTTCCGCGCCACCGGGCCGGGCTGGCAAAGCCGGATCAATGCCGAACTGCGCAAGGCGCTCGGCCTTTAATCCTTAACCCGCCCGAACCAACCCTTCATCCGGCGGAACAGGCCGCGTTCGCTCACGGCCTCGAACATTTCGTCCGGGCCTTCGGGGTCCAGCACCTCATGGTCGGCCAGCCACGCCTGCACATCGTTCAGGTCCGGCGTCTCATAGGGGCGCAGCGTCCGCCCCGGCTTCTGGCGCATCTCCTCGATCCCCGCGACCAGCCCGCGCTGCGCGATCACCGCTGCCACCCGCTCCACCGGCAGGTCGAGATGTTCGGCGATCAGATCGTCGCGAATCGCCCTTATCTTGTCCTCCCACCCGGCATTGGCGCGCAGGGCGGTGTCGATCGTCACGTCGCATTCGGTGTCCAGCCGCATCGACCGGTTGTTCATGTTGGACGACCCGACCCGGATCAGCCGGTCATCGACGATCAATATCTTGGCATGGACATAGATGGGTACGCCGCGCATCGTGAAGGGGTGATAGATGCGCAGGCGGCCATGGGCGTCGCGCGCCTTCAATGCCTCGAACAGGCGCGCGCGCGCCGTGTCCATCGCCTGCTGCTCCAGCCAGCCATCGGCCTGGGTCGGATTGATGATGACGATGTCCGGCCCGTCCGGCTCGACCAGCCGTTTGGCGATCGCCTCGGCAATCCGGCGGGACGCGAAATATTGGCTTTCGGCGTAGATGCAGTGCTTGGCCGCGGCGATCTGGTGGCAATAGAGCCGCTCAATCTCGGTCAGTTCGTCCTGATCGTCCATCTTGGGCGCGGTGCGGGCGATCGCCACGTCGACATCGGTAAACTGCACCGGCAGATTGTCGGGCCAGCAATCCTGCACCCCCTCGATCGGCTCCAGCGCGTCGCCACCCGCGCCCACCCAGCGATTGCGCGCATGGTCGCCCAGCGCCGCGGCAACCGGTCCCATCAGCGCCGTGGTCGCATCATGCCAGGGACCATAAGGCGATCCGTCAGGATGCAACCGCCCCGGCTCCTCATCGCGATGATGGCGCGTATCCCACCGGTCGCCCGTCATATCGATGCCGCCGCAAAAGGCGAAACAATCGTCAATCACCACGATCTTCTGATGATGGGAGGCGGCGGGCGGATGATGGCTGTCCAGCTTCACCGTCACGCGCGGATGGGCCATCCATTTGAGCGTCGTGAACAGGTTGGTCGGTCGCACCATCGACTTCATCGCGCCAATGTCCCAGCGCAGCAGAAATATCTCCAGCTCCGGCGTCCGCTCCACCAGCCAGCTGATGAAATCGCCGATCACCACCGGCGCGCCATCATCGGCCTCATCCTCGCGGACCAGCGTGATCGCGGCATCGAAATCCCAGCCGATCAGCATGATCCGCCGCGTCGCCTTGAGCATCGCGGCGCGCGCATGGCGGAAATAGGCGTCGGCGTCGATGATCGTGCTGGCCCGCGTCGCCCGCGCGATCCGCCAGCAATCCTCGCCCGGTTTCGGTCCCGCGCTCATGCGCTGCCGACCACTAGGCATCCCAGGAACATCAACAGGCCGGCGAAACGGTTGGCACGGAATTTGGCCAGCGGATCGACGCCATCCTCGCGCAGCGCGGCGACCTGCCACAGCAGATGCGCCGCCACCGGCAGCAGTGCGGCCAGCGCCAAGGCTTCGGGCCGCACCTGCCAAATCGCCCCGGCCCACAGGCCAAGCGCGCACAGATAGCAGAGCGCCACGCCCGCCCGGACGTGCCGCCCCATGGAGAGCGCGCTGGAACCAATGCCGATCAGCGCGTCGTCCTCCCGATCCTGCAGCGCGTAGATGGTGTCATAGCCCACAACCCAGAAAATGGTTCCGACGTAGAGCGAAATTCCCGCCAGGGTCAGCGCCCCCATCACCTCGCTCCACCCCACCAAAGCCGCCCAGGAAAAGACGAGGCCGAGCCAGATTTGCGGCCAGCCGGTGATCCGCTTCATGAAGGGGTAAGCCGCCACCAGCGCTAGCGACCCCAGCGCCACGATCTGCGCATAGAGGCGCAATTGCAGCAGCACGATCAGTCCGACCAAAGACAGCGCCACCAGCCACAACCACGCCGTGCGCACCCTCATCGCCCCGCTCGCCAGCGGCCGCGCCGCCGTGCGCGCCACTTTGCGGTCCAGATCGCGATCGACAATATCGTTGAACACGCAGCCCGCCCCGCGCATCACGATGCTGCCCAGCATCAGCCAGAGGATGAGCGGCCAGCGCGCAAATCCGCCCCCCGCCAGCGCCACGGCCCAGGCACCGGGCCAGAAGAGCAGCCACCAGCCGATCGGCCGGTCGAACCGCGCCATCTGTACCAGCGCACGCGGCGTGTCCGGCAGCCGCGCCAGCAGCCCGTGCGCCTGGCTGTCGGGGACGATCGTCTGGCTCAACCCTATGCTCCAATCCGGACATGCGTGCTCCCGCGAAAGCGGGAGCCCAGTTCCACCGTCTGGACTGGACTCCCGCTTTCGCGGGAGCACATAGCGCTATAAAGAGGATAAAGGCGCACTCGACAAGTCGTCCTGACCGTGCATGGAGTGACGATGATGACCGCAACCCCCGCCTGGCCGCCGCAAAGCGCGCCGCGCCTCCATGTCGAAACCTTGCTTGGAGACGGCGTGTCGGTGCCGGTCGATGGCAATCCGGCCCATTATCTGATCAGCGTCATGCGGGTGAAGCCCGACGATATCGTCCTGCTGTTCGACGGTCGGTCCGGCGAATGGGCCGCCCGCGCCCGCGACATCCGCAAGCGCGACCTGATCCTTGAATGTGTCAGCCAGACCAGGCCGCCTGAATCCGTCCCCGATTTCTGGCTCTGCTGCGCCCCGATCAAGAAGGGCCGCATCGACCTGATCGCGGAAAAGGCGTGCGAACTGGGGGTCGCAAAGCTCCAGCCGGTCCTCACCCGCCGCGCGGTGGTGGACAAGCTCAACCTGGACCGGTTGCACGCCCATCTGGTCGAAGCCGCCGAACAATGCGGCCGCACCACCCTGCCGGAACTGGCCGCGATGGTGAAACTCGACGCGCTGCTGAAAGGCTGGCCACAGGATCGCCACCTGTTTTTTGCCGACGAAACCGGTGGTGCGCCGCTGACCACGGCCTTTGCCGCCCATCCCGGCCCCGCCGCTTTCCTGATCGGGCCGGAGGGCGGATTCGACCCTGCCGAACGCGAAACGATCCGCGCCCATCCGCGCGCCGTGCCAGTCTCGCTCGGTCCCCGCATCCTGCGCGCCGAAACCGCCGCCATCGCCGCGACGGCCGCGTGGATGACCCTGAACGGCGACTGGCACTAAGTTTCATTTCGCCATTGGATTGAACAGATTATAGACAGAGCCTATCTGATCATCGCCGGTCACTGTTTGACCGGCCGAGGGGAAGCATTAAGGGCGGGGCATGAGCACCAGAACCGACTCAGCGGGTGAAGATCCCGTCATCGAAAGCCGCGACCAGCTGATCGCGGCCTTTGCCAAGGGTGAAAAGCCCAAGGATCGCTGGCGTATCGGCACGGAGCATGAAAAATTCGTCTATAGCCGCAAGGATCATCACGCCCCCTCCTATGAGGAAAAGGGCGGCATCCACACGCTGCTGATCGGCCTGACCCGCTACGGCTGGAACCCGGTGTTTGAGGGCGAAAATATCATCGCCCTGTCCGGCACCGACGGCACGATCAGCCTGGAACCGGCGGGCCAGCTGGAACTGTCCGGCGCGCCGCTCGACAACATCCACCAGACCTGCGCTGAAACCGGCCGCCATCTGGAACAGGTGAAATATGTCGGCGACATGCTGGGGCTGGGCTTTCTGGGCCTTGGCATGTGGCCCGACAAGACGCGCGCGGAATTGCCGATCATGCCCAAAGGCCGGTACGAGATCATGCTACGGCACATGCCGCGCGTCGGGTCCATGGGGCTCGACATGATGCTGCGCACCTGCACCATCCAGACCAATCTGGACTATGGCAGCGAAGCGGACATGGCCAAGAAATTCCGCGTCTCCCTCGCCCTGCAACCCCTTGGCACCGCATTATTCGCCAATTCGCCCTTTACCGAAGGCAAGCCCAACGGCTTCCTCTCCTACCGCAGCCATATCTGGTCGGACACTGATCCGGGGCGCACCGGGATGCTGCCCTTCGTGTTCGAGGACGGCTTTGGCTATGAGCGTTACGCCGACTATGCGCTCGATGTGCCGATGTATTTCGTCTATCGCGACGGCAAATATATCGACGCCTCCGGCCTGTCGTTCCGCGATTTTCTCGAAGGCAAACTGTCCGTCCTGCCGGGCGAAAAGCCGACCGAGAAGGATTGGGAGGATCATCTCTCCACCGCCTTCCCCGAAGTGCGATTGAAGAGCTTTCTGGAAATGCGCGGGTCCGATGGCGGTCCCTGGGGCCGCATCTGCGCCCTGCCCGCTCTGTGGGTCGGCCTGCTCTATGATCAGGGCGCGCTTGATGCGGCCTGGGATCTGGTTAAGGACTGGAGCATGGAGGATCGCCAGATCTTGCGCGATTCCGTGCCGCGTCTCGGCCTCGACGCGCCGATCGGCAAGGGCCGCACCCTGCGCGACATCGCCCGCCCCGCGCTCGACATCGCCCGCTCAGGCCTCGCGGCACGCGGTCGCCTCAACGCGGCTGGCGACAATGAAACCGGCTATCTGTCCGATCTGGAAGAGGTCGTCTCGTCCGGCAAGACCCATGCCGAACGGCTGCTCGATCGCTATCATGGCGAATGGGGCGGCGACGTCAGCAAAGTCTATGCGGAAGAGAGTTTTTAGAGTCGCATTGGATCAAGCAAAATTCCTCCCCTTTAAGGGGAGGGGGACCGCCGCGAAGCGGTGGTGGAGGGGTGTCACCCCATCGAGAGGGTGACACCCCTTCGTCAGGGCTACGCCCTGCCACCTCCCCTTAAAGGGGAGGATTTAGAGTTATTCAGCCGCCTGAATCACCGCTGCCGCCGGTCGCTGCCGCCCCGTCACCCACGCAAAAAAACGCGGCACCGGGGCGTTGCGCTCCATCCAGTCGCTATAGGCGCGATAGTCCGGGTCGGCGGACAGATGCTGTTCCTCGGTCCGCGCGCGCCAATAATAGACCGCGTTGGTGATCCCCAGCATCGCGCAATTGCGCACCATGTCCGCCATGGAGCCGCTGACGCTCAGGAAGGGCAAAGCCGAAAACCACCAGAACAGGTTTTTCGCCAGATAGGCCGGATGCCGGGTCCAGCGATACGGCCCATGCGTCAAAATCCCACGATGGGTCAGGTTGGAAAAGCGCAGGCCGAACGCCACCGTTGCCCAGGCATAAATGCCGGTCAGCAGCACCAGCCAACCGCCCAGCACCCATTGCAGCAACCCGGACCCCTGCGTCCAATAGTCCCACTCCGCGCCGCCCGCATGATAATCGAGCGGCCCCCCGCCGCCCATCAGCACAAAGGGCGGGTAACAGATCAACGCCGCGACCCAGCCCGCCAGATAGGGGTTGGCAGTGCGGATATGCGAATCCAGCGGCTTGAAGGTCAATATGTAGCCGACCGTCGCCAGACAGACGTCGATCATGAACATGACCGCGATCAGGAAACCGGCCAGCGCCACCGGATTGGCAAATGCCTCCTCGATCCGCCAATTGACCACGCTGGCAAAATTGCCCGGCACGATCGAGACCATGAAGGCCAGGAAAAAGCCCTTCACCGTCCAGGCGCGGGCGTGGTGCGCGACCTGTGCCATGTCGGGCGCGCCCGCCGCCCCGCCAATCACCCACTGGCCGAAACTGTAACTGGCATCCTTGGGCTGCACCAACCGCCGATCTATCCAGAGGATATAGGGGATGGACAGCGCCAGCAGCCATGGTGCAGCCGCAGTGAACAGGTCCATCGAAAATCGATAATTGCCGCTCCAGTACCAGCGCGCGACGCAGTAAAAGACCGCGATGGCCAGCCAGGTCGCCCACAGCCCGGCAATCTTGACGATGCTGATGTCGATCACCTCACGCACCCGCCTAGCCGGGCCGCGCCAGTCGATCCCGGTCGATGCGTTGCGATGCACCTTGTCCACCACCAGCGACCATAATATCATCGGCAGGCCACAAGCCACCACGGCGGCAAGTCCCGCGTTGGGACCGTCCATGCCATAATGGCGCGCCACCAGCGTCCACAGGCCAAGGCCGACAAGGCCAGCAATGCCCACGCCATGGCTGACGGCGGATGGGGGGCAGGGATCGGCAGAATCGCGCATGATCCTCGCTCTAGCGCAAAAGGGTAAGCAAGCGGTGAAAGACGTCGCCAGGCCGCGCCGACAGGAATCATCTTAACCTGCAGCAAGCCCATGAACCCTTTTTATCTCAGTGCGTTACCTCCTCCATAACCTTCGAAAATGGAGACAGGAGATGACGATTGCGGTGCGATTTCCCGATGGCAGCGTCCGCAACATCCCTGCCCAGCTGAAGGAAATCCCGAACCCTGCCAGCCCCGATAGCCAGCCCGGCTTTGAGCGCGTCCCGCTCAACTGCGATCCGGTCTGGCGCTTTCAGCGCGTCGGCGACGACTGGTACGCCATGCCCCGCAGCGGCAGCCTCTCGCTGCTCAAGCCCATATTGCCCGAATGGTGGCGGACCGTCCGCCACATGAACATGGACGATGCCGCACCCCGCGCCCGCAAACAGCGCCAGTCGCAAGGTCGCGGCCCCATCGACACCGCCGCCTAGGGCCGATCAGCCGCCCAGCACGTTGATGGTGAAGGCCAATATGCCAAGGTTGAACAGGAACGCCGCGAGACATTGAAACAACACGGTGCGCCGCACCCCGCTGGCCGTGACCGATATGTCCGACGTCTGGAATGTCATCCCCAGCGTGAAGGCGAAATAGAGGAAATCCCAATAGCCCGGCTCTTTCGTTTCCGGGAAATCCAGCCCGCCACAATCGCCCCCGCCCTTATCGGCGCGATAAAAGATATGGGCATAATGCATGGCATAGACGAGGTTGGAGAATAGCCAGGCGATCAGCAGCGTCACCAGCAGTAAGGCGACCACCGCCGTCTTAGGCCCGCCATGCTGGCTCACCGCCACGCCGACCGCGACCAATATGACCAGGCTGACGATCGCGGTCAGCAGCAGCATCAGTTCGCGATTGGCGTCATTGGCCTTCGCCTTCGCCCGCATCGCATCGGGATCGGACCGTATCAGCGGCACGACCGACGCCATGAAGGCCAGCGCGGCGATGTCGAACCCCGCCATCACCGCCTCATGCCAGCGCAGCCACAGCGCCAGCGGCGCTGCCGTCGCCAGCAGCGCCAGAAACATGCCATAGCGCCAGGGGAAGATCGGGTGGCGGGGACGGGTGCGGCTCATGCCCCGATCATAGCACGGCGGCGATCAATCCGCGCGCCTGCGCCTCATTGGCCTCCAGATACCAGTTTTCGGGCGCTTTTTCGAGCAGCTCCTCCATCGTGATGTCAGACCCCAGGATCAGATTCTGGAACCCCTCATTCTGGATCGCGATCGACGACTGAATTTCGTTCAGCGTCGCCTTCAACGTCGCGATGCAGGTGGATAATGGCCCGGCCAGCTGGATATTCTTCGTGATCAGCCGCTCATGGATCATCAGCCGCGTGCCGCGCGTCACATAGCGATTTTCGGTCGCGAAAAAGCTCATGAAGGTCGCGCCCGCCGAATAGACCGCCGTGCGACCCAGAAACACCATCCGCCGCTCAGGATAGAGGTCTGAATGGAAACGGATATCCTCGCCCATCAGCCGGGCGATCTCCGGGTCGCCGCCCAGCGTGGAAATCTCCACCACCACCAGCCCCTGCTGCGGCGCATTGGCCAGGCAATTCTTGAAATGCAGATACATGCCATGATCGACCACGCCCGACAGCATGATCGACGGATATTCAAAATCTCTGGGGCCAAGCATCGGCGCAGTCATCAACATCATCACGTCCCTAAAATTGCGGTTTCGCGCTGCACTACGCATGGGCGGGCAAAAGGTGCCGCGCTTTTGCGCTGGCGCCGCGCGCGGGAGGCTGTAAAGAACAGATCATGACCATGGGGCAGCGGACATGATCGCAAAACTTAAAGGACGGCTCGACAGCACCGGGCTGGACCATGCTATCATCGATGTCGGGGGCGTGGGCTATCTCGTCGGCGCCTCCTCGCGCACGCTCGCGGCGCTGGGGACGATCGGCGAAGCGGTGACGATCCACACCGAAATGCTGGTCGCGGCCGACTCGATCCGCCTTGTCGGCTTCGCCCGCGCGGAGGAACGCGACTGGTATCGGCTGCTCACCCATGTGCAGGGCGTGGGATCGCGGGTGGCGCTGGCGATCCTGTCCGCGCTCGAACCGCTCGAACTCCACCGTGCCGTCGCCATGGGGGACAAGGCGATGATCGCGCGGGCCAACGGCGTCGGCCCCAAACTCGCCCAGCGCATCGTCAATGAACTGAAGGACAAGATCGGCGCGGCCCCGGCTGGCGGCCCGGTCGGCGCAGGCGGCATCGCCATCCTCCCCACCGGCAGCTTCGCCGCCGACGCCCTCTCGGCGCTCCAGAATCTGGGCTTCAAACCCCATGAAGCCAGCACCGCCGTCGCCTCCGCCGAAGCGGAACTGGGCGACGACGCCAGCCTCGACGCACTGGTCCGGCTGGCGCTGCGGAAGGCGGCGAAGTGAGCGAAATTATTGCCGCTCTATTAGGTGCGTTAGCGGTGGGAGGACTGCAAACCATCTTCGCTTTCACGGATCGTCGGCGGATGCGAAAATCAACTTTGATGGCAATAGCAGCAGAAGTCCAAATAATTTGCACTCTCATACGGCATCAAAGATACTTGGAAGGTTTCAAAGAAGCACTTGAAGAAATTGAGGCTAGACAATGGCAAGGTGGCAGCCTGATAATGGATATTCGGAGCCATTATTTTTCGGTTTTTGAATCAAACACTCCGAATTTAGGTACATTAGAAACCGATCATATCGTGAAAATCGTGAGATTTTATGGTTATTGCAAGTCTGCTATCGACTGCACTCGCCCTGATGGTCCTTTTGCTGGTGGCGTTACAGCGGATGAGGCTGAGGGTAACATCCGAAGCGTCGTTGCGATTCTGGAAAATATCTTGCGTCTCGGAGATGCGATAATTCAACTGCCAGAATCACCTACATTGACGGGCGTTGCCCTCCCATGACCGAGCCTGACCGCCTCCTCACCCCCGCCCGCCGCGTCGAGGATGTCGACGCCGCGCTGCGTCCCAAATCGCTCGACGAATTTATCGGGCAAGAGGCCGCGCGCGGCAATCTGCGGGTCTTTATCGAGGCCGCGAAAGCGCGGGGCGAGGCGCTCGACCATGTCCTTTTCTTCGGCCCGCCGGGCCTTGGCAAGACCACGCTGGCGCAGATCGTGGCCAAGGAAATGGGCGTGGGTTTCCGCGCCACGTCCGGCCCGGTGATCGCCAAGTCGGGCGATCTTGCTGCCCTCCTCACCAATCTCGATGAAGGCGACGTCCTGTTCGTGGACGAAATCCATCGCCTGAACCCTGCGGTCGAGGAAGTCCTCTACCCCGCAATGGAGGACCGCGCGCTCGACCTGATGATCGGCGAAGGCCCGTCCGCCCGCTCGGTCCGTATCGACCTGCCGCCCTTCACCCTGGTCGGCGCGACCACGCGGCAGGGCCTGCTCACCACCCCCTTGCGCGATCGTTTCGGCATCCCGGTGCGCCTGCAATTCTATACCGTGGCCGAGCTGGAACTGGTCGTGCGCCGCGCCGCGCGCCTGCTGGACCTCGCCATCACCCCCGACGGCGCGATGGAGATTGCCCGCCGGTCGCGCGGCACCCCGCGTATCGCCGGGCGGCTGCTGCGCCGGGTGCGTGATTTCGCCAATGTCGCGGGCGTGCCCGCCGTGGACGCGAAGGTCGCCGACGCCTCGCTTCGTCGGCTGGAGGTCGATGAGCTGGGCCTGGACCTGATGGATCGCCGCTATCTGATGATGATCGCCGACATTTATCGCGGCGGCCCGGTCGGCGTCGAAACCCTCGCCGCGGGCCTCTCCGAAGCGCGTGACACGATCGAGGAAGTGATCGAACCTTACCTCATCCAGCTCGGCCTCATCGCCCGCACCGCGCGTGGCCGCTGCCTCAATGGGCCGGGCTGGAAGCATCTGGGCCTCAACCCGCCGCAGGACATCCAAAACACGCTTTTCGACTAGTGACCCGAATCTGAAGTTCGTCACCTTGTCTGGCAGGCGTTGAACGAACTTCAGATTCATAAGGGTCACTAGCAAATATTTGATTCTAGTGTGGTTTAGGGATTTGAAATTCGCTCCCCACCTTGCCGAAAAATGTGGCGAATTTCAAATCCACCACACTAGAAAGCCTTGGCCCCTACGGCATGGCGTGGCTATAGCTTTGCCATGAGCCAGGCGCGCGCCAGATGCGCCAAACACCCAGGAGTCGAGCCTTGCGGGCCATCGAGACATTTCCCAACCTCGTCACCATGTTCTTCACCCGCACAGCGGAGCAGGGCGACAAGCCCTTCCTGTGGCGCAAGAGCGGTGGCACATGGCATTCCTTGAGCTGGAACGAAGTGGCCGCGCAGGTCGCAGCCCTCTCCTCCGCGCTTAAGTCACTTGGCCTCAAACCGGGCGATCCGGTCATGCTGGTCAGCGAAAATCGGCCGGAATTCTGCATCGCCGACCTCGCCATCATGGCGGCGGGTTGCATCACCGTGCCGACCTACACCACCAACACCACCCGCGATCACCAGCACATCCTGACCGACAGCGGCGCCCGCGCCGTCATCGTCTCCACCGCCAAGCTGGCGCAGGCGCTGATGCCCGCCGTCGTCCGGTCGCAGGCCAGTTTCGTCATCGGCATGGAGCCATTGCGCGGCGCTCAGGGACAGGCGACCTGCCATCTATGGGATGATCTGATCGCCGCCCACCCTACCGACATCGCCAGCTGCGCCGCCGCCCAGACCGCGACCCGCAATGATCAGGCCTGTATCATCTACACCAGCGGCACCGGCGGCGCGCCGCGCGGGGTGATGCAGCATCATGGCGCGATCCTGCTCAATGCCGAGGGTGCAGGCACCATCGTCGCGGAGGATTTCGGCTGGGGCGAAGAAAGCTTCCTCTCCTTCCTCCCCCTCTCCCACGCCTATGAACATAGCGGCGGCCAGTTCCTCCCCATACTGCTGGGCGGGCAAATCTATTATGCCGAAGGGCTGGAAAAGCTCGCCAGCAATATCGAGGAAACCCGGCCGACCATCATGGTCGTCGTCCCCCGCCTGTTCGAGGTGCTGCGCGCCCGCATCATCAAATCGATCGAGAAACAGGGCAAATTCCCCACCTGGCTGATGGCGCAGGCGCTGCGCATCGGCGCGAAGGAGCAGCAGGGCAAGGCCTCGATCCTCGACCGGCCCTTGAAGGCACTCCTCGCCCGGACCCTCATCCCCAAGATCCGCGCCCGCTTCGGCGGCCGGCTCAAGGCGCTCGTGTCCGGCGGCGCGCCGCTCAACCCCGATGTCGGCCTGTTCTTCGACGCGATGGGCCTCACCCTGCTCCAGGGCTATGGCCAGACCGAGGCGGGACCGGTGGTCAGCTGCAACCGCCCCCGCGCCGGGATCGCGATGGATACGGTCGGCCCGCCGCTCAAAGGGGTGGAGGTCAAGATCGCCGACGATGGCGAAATCCTCGTGCGTGGCGAACTGGTCATGCACGGCTATTGGCGCAACCCGGCCGAAACCGAAAAAGTGCTGAAGGATGGCTGGCTCCACACCGGCGACATTGGCGAATTTGATGGCCAGGGCCGCATCCGCATCACCGACCGCAAGAAAGACCTGATCGTCAATGACAAGGGCGACAATGTCTCCCCGCAAAAGGTCGAAGGGATGCTGACGCTTCAGAATGAGATCGGCCAGGCCATGGTCCATGGCGACCGGCGCCCCTATCTGGTCGGCCTGATCGTCCCGGACGCGGAATGGACCCGCGAATGGGCGCAGGCCAATGGCGTCGCGCCCGCCGATGCCCCGGCAAGCCCGGCCTATATGGCGGCGCTGCGCGCGGCGGTGGACCGGGTCAATGCCGACCTGTCGGTGATCGAACGGGTCCGCCGCTTCATCCTGGCCGACGAACCCTTCACCATCGACAATGAGGAAATGACCCCGTCGATGAAGATCCGCCGCCACATCATCCGCAAACGCTATGCCGATCGGATGGACGCGCTGTACAAAGGGTGAAGCGATTGATGATTGCGCGTCTTGTTTCGATAGCGGCGGCGATGATTGCGACCACGCCTTTGCAAGCCGCGCCATCAGGCCCGGCCAGCATCGCCGAGCATCAGCGCCAATGCGCGGGCAAGGATGGCTGGAGCGACCCCGCCCCGCCCGTCCGCATCTTCGCCAATGTCTATGATGTCGGCAGTTGCGGCATCACCGTGCTGCTCATCACCGGGTCGAAGGGCCACATCCTGATCGACGCGGCCACCGCGCAGGCCGTCCCGTCGATCATCGCGAATATCGAGCGGCTGGGGCTTCGTCCCACAGACGTCAAATATCTGCTCACCACCCATGAACATGTCGATCATGTCGGCGGCCTGCACGCCATCCAGCAACGCACCGGCGCAACCCTGATCGCGTCGGCCGCGGCCCGGCCGATGCTGGAAAGCGGCACTCCGGCCAGCGATGATCCGCAACGCGGCAGCATCCCAGACTTCGCCGGCGCGCGCGTCGGGCGAATCGTCAAGGATGGCGAGACCATCGCGCTGGGGTCGCTCCGCCTGACCGTCCATCTGACGCCGGGCCATTCGCCGGGCGGCACCAGCTGGTCCTGGACCGCCTGCACTGGCAAAAGCTGCCGCAGGATCGTCTATGCCGACAGCCTCAGCGCAGTATCGGCGGACGCCTATCGCTTTGCCGATCACCCCGCCTATGTCGCCCGCCTGCGCGCCACCATCGCCAAGGTCGCGGCCCTGCGCTGCGACCTGCTCATCACCCCGCATCCCGCCTCCAGCAATCTCTACGACCGCCTCGCCGGAAAAGCCCCGCTGATCGACAACAAAGCCTGCGCCACCTACGCCGCCATCGCGCGCAAGTCTCTCGACCAGAGACTGGCTCGCGAGGCGGCTTCCGTAAAACGTCGATAAAGGCGGCGGCCTATTTCCCCGGCGCGCGATAGGGTATGAAATCCCCCAGCGCACAGCTGCCCGTGGTCATCCCCGTCATCAGATTGGCGCTGGTCGCGATGTCGCCGCGACAAAGCTGCGACCCGAAACTGCGGGTAATCATCGTGTCGCCATAAGTCAGGCCGTTGCAGCTGCCGATCAGCTCATTCTTGTAGATCAGCCGCCTGCTGACTCGGTAGAGCAGCACATTATTGCTGATCACCGTCAAATTGGTCTGCGGCTCGCGGTTGATGCAGCTGACCTTCTCGCCCGCGACCTTGCCAGCCAGCGCCTTGTCCAGCGCTGCGGCCTGCTTGTCGGTCAGTGGCGTGGGCGTATAGCTGCCGGTGCAGGCGGCCAGCATCAGGGGCGTCAGGCATATCCAGGCACGCATCACGGCTCTCCTCATTCTCTGCCCACAGGACGGCAGCATAGCGCAGTATCCGTCAGGCCGCATCCTTCGCGGTGCGCCGCTGCGCCAACTCTTCCACGCTCCGCGCCCGCATGAAGATATTGGTCGCCCGCTCCAGCCCGATCGTCGTCGGTACCGTCGCCTCGCCCCGCGCCCGCGCCGCCTCGACCTCCGCTACCCGCACGGTCAGCGCATCATTGTCCGGCTCCACCCCCAGCGCGAAGCGGCCGTTGGAGAGCGTATATTCATGCGCGCAATAGACCGCCGTATCCTCCGGCAATGCGCCCAGCCGGCCCAAATTGGCGAACATCTGCGCCGCCGTTCCCTCGAACAACCGCCCGCAGCCCATCGCAAACAGCGTATCGCCGACAAAGACGATGGCGTCGTCGGCCAGATGATAGGCGATATGCCCGGCAGTATGCGCGGGGACTTCCATCACGGTCGCGACATGTGTCCCGATCCGCACCCTGTCGCCCTCGCCCACCGTCCGATCGAGCGTGCCGATCTTCTCCGCCTCCGCCGCCGGGCCGGTAATCGTGCAGCCAGTCGCCGCCTTGATCGCCGCATTGCCGCCAACATGGTCGCCATGCCAGTGGGTGTTCCAGATCTGCCCGATCGTCCAGCCCCGCGCCGCCGCAGCCGCCAGCACCGGGTCTGCCACAGCCGGGTCGATCACCACCGTCTCGCCACTCGCCGCGTCATGCATCAGCCAGACATAATTGTCGCTCAGCACGGGGATGCGGACCACTTCCAGCATCGCGTTCACCACGCGCCGACATTCGGCATCGACAGCCAGGGTTCGGCCGGGTCCAGCCGCCCGTCCTGCAACAGTTCGATCGAAATGCCGTCCGGCGTGCGCACGAACGCCATATGCCCGTCGCGCGGGGGACGATTGATCGTCACGCCCGCATCCAAAAAGCGCTGGCAGGTCTCGTAAATATTCTCGACCCGATAGGCCAGATGGCCGAAATTGCGCCCGCCATCATAGCTTTCCGCCGGGCTGCCATCGGTCGGCGGCCAGTTGTAGGTCAGCTCGACCTGCGCATCCTCGTCCCCCGGCGCGGCGAGATAAACCAGCGTGAAACGCCCCTGTTCGCTGTCGAACCTTTTGACCTCTTTCAGGCCCAGCAGGTCGAAAAAGGCGATGCTTTTGTCCACGTCGGTCACACGGACCATGCTATGCAGATATTTGGGCAAGGGTCACTCCATTCGTCGCCATAAAGCAACGGTTCATCTCAGGACTGGCACGACTGCCCTATAGATAAGGTCGCGCATCCCCCGAAGGAAGAGGAAAGCATTATGGCATTGGAATTGCGGGACAAGGTTTTACTCGGCAGCGCCGCGCTGCTGGCGTTGGGCGTCATGAGCGGCGGCTATCTGCTGGGCGACGGGCTGAAGCGGGCCAAGGCGGCGGACCGATCGGTCACCGTCCGCGGCCTGGCTGAAAAGGATGTGACGGCGGACCTCGCCACCTGGTCGATCAGCTACTCGGCAACCGGCTTCGACCTGCCCTCGGTACGCGCCGAAATCGACAATAACACCCGCGAACTCAAAGCCTATTTCGCCAGCCTGGGCTTCAAGCCCGAAGCGCTCACCCCGGTCGGCGCGGGGGTGAACCAATATCTCAACAATGGTGTCAACAATATCACCATCACCCAGCGGATGCTGCTGCGCACGACAGACATTGCCCGCGCCCAGCGCGCCGTGGCGCAACAGTTCGACCTCGTGCGTCGCGGCGTGACGCTCCAGGAAGGGTCGGGGATGCGCTACAGCTTTACCAAGCTGAATGACCTCAAGCCGCCCATGGTCGCCGACGCCACCAAGGACGCGCGCAACGCCGCCGAACAATTCGCGCAGGACAGCGGCATCAGCGTCGGCAGCATCAAGAGCGCGACCCAGGGCTATTTCTCGATCGAGGCCCGCGACGGCGAAGGCGGCGACGGATCGAGCGACACCCCCTATAAAAAGGTCCGTGTCGTTACAACTGTAGATTTTTACCTTAAATAACAACGGTTTATATATATGGCGATAAAAACCATTTTATATGTCTAGCTCGGTGTCGGCTTAACCGTGCCAGCGGCGGGCAATCGCGACAGATTGTCCGCCGCCGCCTTCCCTGCCGCTGTCGTCGGTGCCAGCCTGACCGCCCGCTGCCAGGCCGACCGCGCCACATCTGCATGATCGGTCAGGATGGCGATATTGCCCTCCTCCAGCGCCACTGACGCATCATCGGGCGACAGTTGCACCGCACGGGCAATATGCGCCTGCGCCAGCGCCATCTCGCCCGACCGCCGCGCCAGCGTCGCCGACAGCAGCCAGCCCAACGGGTCCTTGGGTGCCTGTGCCAGTGCCACATCAAGCGACTCCCGCGCCGCCGCCCCGTCGCCCAGCGCCACCAGCGCCCGCGCCCGGTCGAGATGCACCTCGCCCTTCTCCATGCCGTCGGGCAGTCCCCGCGCCAGCGCCGCGTCGAAATCCTGCCGCGCCTTGGCCGCATCTCCACTCGCCAGCGCCGCATTGCCCGCCTGCGCCCACAGCCTTGCGCTCTGTGCCATCTCGGCGCTGCGCTCGGCCTCCTCGGCGGCCTGCTCGAACGCGACGATCGCCGGCGCCCAACGCTCCGCCCGCGCATAGGCAAAGCCCATGCAGTGCCGCGCATAGAAGCTCCCGCCCTCGATCCGCCATTTCTGCGCAAAGGCCACTGCCGCATCGGGCGATTCGACCGCCTGATCCAGACAGGCCTGAAAGGGTGCCGCAAATTTGGCCGGGACCGGAATCCGCCCATCCTCCCGCGCCGCCGTCGCCTTGGGTGCAGCAACGGCCGCCGCTGCCGCTTCCTGCTTCTCCTTACGACTGCGGTTCATCACCGCCTCAATCTCCGGGTCATAGGCCTGAGCCAGCAACAGGATCGGCAGGAAAAGGGGCATCACAAATTGTCCAGCAGGCTGGCGACGGTGCGGATCAGCAGGGTGATGTCGCCGTCGCGGGAAAGGCGGTGGTCGCCGTCCTTAACCAGCAGCGTCTGCACATCGGATGAACGCACCAGCCCCGCGGTCCGCAGCGCCGTCTCCCACGGTACATCATCGTCCCGCTGCCCCTGAAGCAGCCGCACCGGGCAATCGATCGCGATCGGCCCATCGAGCAACCGCAGCGCCTGCCCCGATTCCCAGAAACCAAGCGTCGTCACATAGGGCTGGTCGCCATAGGGGGTCGGCTCTTCGATCCGCCCCTCGGTCATCAGCAATGCCTTGTCCGCGTCGGTAAAGCCCCAGTCGGTGAAATCCGGCGCCGCCGCGATCCCGACCAGCCCCGCCACCCGATCCGGCCGCGCCAGCGCCACCAGCAGCGCCAGCCAGCCGCCCATAGACGACCCGACCAGCACCACTGGCCCCACCACCAGCGCGTCGATCAGCAGCAGCACATCGTCCCGCCAACTGGCCAGCGTGCCATCCACGAAGCGCCCCTCGCTCGCCCCGCATCCCGCATAGTCCAGCCGCAGCATCGCTCGCCCGCTCTGCGCCGCCCAAGCATCCAGCGCGACCGCCTTACCCCCCTCCATGTCGGACATATAGCCCGGCAGAAAGACGATCACCGGCCCCACCCCGCTGCGCTGCCGATAGGCCAGACGCAACCCGTCAGGCCGGACAAACAGGACAGGCGGCGCAAAGTCGGCATGGGTCATGGCAGGGCATCCTGTTGGACAAAGGGTGTGATCGCCCATAACCCGGCTTTTTGCCTGAACCACGAAAATTATCCGCTTTCCTGCGTTGACAGCCCCAAGGGCAGCGGCTAGTTGCGCGCTCCTACCCCGTGCCCAGATGGCGGAATTGGTAGACGCACCAGCTTCAGGTGCTGGCGATCGCAAGGTCGTGGAGGTTCGAGTCCTCTTCTGGGCACCATTTGTTCTTCCGGAGAAGTCCGCAGAGATCGAAAAAACCGCTGAATTCAGCGGTTTTTTTGTGTCTGACGTCCATCGGTTTCCGCTGGTGGATTTGGGAATTCAGGGTAGCTGAGGGTATCTTTGCGGGTATCGGCCAACATGGCCGCAGGAGATACCCTCATGGCACTTTCATCCCTCGCATTGTCCAAGGCAAAGCCGAGAGACAAGCCCTACAAGCTCGCGGACGGGCATGGTCTCTATCTGTTGGTGACGCCACAAGGCGGTCGCTACTGGCGCATGAATTATCGCTTCGATGGCAAAGCCAAAACGATGGCGATGGGCGTCTTCCCATTGATCACCTTGGCGGAGGCGCGAGAGAAAAGAGAGGAAGCCCGCAAGCTCTTGGCGGCCGGCTCGGATCCCACCGCAATGCGAAAGGAAATTGAAGCCCAGGAAGCCTTCGAGGCGACCACTGGTTTTCGCACCGTTGCCGAGGAGTGGCTCGCCAAGCGCGAACGGGAAGGACTTGGGGATGTCACCATCGGCAAGATCAAATGGCTTCTCGAATTTGCTTACCCCAGCCTGGGCGATCGCAAAATGAGCGAGATCACGAGTATGGAACTCCTTGCTGTTTTGCGGGAGGTCGAAGGGCGAGGCCGACATGAAACTGCCAGACGACTGAGGAGCGTCTGCGGCAGAGTGTTTCGTTACGCAATCGCAACTGGGAGGGCAGAGCATGATCTGTCCGCCAATCTTCGCGACGCTCTGACAACACCAAGGGTGAAGCATTTGGCTGCCATCACCAACAGCCAGCAGGTCGGGCCGCTGATGCGTGCGATTGATGGTTTTGACGGTCATGCGGTGACGAAAGCCGCCTTGCGGCTGGCTCCGCATGTTTTTGTTCGTCCTGGCGAATTACGCCATGCCGAATGGTTGGAGATCGATTTCGACAAGGCGTTATGGTCGATTCCTGCGGAAAAAATGAAGATGCGGCGCCCACATCGCGTCCCGCTTTCGCGGCAATCCCTTGCCGTCCTGTCTTCCATCAGGGAGGTCACCGGGACGGGTAAATATGTGTTTCCCGGCTTCCAATCCATAAAGCGGCCCATGTCCGAGAATGCGCTGAACGGCGCTCTTCGACGGTTGGGCTATTCAGGCGATGAAATGACGAGTCACGGCTTTCGAGCCATGGCGAGCACATTGCTCAACGAGATGGGCAAGTGGC
Organism: Sphingobium sp. FG58; assembly: GCF_057809055.1. Lineage (NCBI taxonomy): Bacteria > Pseudomonadati > Pseudomonadota > Alphaproteobacteria > Sphingomonadales > Sphingobiaceae > Sphingobium > Sphingobium sp. FG58. Next base: position 31,299 of record NZ_JBMDJF010000015.1, on the reverse strand, counting down.
ATCCCGATGCAATCGAACGCCAGTTGGCGCACGCTGAGGCGGACGCGGTTAGGCGCGCTTATGCGCGCGGAGAATATTGGGATGAGCGAGTAGCGATGATGCAGGCCTGGTCGGACTATCTGGATGGCGCTGCCAGAAGCTAGGGAAGCACCACCGTTATGGTCGAGTGCCGAGTTAAACCTGCTTGTCCAAGGAGCGTGGAACCAGCGGGAGAAGATGATGCAATATTGGAACGACTGTTTGGCCTGCTCCCGATGGCTGAAAGGGTGAGCAAGGCGAGGTTAGGACGGCGCTATCGAGACAGGTGTGAGAGAGCGTGCTGGGTGTGATTAAACGCATAATCGGCGCTTTTGCGAAATGGCTCGCTGAATGTTGGTATTGCCATTTGGCATCATTTCTCTATATAATGCCAATTGGAGATGCGTTATGACAATGTTGCAACCCATTGAGACGGTTCCAGCTCCGTTCCGGCCTGAGCCTGTGACGCAGGATGAAGGCGGCGCGATGTTTCGTGCGGTCCTCAATCTTTTTGCCAAATGGGGCGTCACGGACGAGCAGGCTGCTATGCTGACCGATATGCCTTTGCGCAGCTTCCGTCGGTGGAAGGCTGAAGGGGCGGGCCGCATCTCGCGTGACGGCCTTGCGCGCTTGTCCAACCTCATGGGCATCCATAAGGCCTTGCGGATCATCTTTGAGGAGCCGCAGCGCGGCTATGACTGGATCAAGGCGCCCAACGCCGTCTTTGATGGCGCAAGCGCGCTGTCCGTCATGCTGGGCGGCGAATTGACCGACATCATGCGGGTGCGGCGCTATTTGGACGCGGAGCGCGGCGGCTGGTGACGGTGACTGATGGTCCGCCGGTCAACAGGGTCCATTGGGAGGGTGCGGTCAGGATCATCCGCAGCATCTATCCTCCGATAGATCTGTTCGAGGACATTGCGGACCCTGCAGACTGGCCCCTCCTCATCTCCGCCGAGCAGAAGACAAATCCGCGGATCATGACGTCGGTTGGCAATATCGATCTTGTCCCTCCCGCGCGACGGGTCGGCGGCGTTGGCGCCTCCTATCTCATGGCGTCATTCACTCATGTAAGTCCCGATCGACCAAGCCGGTTCTCGGCCGGACATCATGGCGTACTCTATGTCGCGCGCAGCTATGAGACAGCGCTGTTCGAGACGATCCATCATCATGCAAGCTTCATGGCCCGAACGGCCGAGCCTGCCGGATGGACATCGCAGTTTCGGGAGATCATTCTGAAGGTCGATGCCGATTTGCATGATCTCCGAGCGGATGCTGCAGCATTTGGCCTCTGCCTCGATCCTGACAACTACGAAGCGGCGCAACAGCTCGCCGCGACGCTGCGCAGTTCAGGGTCGGACGGTATTGCCTATCCAAGCGTCCGGCAGGCCAGTGGGGAATGCGTCGCGCTTTTCTATCCGGACTGTGCATCGAGCCCCGTTCAGGGTCGGCATCTCGATTATCACTGGAACGGCAAGCGAGTCGATCTTGTTCGGGACGCGGGCAGCGGCGCTGTGTTCAGGGTCGTAGAGAGCGCATGATCGGAGAAGCCGCTAAATGAACGATGCCACAAGGGATCGTCACGCGCAGGCAGCCCGCCTGCTGGGCACGCATCCGGATTATCGAGTGCAGCGGCGCCTTGGCCCCGTCACGCATTTCCACGCAGCAAGTCCTGAGGCCTCCAGCCGTATCGGGGTTGCGATCGATGTGGAGACGACCGGGCTCGACCGTGAGACCGATCGGATCATCGAACTGGCTATCCAGCGTTTCCGGTTCGATGAGCACGGGCGGATAATCCAGGTCGGGATTCCGCGAGTCTGGCGTGAAGATCCCGGTATGTCGATCGATCCGAAAATCACCAGCCTGACCGGCCTTACCGATGCGGACGTCGCCGAGCAGGAGATCGATGAGTCGGTAGCGGTCGATATTCTGTCCTCCGCCGACATCATCGTCGCGCACAATGCCGCCTTCGACAGACCGTTCGTGGATCGTCGCTTGCCTGCGATCGCCGGCAAGCCCTGGGCCTGCTCGATGGCGGAGCTGGATTGGCTCGAGCTTGGGTTCGAGGGGCGGGCCTTGGCGCATCTCGTTTCGCAATGCGGCTGGTTTTATGAAGGGCACAGGGCAGAAAACGACATCCTGGCCCTTCTGTATCTTCTTTCTCACGGCCTTCCGGATGGAGAGACGATCCTGGCAAAGCTGATCGCCTGCTCGGAACAGCAGACCTATAGGGTGAATGCCATCGACGCTCCTTTCGATGCCAAGGACCGGCTGAAATCTCGCGGGTATCGCTGGGACGCCACCATGCGCTTCTGGTGGAGGAGCATCGCAGAGCAGGACCGCGACACTGAACGCACCTGGCTGCAGAGCGACGTCTATGGCGGATATGGGGAACCCGCCTTCCTCCCCATCACGGCTTGTGAGCGGCATCGCTGAGCTTCCCGATCATCAGTAACGCACGGCATCGCGAACCGACCCGGAGCATCTGGATCAGGCTCACTGTCCCTAAGCTTGCCTGCTATCATGCCGCCCAACGGTCAAGCTCGGGAAACAGCGGTACGGCTGGCGGCAGGCCGGGCTCCACTACATTTGCGTCGAACGTCGCGACAGTCAGCCATTCGACGCGCCACTCGACCCGGGCAGCATTGCCGTCGAATCGGACAATGCCAGCGCCGTCACGCGCTACCTCCCAGCGACACTGCATGGCTTCATCATAATAGCCCATGAGTAAAGTGCCATCGCTCAAACCCACCAGAAAGCGCTCATCTTCGTCATAGGGCACCGTCAGCACGGTCTCGACATCGCCGGAGACCCGCAGGCGTACGCTATCTGGAATTGGGGTGATCGAAACGCACATCGCAAAATCCCTCTTTCCTACATCAGAACATATAGCGAACATACTGGGCAGGAAAGGAGTCGGCAATGGTGATAATCGACGGATCATTTCTTCTGGGGATCGCGGCGGTGCTGACCAGCGTCGCGACGTTGTGGCGCAACCTGAAAGGTCGGAGATAAGGAGCCGGAGCGGTCCGATCTCTCGATTCATCGACGAGATCGGGCCGTCGCGGTGCAGGCTATCTTGTTTGATGCGCCTATTGCCGGGCGATGTGGGCTCGGGTGCAACCGCGCCGTCATCGGCGCGTTCGATCCACCCAAGGAGAGAAAATATGACACATCGGCCTTCTGTGCCCCCAGGCAGCACGGCACCCTATCCCGCACACCCAGCGCCGCATGCCGAAAGCATACAAGCAGATGAGCTTTCGACCGATGCGAGCGAGGACGAACAGGACGCCAAGCTATCGGGTCCAGCGAAGATCCTGGGTGCCGCGGTCGGAATCGGGTCTGCCGCTATTGTCGCGGCGCTGCTCTACGCGCGGCAGCGAAAGGCCTGATGAAGGCTGGCGTCGGCCTGACCCGGCCGCTGCTCGAGTCAGGCCATTTAATCGGGCTTTTTGTCGAGCAGCAGCCGCTCACCTTGTTTTTGAACGATCGCTTTAATCGGTCCTGACATGAGGCTGAGCATGACCGGCAATTGCAGGGTCACCCGCAGACGAGTATCTTGCGCATCAACGGTGCAGGGCACCTCCACGCCCATGGTCGTGACGGTCAGAGACAATCGATCCTGGCTTGGCCAGCTGTGGGTGACGGTGGCCGCGCCGCCTGGGATATGGGAGGCCAGCTTGCCTATACCCGCGGCCATGCGGCGCCTTGCTTCGTCGCGGCCGAGATTATGCGGGATTTCGATAATTGTAGGTGTTGCCATTGATTGTGGACTCACTGCCCGTGTGATGGTTCCGTTTTACCGCCCTCATCTCGAATTGTTTGTGTTGGCCCACGCTCTCGGGGCAAATTCTGGCCGGTTGCGGACAAGCTGGTTCGGATCGGCTGCATTGCGTTAGCTGACATAGATATTTCCACCTGCTAACTACACTTCGCGGCCATGCGGTCGCTTAGGGGGATCGCTTGAGCCGACAGCTTATTAACGAATATCGCGCTGATCTCGATCGGTTGCGTGCCGTATCGGGCAGCCGCCGCGAAAGCGTGCTGCGCGAGGCGTTTAAGGATCTGCTCAAACGCTGGGGTCGCACTTACGATCTGCTGTTCGTGCCCGAACACACCATCACCACGCCGCAGAAGAACCGCATCTATCTCGACGGTGCCTTACTCCACGCGCTGCGTGTGCCGTTTGGCTATTGGGAAGCCAAGGACGCGGACGACAATCTCGATGCGGAGATCGTGGCCAAGACGCGCAAGGGCTATCCCCGCGATAACATCATCTATTCCGACGATCACACCGCCATCCTGATCCAGGACGGGCACGAAGTCGCGCGCGTCGCGATGAACGATACCGACGCGCTCTACCCGTTGCTGGTCCGCTTCTTCGCGCATGAACGGCAGGAGATCGCCGACTTCAACAAGGCGGTGAAGCAGTTCAGCCAGGACCTGCCTGCCGTGCTTGAAGCGCTGCGCGGCCTCATCGCCAAGAAGCGCAAGGCGTCAAAGCCCTTCGTGGCCGCCGAAAAAGCTTTCCTCGCGCACGCGCAGGAGGCGATCAACCCGGCGGTCACCGAAGGAGACGTGCAGGAGATGCTGATCCAGCACATCCTGACCGAAGACATCTTCGCCAAGGTGTTCGACAATCCCGATTTCCACCGCCAGAACAACGTCGCGTCGGAACTGTACAAGCTTGAGGAAAAGCTGTTCGCGCGCGGCGAGAAATCGACGCTGCTGCGCGCGCTGTCACCCTATTATTCCGGCATCGCGCAGACCGCCGCGGTCATCCAGAGTCATTCCGAAAAGCAGGGCTTCCTGAAGGGGCTCTACGAGAATTTCTACAAGGTCTACAACGCCAAGGCCGCCGACCGGCTGGGCGTGGTATACACCCCGGGCGAGATCGTCCGCTTCATGATCCGATCGACCGACTGGCTATGCGAAAAGCACTTCGGCAAGAACCTCGTCGATCGCGGCGTCGAGATCCTCGATCCCGCGACCGGCACCGGCACCTTCATCGTCGAACTGCTCGAACATTTCCGCGGGCATCACGACAAGCTGCGCCACAAATATAAGGAAGAGCTGCACGCCAACGAAGTCGCGATCCTGCCCTATTACGTCGCCAATCTGAACATCGAGGCGACCTATCAGGCGATCACTGGCCAGTTCGCCGAGTTCGAGAATCTGTGCTTCGTCGACACGCTCGACAATGTCGATGCGCTCGGCATCCATGCCGGCCACCAGTTCGATCTGCTCGGCAGCCTGACCGACGAGAATATCGAGCGGATCAAGAAGCAGAACCGCCGCAAGATCAGCGTCATCATCGGCAACCCGCCATACAATGTCGGGCAAAAAAGCGAAAACGATAACAATAAAAATCGTGCCTATTCGCATATCGATCAGCGAATTCGATCAACCTACGTTTCTCAGTCAATGGCGCAAAAAACTGCTGCCTACGATATGTATGTTAGGTTCTATCGCTGGGCAACAGATCGATTGGGCGACGAAGGGATGCTAGCCTTTGTTACAAACCGAAGTTTTCTAGATGCGCAAAATCTTGATGGCTTTCGAAAAACCATTGCTCGAGATTTCTCCGCCGCTTGGGTGGTCGATCTCGGTGGTGACATAAGAAGCAATCCGACGTTATCGGGGACAAAACACAATGTCTTCGGCATCCAGACTGGAATTGCCATCTGTTTTCTCGAGAGACGAAAAATCGAGTCAGATTTCGTAATAAACTACATTGCGCGGCCGCTTGATGAGACAGCAGACGACAAGCTGGCGTTCCTTGCTGCCTCTTCAATAAGTGATTTGGGTTTTGATAAAATTCGACCTGATGCACGCGGGGCGTGGCTTCACAGGGAAGATAGCGATTTCGAGAAGCTTCTGCCTGTCTCTGTGATGCCAGGGGGGCGTAATAAATCTTCCGGATATATTTTTGACCTGTCCTCGACGGGCTTAATGAGCGGACGCGACGAATGGGTCTACGATTTTTCAAGCAAGCTTGAAGCAGCAAAGCTTGGAGCCTTTGCGGCGGTTTTCGCCAGTGTCCCAAAGAGGTTTGATCCGGCCCAACTTCCTCTCGATGTAAAATGGTCGCGCAATCTGAAAAGAAAGATCGGAAGCGTGCCCGCTTCTGAAATGGCCCGGCGCGACACTCGCGTGGCCGCGTTTCGCCCCTACGTGACGAAGGCATTGAGCGGCCCGGATTACCTAATTGATGAACTCGGCGCGCTCAATCGCACTTTCTGCGGACCCAACCGTGCGATCGCTTTCCTTTCGGTGGCGTCCTCTCAGCCAGTGGCAGTTCTTGGTGTTGATAAACCGTTTGATTATGGACTTTTGAAAACTGGAAATGGAGGCACTCAAGCGCTGTATCGCTACCGCTTCACCAAATCCGGCGAGCGGATCGACAACATCACCGACTGGGCGCTCAACAAATTCGTCAAGCACTACGGCAAGAAGGGCGTCACCAAGGATGCGATCTTCCACTATGTCTACGCCGTGCTCCACGATCCGATCTACCGCGAAACCTATGCGCAGAACCTCAAGCGCGAATTCCCGCGCATCCCCTTCTACTCCGATTTTGCAGGATGGGCGGCGTGGGGCGAGGCATTGATGGCGCTGCACGTCGGCTATGAGGACGTCGCGCCCTGGCCTGTCGAGCGGATCGACACGCCGGGCAAGCGCGCCGAAGGCACGGACCCCAAGCCGATCCTCAAGTCGCAGCCCGAAGCGGGCGTGGTGGTGATCGACGGCGACACGCAGATCACCGACATTCCGCCCGGGGCGTGGTCCTATCGCCTCGGCAACCGCTCAGCGATCGACTGGGTGCTCGACCAGCATAAGGAAAAGAAGCCCCGCGACCCGACCATCGCCGCCAAGTTCAACACCTATCGGTTCGCCAATTACAAGGAGAGCATGATCGCGCTGCTCGCCAAGGTGGTGCGCGTGAGCGTCGAGACCGTTGCCGTCACAACAGCAATGAAAGAGATTGATCGCAGCACTTGGGCATAAACTGATTTTCCGACGACGGCTTTCGGAGCAAAGAGTGGCTGACGTGGATGACCGAGAATGGCGCATTCCAGATATGGGGAACGACCTGGCCCACACAGCGTCATAGCCGGATGACTACTGAATACCACAACCTGATGCGTTTCATCGAGGCCCAGCGTGACGCCTACGGCATTGCACTGGCTGAACTGCAAAGGGGCAGAAAAACCAGCCATTGGATGTGGTTCATATTTCCGCAGCTTGCCGGTCTGGGCCGCAGTCCTACCGCGCAGCATTACGCTATCGCGTCGCTGGACGAGGCGGTTGCATATTTGGAGCATACCACGCTCGGCGCGCGGCTGCGGGAATGTGTACAAGCTCTACAGGCTTTGCCCCTCGGCAACAGTGCGGCCGGGGTGTTTGGCGAAGTAGACGCCGTGAAGCTGCGATCATCCCTTACTCTTTTCGAATCGGCGGGCGGTAGTGACCTTTTTAGCGCCGCGGTGGACCGCTGGTTTTCCGGTGTACGGGATGATGCTACTCGGAAGTTGCTGGCAGGGCGATAGCCAGTTAGATTCATCGATCAATACTAACATGAAGTCCCTGATGCCGTGGGCCTTCGCCTCGGCATTATGGGCCGCATCGTGCGATATTCATGCCGGATCATATGCCGGTTTAAAGCCCCGAATTATCGATCCATTTTAGCTAAATTCAGCATTTCCGGGCCGGTTCATTACGGATAATGACCAGGGGGTTGCAGGGTATTCTCCTAGACCGTTCCGTCAAACAGGGCCGACGGCGAGTTGCAGCCCGACGTCGCTTTCAGCGTTGCCCAACATAGGGTTCGCAGGCGATGCCGTCGGCATCGCGGTCCAGATGGGGACCATAGCCAGGTTCGCCCGCACGTAGAGGCGTAGCGCCTGCGGCGCGGGCAGCATCGCAATGGGGATAGGACCATCCGCCACCCCGTTCTAGTGCGGGACGATCTTCATGGCGATCGCGCGCCATGAAAGTCCAGCCCCCTACGGCAGCGAAAATCATCGTTCCGGCAGCTATTTTATTGGCAAGCCTTCGCTGCTGGCGCTTGCGCCTCCCTGCCGCATAGTGAGCGCCTTCACGAATGGGCACGGCGCGGAAGGGCTTCTTGAACGACATGGGGCGACAATGATGCCGCCCCATGGTGAAATTTCGGTTTCCTCGCGTTTCGATCAGGCGAGTTCGGGTTCCTTGGCTTTGCGGGTGCGGGTGCTTGGCGCCTTTGCCGCGGGAGCGGCAACCGCTGCCTTGGGCTTGCGGCCCAGGCCGATTTTGAGCGCCAGTTCCTTGCGGGTGGCGGCATAGCTGGGCGCAACCATCGGATAATCGGCGGGCAGGCCCCATTTGGCGCGATAGTCATCCGGGGTCATCTGATAATGGGTCATCAGGTGACGCTTGAGCATCTTGAGCTTCTTACCGTCTTCGAGGCAGACGATATAGTCGGGCTTTACCGAGGCCCGGATCGAGACGGCGGGCTCGAGCTTGGCCGTTTCCGGCTCTTTCGTGCCGAGGCCGTTAAGAGCCTGATGCACGTTGGCGATCAGCTGCGGCAGATCGCCGACGCTGACACTATTGTTGGAGACATGCGCCGCAACAATGTCGGCGGTGAGGGTGATAAGCATATCCTGTGCGACCAGCTGTTCTGACATTTTGTTGCTCCTGAAGGGAGGATAGGAGGATCGCCAGCCTTTTGACGGACAGCGACAGGCGCGAGATAGTGTTACGCATTCATAACATCAAATGACGACTCTAATTTGATGGTCCCGTCCTGCTCAGCATATTGATACAGCAGCCGATTTTCTTGCCCGTCGCGACGCCCTGGTCATCACCGATTGCGGTCAGCTCGGAAATTCTTGTGTCGGCACGCATTTTTGCTTGGCCGCCATGGCTGCTGATGAGCATCAACGCGGCGCCCCATGAAATCTGCGCCTGTGTCAGTGTCATTTGGCCATGATCCAGTCGACGACAACGACAAGTTGGCTTTCCTGTACGCTGTCGGCAGACATGTGGCGACCCAGACGAAAGCCGGGCGGAACATGCTCAACTTCCACCGGTTGGCTGAGTCTATAGCGGACAGGAGAGAGCGATGTTTCCCGAACAGATTCCAGGCGAAAATGACCAGGCCGATATGAAAGGCACGTCCATGGACGATCTGCCCGGCACCGACGGCACCGACGAAGATGTCGACGTCGATGTCGATGCCGAGAAGGAAGAGCAGGACGCCGATGGACTGGAGGACGCCCAAAAGGATGCCGCGGAAAAGCGGGAACAGGAAGGCGGCTATCAATAGCCGCCATGGCCTCGTCAGCGGTCGTTCGCTGACGGGGTCGAGGTTTGGTTGTCGCTTTGCCCACCCTTCTAGTCGGACGTCAAACGCAGCTCTGGCGGCATGGATTTTTGCTTTAGCTGCCTATGCGGTGGACAGCTCAAGGTTTGCGGCGACGTCGCACTCAGCAGGCGCAGATAACGTTCATCTGCGTGATGGTGCCCATTAAGGGCGCTTCATGCCCCAGCGGCCGGATGGAATGCTCGCGAATGAAGGCTGCGGGATCAACATCATGTTCCAGCAGCACCCCGCATGTCTCGCCATCCGCCCAGATGATCGACGCACAGATTTCGACCTGATTGACGATGATCGTCACAGCCGTACCGGCTGGCGGAAATTCGAACCCGTCCAGCTGCGCGCCATAGATCGACATGTTTCTAATCGTAGCAAACTCATAGAGGCCCGACCAGTTGACCGTGCATGGGACGTTGGCGGTCTCGCGGGGGTTTCGACGACGTTCGGGTGTCTGGGCAAGCGCGTTGCGCATCATATCTGTCCTGTCGTCCCCATAGTAAGACCGACAGGCAGTTGGATTGTTCCAGAGTCGGGGATCGCCGAGTCATCGATGCGCTGTCGCGGGGTTCGGCATTGTCCCACCTGTGCGCTATACGCATGCCGTGCAGGAGAGTATTATGCCCTGCCCGCGGTGCCCCCCGATGGTGTCCGGTCACCTGGCGGTGATCTTGTCCACGGCGACAATATCATGGTCTTCCCGCACACCCTCGACGCATACATGGCGGCCCAGAAGATGCTCTTGCCTGCCTAGGGCGAGAAGCCGCCATTGCCCACCGTCGGCCATTTGCAGGATAAGCTGGCGGCCTTCCTGCATCAGCAGGCCTTCCAATATGACGGGGCGGTATCTGGCCATGAGCTGAGGGTTCTTATTTGCCAGATCAGTGCGACCATTATCTCGTCAACCATCTGGTCCGCTAAAAAAGGCAAAGTTGCTTGAGGACGACGGTTGGCGCTACTTCAAAGGACGAGCGCTAAAATCATCAGGAAGGGATGCTTTTTGGCGAAATAAGGTTCAAAAGCTGATTCGCAACCGCAGTATCTGCGCCAGACAGATCGACGCTGGCGATGCGCAATTTCTCACCACCACCACGCATTTCATATGACGCATCCACAGGCGTAGCGGCCAAGTCGGCATGATGTGGATAGAGTAACATTACCTCTGTCGGGCGATAAAGACGGGCGTACGCCATCATTTGATATATGTCCGCCTGACTAACTCCGCGCTTTTTATCGTCGATTTTATTGGAGATTCGCTTCCACTTCGTGTCGATCACCATGACGGTCCTTTGCCCATCGTTGATGCGTATATCCGGTTTGGTTTGGAAGCTTTCCATTCCATTCTCACCTTCTTCTATAAGACAGTTGAGAAATCCGCTTTGAGCATGGACAGTCAGGTTCGTCCCCACAAGCGCCCGTCTTGTGAGCGCTGTGATGTACGCCTCGAACAATTTATTCATCGGAAACAACAGCGAGATGCCGTGCCGCATTGCCGGATCGGCGTGTGTGGCTTGCCATTCACGCTTCAAGAATAGACGAGCAAGATTATAAAGCATTTCCCATCGGCGGTTCGTCCGATCGATCTTCACCTGCTTCCAGGGCAGGACAGTGGGGCTCAAATCGCTGACGTCGGCTAAAAGGAAGCGCAGTTCGTCTAGACGCCGTGCCGTCTCAGAGGCTACAGCGTGCCGCCTTAGGAACAGTACACAGCTCTTCATTATTTGCAGGAGCGGCGTATCAGCGATGAGGATGTCAAATTTGCACGCGAGCCGATCTGGCCGCACAGCATTAAAGGTGAATTGGCGCGTTACGTTAAGACGCCCCCGCAAGGAAGGCAGGTCTTCCTGCTGGGGCATGTAGGCGCGGGGCAAGCCGCGCTTTGCCTCGCCAAATAACCGGTCCGCAAACAGCCGTATCAAGATTTCCAGTAGGCTAAGATTTTGTTTCGCCATGGCGGCGGCTTGCCCATCGCCTATGTTGAGGCCCAGCGCGACGTCCAACATATGCACCAATCTCCGGCGCACACCCTCTTCGTCCTGCGCATCCTCCCGATCGATCTTCGGAAGAATTTCGAGGCTGCATCCGGCAGCAGCAATGACGCCGACCTGCTGCCTTGCTGTTAGATGCCGATGGTGATCGGATAGGATGGCAGTGCCTTCGTTTCCGCCTAGTGGATGGGCTCGCGCCGCCGCCAGCAGGGCATTGGCCTGACGGCGCGAAAAATGTTGTGCGGGTATCAGTCCCTCATCATTATGAACCCCCACGCGGCCCCATTCACGAACGGTAAGATGGGTCATTCCGCAGCTTCGGCCTCAATCGCCATAGGACGCGATTTGCCCAACAGACGGGCGTAGGCGGCGGGCGGGAAACCCATTCGGTTACTATCCGGCTCATCCCAACGAACGAACCAGCTCTTGCGCTCTTCACCTTCGCCAAGCGGGCATTTCAATGCTCGACTACCGATAAAGCCGTCCCCGAGGACTGCGGCAATGCGGCTCCAATCCTCGAAGAAATACTCTTGCAGGAGTGGGATGACCTTATCGCGCATGGCCGTATCTACATCGTCTGCGCTTTTGCAGCCCATGAAGAAGGCATGTCCGATGCGATGTTCGCGATCAATGAAATATTCTATGCGCTGATTGATGGCCGTAAGCGCCGCCACCAGGTCGACACCTGTCCTTTGGGAAGCATCTCGCAGCAAATCCGGGTCAGGCGCCATCTCACGAAATGTGAATCGCCGCCTGAGTGCGGTATCGAGCAAGGCGATCGAACGGTCAGCCGTGTTCATCGTCCCAATGATGTGCAGATTGGCTGGGACGCCAAAATCCTTCTTCTTGGAATAGGGCAGCGTCAAGGTGATGGCATTGGGCATTCCAAGCCGCTTATCCGGCTCGATCAAGGTGATCAGCTCGCCGAACACCTTGGAGATATTGGCGCGGTTGATCTCGTCAATGATGAGCACGAATTGGTCGGGAGCGCCGTGGGCGATATTCTGCGCTTGCGCGTCATCTTCCCCGGCGATCAACCGGCCCAGGGCAGGGAAATTGACGCGTTTATTTTGCACCGAATAAAGCGTGCGCATCGTGAATTTGCCGTCGATGATCGTGTCCAAAGGCAGCGGCTCATCAAGCGTCAACAGCCAGCGCACATCGCGGCGATGCGCATAATGCCCTTCTGCTGATGGCTCGAACCGGTAGTCACCGGTGATTTCAGCGACGGCTCTAAACGCCGTATTGCCGTATGGCACGATGACGATGTCACCAATTTTCATTTCGCAACGGAAGGGCCACATCTGCGTCCAGTGGCTTGGTGTGGAATCTTCGGGATTCTGCGCCTGCCATTCAGCTTTGATCGCATCGAATGTCGAGAAACGATCGGAACTCCAGTCGATGGATCCGCCCCAACCCAGGGTGATGTAATTGTTCGCGACAGCTGCATCATAGACATCGTCTTCACTACCGATGGCGCCCTGTCCCATTTTCCAGAAGCGACGGCCTGTGAAATCATAGCCGTTCAACCCGGTCAATGTCGGCTTGGTCCGAGCCTGATCTGCCAAAGCGCAGATTTCCCGGAATATTCCAGGCTGCGATACCAAACGAAATCCAGCAGTTGCGCCTTCGGCGTCACTCGCTTCGCCGGTTTCCGGGCGCAGGCCTTCGACGAAATTTTCATAGTCGTAATTCTGGTGGAAGGTGACAAACGCGATCCGCTTCTCGGTTTCAAGTTCATGATAGCGCTTCAGAAGCTCTGTTCTGCCTTCCGCGGTTTCGGGATAGTCGGCCTGTCCGTCACAAAGTGTCACTGCCTCCAAGGCGGTGCGATAGGTTTTGCCGGTTCCTGGCGGCCCATAGAGAATGAGGTTTGTAGGTTCCGATTTCACTTGGGCCATGCGGTTGGCTCCCTCCGACAGATCGAACGTTAATTTTCTCGTGGTGCTTTGTTTGGGGCCTTCACCGGTGGGTGGCGGAACGCCCGCCAGTTCTTGGAATTTACGGCCTTCCAGCGCCTGACAGATGTTAGGCCAGGCCATGTTGAGGCCCATCTCATTGTTTAACGGACCCACGACGACTGTCACGCTTGCTTCGCCGCGTTCACGGGCGGGGGTGATGTAACGCGTCAGTACATATTGCCTAATTCGGCTGGCTTGAGATTCGTCTTCGTCGATCGCCGTTTCATCCGGCCATACACCGAGCCGGGACGGCGTTGGTGCTCGCCAACCGTGAATGGCATCATCAGCATTGGCGATGGCTGATACAAATTGCTCAGCCGACTGGTGGTCGAACTGGTAACTGCCGGCGAGGCCAAGGCGCTCATGCTGATGGCTGAATTCGAGAAATCCGCCATCTCGTCTCAGCTGGACAGAACCAAGCGTGCCTTCCGCGCGATCATTTTCTGGCGACCTTCGTCCAAATCGGATCTGTGGAATGCTGGTGTGATACCAATCCAGCCCGGCGGCATTGACTGCGCGGGCCATCTTGCAAAATGATTCTACCTGCTCCTCAGTCCATCGTTGACGCGCAGAATGAAACGGCTCGTTCCCGTCAAAGCGACTCAGCAATTCTTCGTTGGTCATTATGGGGTCCATCGCGTCCGCTTCATCAGTTGAGCCATAGTTGGGATTTTGGCCTTCAAGGAAATAGCCATACTGCTTCAACGCAGCGATCATATTTGAAAGCTGCCCGCTCGGTTCTTCTGCCTGAGGCACTACAGATTTTATGACAGACGGATCGGCAGTTTGATCGTCCTTCAGTTGGATCAGATGGCCGATCAGGTTTTCCCAGAGCCCCAGATTAAAAATCTCTTCGAGAGTTGTCTGTTCGTAACCAAGGCCTCTCAGGCCGCGCTCAGCGCGTGCGCAACGCCTGACGCGATTGTCTTTCGCTTTTTTGGTAAGGGGTTCACCCTTCCAGAGGCGTTTGTCCAACCATGCCCGGAATTCAGCCTCTCGCATACAAAGTCATCCTCAAATATCTTCGTCGAAATTGAACATCCGCATCATTGTTTGAAAACATTGTCGCGATGCCAGGCCAGGAAATGCGGGTGTGGCCGGTCTGCTGCGCGGATTGGAAGAGTGGCGCGGCGGCTCTTGTTGATGAGGCCCGTGATGCTGTCGCTGTCATTGGCCTGACGGGAAATCATGATGTCGAGATCGTCCGAGAGGCTGATAAGCCCCCGGTCGAACATCCAGTGGACGGTGCCGGACAGGGTGATACCATTCTGGACGCTATCGGGGCCATTGGCTTCGACTGGCCGGATGTGGGCAGCCTCCGCTTCCGCGCGGCCACCCCCGTTGATGAGCTTGAGGCCAGTGATGGCGCAGCGCTCGTCATAGGCGCGCAGCACGACACGGCGGAAAACACGGTCGCGCTCGATCCTGGAAACAAGCGTTGTCGTGCGGCGGCGCTCCTGCTCGACGAGGAAGGGCATGGCCTCGTCTTGAAAGAGGGGCGGCGGCAGGTCATCGACGCGTGGCAGGAGCGGGGCACGCTCGTCCAGGCCGAGATCGAGGATATGGTTGAAGTCAGCCGTCGAGATGGGGCGCACCGCTGCCTGGGCGCGACCAGAAACCTTGCCTGCCTCATTGAGAAGGCCGCGCTCCGCTAGGCCATCAGGACCGTTGAAGGGCACGGCATTGGCAAATTCAAGATAGCTGCCCGGTTCGATCATGGCGATATACATGCCGGGTGCCTGGGGATCGGGAATGACCTGGCTGACTTTGGCGACCGCAAAATAGCCGCGGCTGCCGCTGACCTTCACCGGCTCGTAATAAACAATCCAGTCGCTGATGCAGGCTGAGACCCGGCCAAGATATTGGGACGGGAACTGATAGCGTTCGGCTGGGCTGTCGTCGTAGATCGAGTCCGACCGATGAATGAAAACCCCAAAGGCCATGGCCTTGTTATCCCCCCAGATGCGGCATCAACCGCAGTATCGACCATGGCCCGGTTAGTGGGGACCAGGCAAGGGATAGCTGTTTTTCTTAGGGGTTTTCCGGGCGTCCCCTTTGGGCCGCGCTCTATGTCGCTGCTCTCCACCGAGCCTGGCTTCGCCTGTCTCGGCCCTTGCGGGTTTCGATCGCTGACACGCGATCCTTAGCGGATCACTGGCGGACATCGCTTGGGGCGATGGCGTGGGCCGGTCCCGGCCAAGCGGTGTGGGCGTCGCTTCCCTCTAGGCCCGTCGCGGCGGGCAGCAAGCCGGCCGGTGGCGCGGCTCCTCCACTAGTGTTGCGGTCCTGCGGATGCAGCCCGCCGCTTGTCCGGGCCTGCCGGTGCGCTCTTGCCGCCCACCCCGCTTTCCGGGGCCGGTGTTTGGCAAGGAGTAAGGACAATGGAACTCAAGCATATTGATATCGCCTGCCTCTCGATCTCGCCTGCGAACATGCGGGGTGTGAAGAAGACGCCGGACCTGACGAATATCCTGCCATCCGTGCGCGCGCGGGGCATTTTGGTGCCATTGATCGTGCGTCAGAATGGATCGCCCACCACCTATGAGATTGTCGCGGGCAAGCGGCGCTATCATGCCGCGCTGGTCGTGGCGCAGGAGGAAGGGAGCGTCGAGCCGCTGCCTTGCGCGATCATTGAGGCGGGCGACGATGCGGCGGCGCTGGAAGCGTCTCTGATCGAGAATATCGCCCGGCTCGATCCCGACGAGGTGACGCGATGGGAGACCTTCACCCGGCTGGTCAGGGAAGGCCGGTCGCCCGAAGATATCTCGCTGACCTTTGGCCTCACCGCCTTGCAGGTGAAGCGGACGCTGGCGCTGGGCAATCTGCTGCCCCGCATCCGCAATCTCTATCGCAGCGACAAAATCGACGCTGTCACCGTGCGCCATCTGACCTTGGCGTCCAAAGCCCGGCAGCGTGAATGGCTGGCGCTGCTGGACGATGCGGACGCGCGCCCGCCCATGGGGCATTATGTAAAGGCTTGGCTGCTGGGTGGCAGCGCCATTGCGACCGACAAGGCACTCTTCGATACCGCCGATTACAAGGGCGGGATCGTCGCCGACCTGTTTGGCGATCACAGCTATTTCGCGGACGCCGACCTGTTCTGGCAGATGCAGGAGGCGGCGATTGCCGGGAAGGTCGAAGCGCTGCGCGACGCAGGCTGGCAGGATGTTACCGTTATGGCGCGCGGCGAGGCTTTTCATGCATGGGAGCATGAGCGCTGTCCCAAGGCCAAGGGCGGGCGGGTCTATGTCAGCATCGGCCATGGCGGCGATGTCAGCTTTCATGAGGGCTATGTGACGCTTAAGGAAGCGCGGAAGCTGGAACAGGGCGGCAGCGTCGCGAAGGTGGTTCGGCCCGAACTGTCCGCGCCGCTGGCCAGCTATGTCGATCTGCACCGTCATGCCGCCGTGCGGGCGAAGGTCGGCACCGCCCCTGCCATCGCTTTGCGATTGATGGTCGCCCATGCCATTGCTGGATCGTCGCTATGGCGGATCGATGTCGCATCGCAGCGGGGCGCAAGCGATGCGATTACGGAAAGCGTCGAGAATTGCCTTTCGGAAGCGGATTTCGACAAAGAGCGCCGGATCGCGCTCGACCTGCTTGGTCTTGATCCTGACACGCCGACCGTGACCGGCCATGGCTATGACAGGGCGTTGATCCCGCTCTATCTGCGGCTGCTCGACCTTGATGACGCCATGGTGCTGGGTATCCTTGCCATCGTCATGGGCGAAACGCTGGAAGCCGGAACGGCGCTGGTCGAATATCTGGGCGTTCAGATGGATGTGGATATGGCGTCCTGCTGGCAGGCCGATGACGCTTTGCTTGACCTCGTCCGTGATCGTGAAGTGATGGGGCATATCCTTGCCGATGTGGCAGGCAGGGAGGTGGCAGCGGGCAATGCCGGGGCCACCGCCAAGGTGCAGCGGCAGATCGTGCGCGATTGCCTTGCCGGGACCAATGGGCGGGAGAAGCGGGATGGATGGGTGCCGCGCTGGATGGCTTTCCCGCCCTCTGCCTATACCGAGCGGGGCGGGGTTGGCTGCGTCGAGCGTTGGGCGGCGATTGCACCACTGATCGAGGGGGAAGGCGCGGACGACGCCGAAACGCAGGGCGAGAGCGAAGCGCAAGGCGCGGACGCAACGCAGGATGACAGCGCGGTTGTTGCAACAGAACAGGAAGACGAGCCAGTGCAACGGGCAGCCTGATAGATGGGGCGGGCGGCGCAGAGACGTCGCCCGCTTGTTTACCCCAGCCAATGGACAAGCATGGTCGCGCGGAATTTTGCGCCGGTCGGCTTCGCCGCCCGGCGTGGATGTGTGCGGGTATTTCCGGGGCATGCGGAGCGCTGCGATAGGCAGCGCGAAGGGCTTGGCAGCGGACATCGCGCAATCGGCACGATGGCGTTGGATCAATGTCTGATCGGCCTGTCGGCGCGGCGGGGGTGGGCGTCGCTACCCTCTAGTCCCCCCGCGGCGTGCCGCAAGTCGGGCTTCGCGCCAACTCCTCCACATCCGTTGCGGCCCTTGCGGGTGCGGCCCGCCTCTGTCGGGGCGCCTGCCGGTTCGCTCCTGCCGCCCACCCCCGCCACTCCGGCGGCCGGTGCGATGCGGGAAGGAGAAAGGTCATGACATATCAGGACAAGACCACGCGCACCGGCGCGACCCTCTATAGCGAGGTGACCGACCGGATCATCGCGCAACTGGAGGAAGGCACCCTGCCTTGGGTGCGGCCATGGGATAATGGCAAGGCGGCACTGGGCCTGCCGCGCAACGGCGGGACCGGCAGGCGCTATTCGGGCATCAATGTGCTGATCCTGTGGCACCGCCTGTTCGAACAGGGCTATGGTTCGCAACGCTGGCTGACCTATCGACAGGCGCAGGCCTTGGGCGGCAATGTGCGCAAGGGGGAGCAAGGCACGACCGTCTGTTATGCCGACAGGTTCACGCCCAGGGATGGCGACAATGCGCCAACCGGACCGGATGGCGAACCGCGACAGATTGCTTTCCTCAAACGCTTTACCGTCTTCAACATCGACCAGTGCGAGGGTCTGGACGTAGCAGCATCGGCTGACACCATTGCAACGTGGAACCCGGCCATTGCCATCCCCCGCGCGGAGACGCTGATCGAAGCGACCGGCGCGGATATCCGTATCGGCGGCGGGGAAGCCTATTACGCCCCGCAGGACGATTATATTCGCGTGCCCCGGCCCGAACATTTTCATGAACCCATCAACTGGTATCGCACCGCACTGCATGAACTGGGGCACTGGACCGGCCATCGTTCGCGGCTCGACCGTCTCCCTACGACCGGCTTTGGTAGTCCCGCCTATGCCCGCGAGGAACTGATCGCCGAAATGGCCAGCGCCTTCCTCTGTGCGGAACTGGGCATCGTGCCGACCGTGCGCCATGCCGATTATCTGGGCGCATGGCTGGCCGTCCTGCGTGAGGACAGCAAGGCGATCTTCCGCGCCGCCAGTCAAGCCAGCAAGGCCGCCGACTATCTTCTTGATAGCCTCAACGAAGAGGGGGAAGACCATGACTGATCATGATCCCGCGCACCATGCAAAGGCGCTGGCAGCCCTCGAGAAGCTGCCGCCCAATGCATATTTGGTCTTTTTCGCCAGTCAGGTGGAGGGGCTCAGCTATGTCGAGATTGCACAGCGGGAGGGCATGTCGCTCGAACAGGTGCAAAGTCACATGCTCGAGGCCATCCGGATCATCGCCCGCGAAATGCAATAGGAGGCTAAATCGCCTTGCCGACTTTCAGGGCTTGGCAAGGCGATGATTTGCCGCGATTCTGCGCGGCATCATGAAGAGGCTCGACGACCCGGAAATAAAATTGCCCGACGCCAAGCGTCGGGAGCTCGGTCATGTCGTCGACATCATTAGGGAGGGCTTTGCCAAGGCCATCCGCCACCGCACCCAGCCGCGCTTTCGCAATGGACAGATTCTCAAGATCATCCTGTTTGGCAGCTATGCACGCGGCGACTGGGTCGAGGATCCGGTGGGGCGCTATTTCTCCGACTATGACATTCTCGTCATCGTCGATCATGACGACCTGACCGACATTGCGGAATTCTGGACCAAGACCGAGGAGCGGCTGCTGGAGGAACTGGCCGAGGGCAAGGCACTGCGCACTCCGGTCGGGCTGGTCTATCACAGCCTTGACGACGTGAACGAGAAGCTGCGTCTTGGGCGCTACTTCTTCATGGACATTTTGCGCGACGGCATCCTGCTGCATGAAGAACCCGGGCATCCTTTCGTGGAGCCCAAACGGCTATCGGCGGGAGAAGCCCTCAAGGAGACGCGGGACTATTTTGAGGAATGGTTCGAGAGCGCCGGGAAGTTTATTCGCGCCGCTCAATTTTTGCTGAACGACAGTGCGCCAAAGGAAGCCGCTTTCAGCTTCCATCAGGCGACCGAACGGCTTTACCATTGCATCTTTCTGGTCCGCACCCTGTACAGCCCCAAGACCCATAATCTGAACCGGTTGCGCGCCCAGACAGAACAGCTGGAACCCCGGTTGCGCGCCATCTGGCCGACCGACAGCAAGTTTGAAAAGCGCGCCTATAATCTGTTGCGCGAGGCCTATATCAAGGCGCGCTATTCCCGCGAATATGTCATCACCGCCGAGGAACTGGACTGGCTGGCGGAGCGCGTGGCGATGCTACAGGGGTTGGTCCGCGAACTTTGTGGCGCACGGATCGCGGACCTGGAAGCAGCGCTCAGCCCATCACATAGGTCTTGAGCGCCCGCAGGTCGCGGGTGATCCATTTGGCGTCGCGCGCGAAATCCTCGTCGGTCATGCCGGGCTGACGAAACAGGGTTAGCATGACCTCCGCCCCCTCGCCATTGGCAATGACGCGCAGGGGGATATGCACTTCCCGTCCATCCCCTGTCTCGACCACATGGTCCATCACCCCATAGTCATTATGGGGCGTGAAGCGGATCGTGACCGGACCCTCCGGGCCATCGGCGATCCAACCCGTTCCACCCCGGCGAAGATCGGACTCGGTCAGGCCCGATGCCCATTTGGGGAATATCTCAGGTCGCCAGATCGCCTCATACAGGGCCTGCCAGTTGCGATCGATCGATATGCTGTAGGTACGCGCGGCCAGCATGATGCTCTCTCCTGATTGGAGCGGGCGCTGTACCGGCAACATCGCCCTGTGTCATGGCGGGCATGGGAATGTGCGATGGGCATGGATCGAAATCGGGACTGGCCCGTTTCTGATCATACCCCCCGGCGCCGATCCTTCCCCCCCTGGATCGGCGCCATTTTCATGTCCGCCAGCGATTGGCGACTTTTGCCGGGCGGCAATGGTCCGATGGCGAGGACCGATCCCCAGGACATGCGGGGATCCATGATTGCGACAAGGCAGAGGGCATTTCAGGACCCAATGCGGGCGCAAAAACCGATTCGCGACGTTGGGCAGAATCGCCTGATTTAACCGGCCTTTGGGGGCCGCCCGAGGCGATTTTGATGCTGGCGCATTCGCAGGCTCATGCGAAGTCGGGACGCATGCCCTGTGGGCATAATGTAATGCACCGTACGCACGGGTGCTGCGTGTATTTATTGTTCAATATCAATGATTTGTGCAACCAATGGGCAATCTGGCGAAACTTCTCTGCTGCATACATGTATTGCGATGGGGGTGCCAATTTCAGGTAAGCAGCTGAAGTAAGAAGCGATTTTTCCTGAATACATGTAGTCCATAGTTCGAATACATGTATTTTTTCTGGCTTCGGAACAGCGTTTGGTGCGCGATCCAACTGTGTCGAAAAGATCACTGGCCGGTTACAATTTGTCCCGTGGGACAATTTCTTCGATTCACTCGTTCCCTCCCATCCACCTGATGTTATGATTGTCCGTGGCGGGCAGGCCATCCTCTTTGTTTGGAAGATGTGTCATGCCTATTATAACTATCCGCCTCGATGAGGCATTGCATCATAGCGTCAAGCGCCGGGCCGCCGGTGCGCAACTTTCCATCTCCGAATTTCTGCGTCCAGTCATTGAGGATGTCGCCTTTCCGGGAGGGCGATATGCCTATACCGGGCAGGACGAACTGCTCAGCGTCTCGATCCAGACCTTCGCTATCCTCGCTGCCCTTGCGGCGGAAACTTCCCCGCATGTGGTCGAGCGCGGCATGGCCGATGCCCGGCATTTGTTGCGCGAGCGGGGCCTGCTCGATCCCGCCAAGGATCCGTTGAGCGCGGTCGACAAAACCGACGGCCGTGTCATGGGAGATGGTCGATGAGCATCTTCCGCAATGATATGCTGGGGTCCTGGACACGGGGCGGCCAGGCGATCGTCCACAATGTGCGCATGACCACCCAGGTCTTCTTCCAGACCATGGCGGCGGGGCTGGCCATCTGGGTGATGGGCACAATCTGGTATGTCCTTGAGCATCTGGGCAGCTATGAACGGTTCGTGCTGCTCAAGATCGCCGAGGCATCGGTGCGCGGCAATATGCCGGGCGACGCGCCGCTCCTGTTCAGGACACCGGCGGGTAAAATCTACTGGACCAGCGGTGATGCGCTCATGGTATCGGGGGTAGCGCGCCAGGCACTCGCCGCGCTCGAGCATCACGCTGTCTGGGGGGCTGTTCTGGCAGGCGGGTTCACCCTCATCATGCTGCTGGTCGCCTGGTTCATCTTCACCCGAACCGGTCGGGGTCTTGGCTCCAACGAATATCTGCGTGGGGCGCGGCTGGCGAGCCGGACCGACCTGCGTCGCCTGCTCTTCTGGCAGCGCAAGGGACCCTTGCGCATCGGCAAGGTGAAGATACCCGCCGCGTTCGAAGCCGAACATATATTGGTGAGCGGCGCGCCGGGTACGGGCAAGACCAATGTCCTCAACCGCATGCTGAGCGGGATCCGTGCGGAGGGCAAGCGGGCGATCGTCTATGATACCGCCGGAACCTTCGTCGAGCGTTTCTACCGTCCCGGCAAGGACATCATCCTCAATCCGCTCGATGAGCGATCGCATGCCTGGACGCCCTGGGCGGATGTGCCGCGCGACTATCATTATGACCAGATGGCCGAGTCCACGATCCCCGATCAGGGCAAGGATCCCTTCTGGGCGCGCGCCGCGCGCGGCACCATGGTGGCCGTCATGCGCAAGCTGGTGACGCAAAAGCGGATGCTGGTCTCGGCCATGCTCGACATATTGGTGCGTTCCGACCTCAAGGCGCTTTCGGCCTTTGTCGCGGGCACCAACGGGGCTGCCTTCGTGTCGGTCGAAGGGGAGCGAACCTCGGCGGGCATCCAGGCGGAACTGGCCTCCATGCTGCGCAGCTTCGCTTATCTCGACGACACCGAAAAGGGGCTGTCGATCCGCGATTGGGTGAGAGACGAGAAGGATGACAGCTGGCTGTTCATCACCGTGAAGACCGACCAGCTGCCGACCTTGCGGCCCCTCATCACCGTCTGGCTCGACATCGCCATCTCCGCGATCATGAGCATGGAGCCCGATCGCAAGCGGCGTCTCTATTGCGTGATCGACGAATTGCCTTCGCTTCACAAACTGCCGTCGCTTGGGGACTTTCTTGCCCGTGCCCGCAAATATGGCGGCTGTGGCATCTTAGGGTTCCAGAGCTATCCGCAGCTGGAGGCCACCTACGGCGCGCAGGAGGCGGCAGCCATTACCGGCTATTGCTCGACCTGGGTGGCGTTGCGCGCCAATGATCGCGGAACCGCGCGGTTGATCTCCGAGAATCTGGGTCAGGTCGAGCAGATCGAGGCCAATGAAGGCATGTCCTATGGGGTCAACGACATGCGCGACGGGGTCAACCTGTCGCGGGTGCAGGTAACCCGGCCGCTGGTCATGCCGACCGAGGTCATGAACCTGCCCAACCTCACCGGCTATCTTCGGTTCGGCCGCGATCTTCCGGTCATCCGGTTCAGGGATCGCTATCTCAAGGGGGAGACGATCGCGACGGCATTTGTCGAACGTCGCACCCCGGCGGTCAAGCTTGGCGAGATGCTGGAGGACGAAACCATGTCGCTACCCGGCGATGTCGATCTCTCAAACGGTGACGCGGCAGGCGAACCGGTCAGCGACATGGACGACACGCCACCTGTTTCCGACCCGGCCCCCGCCCGCAATCGGAACGATCGGGTGCGTGCGCCTCTCCCCCTCATCGGCATCAGCATCAATTCGGTCAGCAGACCCGGCGGTCCCAGCCGACCTGCCAATCCTGCCTGACATCTCCAGCATCAAGGAACAGCATCATGGTACATGTGATCAGGACGCGGCGGGGATTGCCGCGCGATACCCAGAACGAACCTCAAGCTATTTCTGAGAGCCCGCCAGAACCTCTGACGGTCCGGATACCCGCCGCCATCAGAATGACAGGCATCGGGCGATCGAAGCTTTATGAATTGATCCAGTCGGGCGACATCGAGATCGTAAAGATCGGAACATCTACCCTCATCCCGGTCGAAAGCCTGCGTCAGCTGATCGATCGAAACAGGCGTTGACAGGACGGTCCGGCGCCCAACCGGTTTATGTGAGACCATGCGGCAGGGGTCTTCTCTTGTGGTCAATATCGAACTCGACTTGGGCACCGAATATTTACCACAAGTGGGACATTCGCGACTGTCGGCTTCGGAACGCCGAAGCGGCGATAGCGGACGCAGAGAACAAGCGATCTTACCGTCCTTTGACGCCGCTACACTGACCCTGTCCCGGAAAATGCCAGCTGCAGGGAGAGCGGGAGATGACGGATCTCGTGGAGCTAAAGATTGTTTTATGCGTGGAACAACGATAGGACTGTCAGGAGTTTTTGGGGGCTATTGATTTCCCTGGAGTTTCACGGCGTTGCCGTAACGAGACAGCGCGAGTGTTGATGATGAAATCGTTTGCTACAGTAAGAATTGCGAGAGGGGTGTGACGACAGCCACGCATCTCGTCGCGCTGCTCCAGAGCCATTTCGACGGCGACGACGAACAATTCTATACTGTTGCCATGCAAGCTGCCGCGAACGAAGCGCGTCGCGGCCACGGCAAACTTGCGCAGCAGTTGCGCGACATGCTCGACCAAGCTCGCGAGAGCCAGAAAAGGCCGGTTCGTGGCAAGACGATCCCGCTGGTCCAGCCCAAGGGTGATCTCGCTAATCTGGTTGCGGCCAGATATGTCGATACACGCCTGTCGAGCATGGTGCTCCCGGAAGACTTGTATGAACGGCTGCGCCGTGTGCTGGTGGAGCAGAGGCAGCAGCATAGATTACGCCAGCATGGCCTCCAGCCACGCCGCAAGCTGCTGCTGATCGGCCCGCCTGGTGCTGGTAAGACGATGACGGCCGCTGCCATGGCGGGCGAACTCAAGATGCCGTTGTTCACGGTGCTGCTCGATGGGCTGCTGACTAAGTTTCTGGGTGAGACGGCATCGAAGCTGCGGGTCGTTTTCGAGGCCATGGCCGAAACGCGCGGCGTCTATTTCTTCGATGAGTTCGATGCGATCGGCTCACGTCGCAGCGAGCGCAACGATGTCGGCGAGATTCGCCGCGTGCTCAATTCCTTCCTTCAGTTTCTGGAAGAGGATGAGAGCGAGGGGCTCATTGTCGCAGCCACCAACCATCCCGAATTGCTCGATCCAGCCTTGTATCGCCGGTTCGACGATGTGATCGAATATACCCTGCCGAGCGAAGCCGTGGCCAAGGCCATCCTCGAAAGCCGATTGGCGCTGTTCGATACAACCGAAGTGGAATGGCCCTCGATCGTTGGCGAGGCTGCGGGGCTCAGCCAGGCGGAACTGGCTCGCATCGCCAATGAGGCCGCCAAATATGCGCTGCTCGATGATCGCGAACGGATAACGAACACCGACCTCCTCCTGGCAGTGAGTGAGCGCAAGGCGGCGGCACGCGGATAATATGGCTGACGAGCCGGCAAGGCCTTATTCCCATTTCTATTGGCCTGCGTCGGGAAAGTCGGCGAATTATACGGCTTACCCGCCAAAGGGTAGTAGTTCGGTCGCACCCGAACGAGACCGGGCAACGCATGCCCAGCAACTGACGCAGGCGCTGACCGAAGTGGTTGCGGCAGGCGAGACGCTGCTTGCAAATCGTGATCCGCAAATCGCATCCGGGACACCCGGCTTCTACATCGAGTTCATCCTGCCGTCCGGACAGGCCCAGATGGTCGACAAGCTGGAGCGCAAGGGGAAGTTTCCCATCGAGCTGGTGAGCGTTCAGCCCGCCGATGAGCAGCATGTGGCGGCGACAGTCTTCGTGCCCGAATCCCAGCGCGACTACTATCTCGGCAAGGTTGAGGCTTACGGGACGCAAGACAACGTCAAGGCCAAAACCCTGGACGATGGCAGCGTTGTGGAAACCCGCAGGCCGAAGAATGAGCGGCTGATTGCCTCGATAGAGACCGCCCGACTTGCTGTGGCCCGCTCATTTTACACCGACGCGGCTGACCTATTCCCCGCTGCTAATGTGAGAGCCTGGTGGGAGGTCTGGCTGCGCAAAGGCACGCGCGCGCAATTCGAGGCGGCCGCGCAGACGCTTGGCCTTCCGCTACGGGAAACCGTGCTGGAGTTCGCCGAGCGGGAGGTTCGAATTGTCCATGCCACGGCCGAGGATCTGGGCCGCATCATCGCCAATACCGAAACGGTCGCGGAATTGCGGATGGCGCGCGACACGCCTGCCTTCTTCATGGGCATGGATGGCGGAGACCAGCATCTCTGGTCGGAGGATCTGGCCGGGCGGCTTGATCCCTGCGATGCCGATGCCCCTGCGGTCTGCCTGCTCGATTCCGGTACGACGATCAGCCATGCCATGATCGCTCCGCTGCTCAACCCGGCCGATCAGCAAGCCTGTGAGGCTGGATGGCACGGCGAGGATGTAAGCCTGCAAGGCCATGGCGGGCATGGTACGCAACTGTCGGGCATCGCCCTTTATGGCGATCTCACGGACATATTGGCGAGCGCTGGTCCAGTCACGGTGCGCCACCGCCTCGAATCCGTGAAAATTCTGCCCGATCATGGTGCAAACGACCCGGACCTCTATGGCGCGATCACGGCGCGCGCTATCGCGCGCGCTGAAATCACCGCTCCGAACCGGCCACGCGCTATATGTCTGGCGGTGACAAGCCCTGGCGATCATTGGCGCGGGCGGCCTTCATCATGGTCGGCCAAGCTGGATGCGTTGGCGTTTGGGCGGGACGAAGTGCCCCGGATCATCACCGTATCCGCCGGGAATATTCGCGAAGCTATCAATGCCGCCGACTATCCCGACCGGAACGACCTAATGCCGATCGAGAGCCCGGCGCAGGCATGGAATGCGCTGACCGTTGGTGCATTCACCGAAAAGTCCGTTATCACGGACACCAGTTTCGCTGGTTGGAATGCCTTTGCCGCTGTCGGCGACATTGCCGCTCGAAGCCGTACTTCCGTCTCCTGGCATCGCGACTGGCCGCTCAAGCCGGATGTCATGTTTGAGGGCGGCAATATTGGAATCGATCCTGCCAGCGGTATGGGCGATCATGTCGATGATCTCGCGATGCTGACGACCTATCGCAAACCGACCGAGCGGCCATTTACAACCACGGGCGACACGAGTGCGGCCACCGCGCTGGGCGCTCGAATGGCCGCCCAGATACTCGCCGAAAAGCCAGCTTTGTGGCCAGAGACGGTGCGCGGGCTGATCGTGCATTCAGCCGAATGGACACCGGCCATGACCGGCTATCTAGGTACACTCAACAGAACCAGCCTGGTACGGCGCTACGGCTTCGGGGCGCCATCGCTGGTGCGCGCGCTCGGCAGTCTCGACAATGACGTGACGATGGTCGTCGAGGACAGCCTTATCCCATTCAAGATGGAGAAGGGCAAGGCCGTCACTGATCAACTCATGGTGCATGAGTTGATCTGGCCGAAGAAGGAACTGGCCGAACTGGGCGAGGGTCTGGTGCAGCTGCGCTTGACGCTGAGCTATTTTATCGAGCCAAATCCCGGCGAGCGGGGCCAGTCTCGTCGACACAGCTATGCCAGTCACGGCTTGCGTTTTGCGCTCAAGTCCGCCGACGAAAAACCGGACGTGTTCCTGCGCCGCATTACGTCGGAGGCTGGTCCGCGCCCTCCCGCCCGGCAGGCTTCCGACACAGGGTGGACGATCGGTCCGCAATTGCGCCATCGCGGCTCGCTCCACGCCGATATCTGGGAAGGCACTGCCGCCGATCTCGCGGAGCGCAACAGCATCATCATATACCCTACTGGTGGCTGGTGGCGGGAAAATCTGGCGCAAGACCGGGTAGGAGAACCCGCGCGCTATAGCTTGATCGCCAGCATCCGGGCCGCTGATGGGATCGATCTGCGGACTGAAATTAGCGCCCAGATTACTCCTGAAATTACGGGCGAAGCGGTGATTGAGGTCTGATTTTACACAGCCAACCCGTCAGAGCTGCGGCCCCATGGCGGATCAAGCGAGCTTCTCTGTAGCAGCTGGGGTATCGCCATAGAGTGGCAGCAATGGAGCCCCCTGGGGAGGGAAGCGATATGTCGACGTTACGCCTATTGATGCTGCCAGCTGCCGATGGCGACTGCCTGCTATTGTCTTGGGGAGACGATAGCCATCTACATCACATGGTGGTGGATGGAGGTAGGGCGCCCGCCTATCCGCATCTGAAGAAACGGCTTTCGAGCTTCGCTGATAAAGGAGAGAGCCTCGAGCTATATGTGCTGACACACATTGATGCCGACCACATTGAAGGAGCCCTGGCCTACCTTCGGGATTCAAATCGACCGCTGGTGACGAAGCAGGTTTGGTACAATGGTCGGACAGAGATGACATCGACCGGCATCCGGAGCATGAAGCAGGGTGACGCCTATTCAGCCTCTCTTGCCAAACTTCAGTGGCCTTTAAACACCTCTTTTTCTGACGGGGTTGCGAAGATCGAATCGGCGCCCGGCGTTATCGACATCGCAGGGCTGAAGATCACGATGCTCTCGCCGGACGAGCAGCATCTTGCCGCCCTCGGAAAAAAATGGAGCCAGTGGCATCAGCAGCAGGGTGTTCGGGCGCGAGGTCTTGTCAAAAAGCCGAAACGCCCCCTGCCGCCGAATCCCCTGATCGTAGAGGATCTGATCGCCCCCGGACCGATCGACACCGAACTGCCCAACGGATCTAGTATAGCCTTCATTGCCGAATGGGGCGGAAGGAGAATTCTGTTCGGCGGTGATGCGCATCCCGATCTGCTCGCGGCCTCCCTGGAACCGCTCGCTGCTGGAGAGGGCGGGCGCTACCGCGTCGACGTCCTTAAAGCCTCGCATCACGGCAGCGCGAAAAACACTTATCGCAAGCTGATTGAGATGCTCGACTGCCGCCGGCTGGCAATCTCGACCAATGGTAACATACATTGCCATCCCGACCCGCAATCAATCGCGCTATTTCTTCACTTCGGACCTGAAGGGCGAAAACACCTCTACTTCAACTACCTTACCGAACAGACCCGGCCTTGGGCCAAGCAGGAGGTCGCGGACCGTTACGGATATAGCGCACATTACCCGCCGGACGAGGAAGGCATGATCGCCATCGATGTGCTTGCTGACGATTGATGTCTGCTTGCGATCAAACTGAGATTGTCAGGATGCAGGGCTACCGTTGTGTGATCTAATTTTAAATTTCTCGCTCTTGCGGGAGGGAGGCGTCGTGCCAATATTCTTTCCGACGCATGGTAAATTTTGGGGGACTAACTAAAATGGCCGACAAGAAGGTTGTCTTCGTAGCATTCGCGATCGAGGACGAAGGCCAACGCAACCTGCTAAAAGGGCAGTCGCTCCATACGGATTCACCGTTCGAATATATCGATATGTCAGTGAAGGAGGCATACACAGAGGAGTGGAAGACCAAGGTACGCACTCGGATCAGGCGCTCTGACGGCGTTATCGCGCTTATCAGCAAGGACTCGCTGACCAGCTCTGGTCAGAAATGGGAGATCGCGTGCGCTAAGGAGGAAGGTGTGCCGCTTCTCGCGATGTGGGCTTATTCAACCGACCGCACTGCCGTCGTCGGCCTGTCACCGATGGCTTGGAGTTGGACCACGATCGCCGAATTCATCGACGGTCTCTGAAAGTGGGTAAGGGACGCAAGGCGCTGGTCGTTGGCATCGACTATTATCAGGATCTCGAGCAGCTCTCCGGTTGCGTAGACGATGCCCACAAGGTGAAGGCTGTCCTTGACCGCAATACAGACGCCGGTCAGACTAAGAACTTTCAGACTAACATTCTGACTGGTACGGGCCCTAACGACATCGTCACACGCAAGCAGCTTAAAGAGGAAATCCGTGATCTCTTCTCTGGGGATGAGGAAGTCGCCCTGCTGTACTTCGCGGGACATGGTCACATCGAAGCGACAGGTGGCTATCTCTGCGCGACGGACACGGAGACCGGTGACGACGGCCTTCCGATGGGGGAGGTTCTCAAACTCGCAAACGATTCGAAAGTGTCGAATAAGATCATTCTTCTCGACAGTTGCTATTCGGGAATTGCCGGGACGGCGGAGAACGATCCGCGCTTCGCTGAATTGAGCCACGGGTTGACCATTCTGACTGCCTCATCGGAGAAGCAGTATGCTCTCGAAACGGATGAGGGGGGCGTTTTTACAACGTTGCTGGTTGATGCGCTTGAGGGAGCTGCCGCCAATCTGGTGGGCGAGATCACGCCAGGCAGCGTTTATGCGCACATCGACCAGTCGCTCGGTTCGTGGGGCCGTCAGCGTCCGATCTTCCGGACTAACGTCAACAGCTTCGTGTCGCTCCGGCAGGTGCAGCCGCCGATCTCGCTTGAGGATCTGAGAGCGATCTCAGGGCTCTTTCCAACTGCTGACTTCGAATTCGATCTGGATCCTACTTTCGAGCCGGACCGTCCGATCGAAGGCGTTACAGTTGACCCTATCGAAGAAAACACGCGTCGCTTCGTAATCCTTCAGAACCTGAACCGTGTAAATCTGGTCGTTCCGGTCGGGACCAAGCACATGTATCACGCCGCGATTGAGAGCAGATCGTGTCGGCTAACGATTCTCGGCGAGCATTATCGTCGCCTGGTCGTGAAGGAGCAAATCTGATAGTTGGGCGAAAGGCGCAATAGGGCTGGGGTGGTCGCGATGCACACTGCGGGAAAGATCGGTGTTACTGGCCATCAGGCACGCGAAGGCCTAGATTGGGCTTGGACCCGAACCAAAGTGGCTGCCATTCTTCAGGAGGCGACTGCAGTCGATCAGGCTCTGAGCTGCCTTGCAGTGGGCACCGATCAACTCTTCGCCGAAGAAGCACTCGCGATTGGCATCGCCTTGACCGCCGTCATACCATTCGAGGGATATGATCGCTGCTTCGAGGGTGTCGGCCTCGAAGCCTATCGCAATCTGCTCGCCCGCTCCGCACGCACCGTTATGTTGGAGCGAACGGGAACGGATCAGGAGGCGTTCCTCGCGGCGGGCGTCCGCGTTGCCGACGATAGTGATCTGCTGATCGCTGTCTGGGACGGCGAACCGGCAGCGGGCCTTGGTGGGACAGCCGATGTGGTCGCGCACGCGATCGCATCCGGATGCCAGGTTCTGCAATTGAATCCCTTTTCTCAAACCGTCCGGCAGCTGGCGGGCTGATTTTCTTCAGCGTTGGCCGAGGTCAGCGCGTAATCCGGTAAAGAATTCTTTGGTCGAGCGGATGCGGGCAACACCGGCGGTGACGATGCGGCGCTTTTCGTCAAAGCTTCGCTCAGCGCTCTTTGATCGTCTAGCATATGCATCCAGATCGGCGTCGCTCTGTAAATACGGCCATTTGCGTAAGAATTCGGGTGGCAAGCTTGTGCCCGTTGAGAAGGTAGCCAAGGGGTAGTCCTTTTCAGTCGCGACACCAATCTCCCAAGGCACCCACTGCGAATAGCGCGTAGTGTCGGAAACGATCGCGAGTAGCTGGGTGCATTGTAAGCGCCGACGGAAGGCGGCCTTGTTGCCGGCACCGGAATAGGAAAGCTCGCG
>NZ_JBMDJF010000014.1:0-85433 GCF_057809055.1 Sphingobium sp. FG58 | reverse complement strand
GTTGTTTCGCAAATCTACAGGCGCCAAGCCTAACTGAAGCTGCGCGCGAGGGTGGGATGGCGATATCGTCCAACTTGCTTGATCCTATACCCGCTGTATAAGCACTTCATTCTGGGTAGATCGCGCGACTTCATATCTCGACCAAGGATCGGTCGGCGCTTTTCGGTCGCCATGCATCATCACCGGCAAGTTATAGTCAGGGATAGCGACCCGTCTCTATGGTGGGCATCGCCACCAACCGATAATGTTTTCCCCGCTCATCCGAAAGAAGAGGCTGTTAGCATGCCACAGGCCTCCCCCACGCATCGAAGAATCAGGCTGATCGATACAGAAGCCAGCCGACGGGCTTTCGAAATGCATCGGCATGACCTAGCATCTGAGCGGCGTAGCATGGTCATTCCCATGTTGGCGCGTGCATGAGCGGGCTGGACACACAAATATGCGTGAAGGAAGGCAGAACGGTATAACCACCCACGAGGTCCGCCGCGCCATTCGCAACAGCACGGATAGCATTCGACACCTGGCCCGAACCTATGGCATCAACCCGAAAACGGTCGCCAAGTGGAAAAAGCGACCCACCCCCAACGATGCTGTCGTCGACCGCAAAATGGCCTGTTCGAAATCGCTGACCCTTGAAGAAGAAAATATGGTTATCTCCTTTCGGCGGCACAGCATGTTGCCGTTGGACGACTGCCTCTACGCGCTTCAGATATCGATTCCCCATCTTACCCGTTCATCGCTACATCGCTGTCTCAAGCGCAACGGGATCAGTCGCATTCCCAACATCGATTTCGGCGGAATTACCGACAAGCGCTCCTTCCCGCGTCAAATAGGCATTTTTGTGATCTCGCTCACCGAATTACGGACTGCGCGGGGCAATCTGTACCTTTATGCGGCCACCGACCGGTTCAGCAAATTCACGTTCGCCCAAGTCGTCCAACAACCTGACGATGACGCAACCGTGACGTTTCTCGACGCATTGGTCGCGTCCATTCCCTATAAAATCCACATCGTCCTGACCAGCAACTATGTTCAGAGTACATTCCCGATACGCTATAGCAGGGCGTCGATCGCATATTTCTCGACGCCGCGCTTCGATCGGCGGTGTCAGTATCACGGCATCGATCATCAGATATATCAAGTCGAAGAAAGCTGGCTCGACGAGAGCATGGCCGATGGCAAATTGCCCCGCGATAGTATCGATCATTTTGCCTATGGGGACCGTGCGGAACTCGAACTGTACCTCGCGCATTTCCTCCATTCATTCAACTACAAGCGACGGCTTAAATGCCTTCGCGGGCTGACCCCCTACCGTTTTATCTGCAAGATATGGGATGTTCATCCCGATCTTTTTCTGATCGATCCGTACCACCTGGACGTGGGACTAATCAGGAATGGTAAACTGCCCCTGCAACGCGCCATAAGATGAGAGACGGCGCGGCGGTTAGAAAGGGGGCCTGTCCAGTGATCATATCGCAGGATGATCTACCCTTCATTCGCCGCCAGCGCCGACTGACACGAGAAGCAGTCAATCATTAGATAGGCAGAGGTATATGAGCAACAATTACGATGTCGTTGTAATGGGCAGCGGACAGAACACGCTGGGTGCTGCTGCCTATCTTGCGAAGGCAGGTAAAAAAGTCGTCGTCCTGGAACGGAACGACGTCATCGGCGGCGGCGCGGTTACGCTGGAACGCGATGCGCCAGGCTTCAAATATGACAAGCATTCAGTTGTTCATGCAATGGCGCAAGCCAATCCCATGATCCTGAACGATGAGCTGGGCCTGATTTCACAGTTCGGACTGCAATATTTCCGTCCACCCGCGATGGCCACGACAGTGCTGGACGACTTTCGAACGCTTCACCAGCTCGTCGATCTCGATTCCATGTGTGGCCAGATCGCACAATTTTCGCCACGGGACGCGGACGCCTACCGGGAATTTGTTGTCTGGGGCATGCGCATCCTGCCGATGATCGTCGCGGGCATGTTTACCGTGCCGTTGCCCATGTCAGTGTTTCTGGGGATACTGGAGCAGAGCGAAGATGGCCGCCGCGTCATCGACTATATGCTGCGCAGCCCCTTGCAGATTGTCGATGAACTATTCGAGAGCGATCTTCTCAAGATTCATCTTCTTCGCCTGACATCAGAGGGTTTCCCGCAATTCCCTGACGATATGGGAACGGGCATCGCAATGTTGATGACCCCGGCCTTCGCCCATAAATATGGTGTCGGCCTGCCTATCGGCGGCAGCGGTATGCTGGCAACTGCCCTGGCCCGCTGTATCGAACATCATGGCGGGGAAATCATCACCGAATGTGAAGTCAGCCGGGTGCTTACCAGCGGCGGGCGGGCGATCGGCCTGGAGACGACGTCAGGCGAGCAATATCTTGCCAAGGACGCGGTCATCGCATCGATCCATCCCCACCATCTCGACCGTTTCGTCGATGGTGTCGTGCCGGACGTATTGGCTCGCGCCAAGCGCACCCTCCCCGCACCCTTCTCCATTGTGAAGATCGACGCAGCACTCGACAAACCGCTCAACCGGCGTGGTCCAGACGGGACAGAGGGCAGCGACGGCTTTGGCGAATTCGTGTCGGCAAACACCCTTACAGAATATCTGGAATCCTTCGATCCGTTGCGTCACGGCCGCACGTCGCTCGAAAATCCGCTGCTCAGCGGTGGCGCGATGTCGATGCCAGGCCGTCAACCGGAAGGAAAAGCGCTCCTCTATATGTTGTCTTTCCAGCCCTATAATCTGGCCGATGGTGGCCCGCAAAAGTGGGACGAAATCAAGGAGCGCGTGGCCGACCGCCTCATCGAGCGCCTCGACCATTTCATCCCCGGCGTGAAGGACAACATCATTCAGCGTACGGTCGATTCGCCTCTCGACATGACACGCTGGTCACCCAACAGCATGCTGTGTGGCGACGCTGGCGGCCTGGGGTCGCAATTCTTCCATCTCAGCGGCTATCGGCCGACGCCGGAACTGTCGCAATATGCGGTGCCGGGCGTCGAACGGCTCTATCTGTGCGGCCCATTCATGCATCCGGGCGGCGGCGTATTCGGGATCGGGCGACCTACTGCAGTCAAGATCCTCGACGACCTTGGTCTCGACATCGAAAAGGTTGTCGCACTGTAACCGGTTAATGGCTGGCCTTATTCGAAGGCCAGCCAGATGGGCCGATATCCATCATGTCGGCCATGTACCGGTCGATAGATATTCATCTTATGCGAGCCGGAGATATTTGAGCCATGGCGGTATTTGGGCGGGCGGCGAGATCGCCCGGATACCGCCATGTAGGACCTATCGTTCACAGACGTCCACAAAAAGTCCGCTGACTGTTCGATGGCTCTCGTCGAACCACCATGATTTCAAGATTAGACCCAGTTGCCTATCATGTTGGCGTAAATCGCTTAATAATGTCTATATCGCAACATATTCAGCAACATAGTTGATACTATGTATATATTTTCCACAATATACAACAATTCCAGATTGCAAGCAAATCATCGGGATAAATCAAAAGATATTCTGGCTTGTGCTACTTCAGGCGAACGTCGTTCGATCCATCGTATAAAGGATAATATCCAGTCGGAAAGTTCCACACCCAGTGATGTCAATTCATATTCGACATGGTTTCTTTCGTCATTGAACACTTCCCGCCGAACCAGACCGTCACGTTCCAATATGCGCAAATTCAACGTCAGCATGCGGTAGGATATCGGATGCGATGGATCGATCGCTTCCAACAGGCGCATGATCGTCGAAGGGCGATAGGGACCGGTACGGCAGATAAGCAACAGCCAGTTGCGCCAGTAGTTCCCGACATGGTCCGCCACACTCACGATGGGACAACTGCGATCGCCGTCAAATTCGGACACCTGGTTCACCAGATATTCGAACAACTGCCTTTGCACAGGACTGATATACGTATGTCCGGCAGGATCCAGGACGGACGCTATCCTGGACATGATCAGTTGGGCGCCATCAATGGGTAAAGTCTCGCCCGACATGCACCCCTCCGCTTTTGTTATTTCAGCATCCGACCATATCCCATCCAGGATCGCAGCGAAATATACTTATTGCGGCCAGCGTGCCTGCCTAATCAAGTGCGTTGACCGTGACGTTCAAGGCGGTCAGCTGAGACTGCATGCTTAACCTGTCGAAGCTCCCCGGACCGCTGGGGGCCAGCCGGTTCACATTAACGCCCGCATATCGACGCGCAGTGGACAGGCCGAATGACTTTCGATTTCCCCAACCATGCGACATGGCGACCACGCCTGGTTTCAATGTATCGTCGATCGCCACGAACGCCCGGACCATGCCATCGGCCGTTCGCACTTCAACCTCCATGCCGGGGAACAGGTTGCGACCGGCCGCATCCTTCTCGTTCATCCATAAAGGGTTGGTCATATGCTGCCCCCTTTTATGGACGGGTAGATTGCCCATCCAGCTGTTTACCATCATCCCGGTTCGCCGGGTTATCAATTTGAGCTGATCGGACGGCTCCGTCATCAGCATCTCCCAATGATCCTCCGCTGCGCTGAAGCCCTGTTCGAATACCGTCGGGCAACAGTCGATCAGCCCATCGTCATTGTGAATGCCGAAGGTGAACAGGTCACCAGGGTTGGGATCGGGCAAAAGGGCCGTCTGACAGGGCAGCCCCTTCAACTGATCGATGCTGAGGTTGCGATATTGCAGCATCGCCTCGATCGCACCGAAAGGATCGGGACGCGGATCGTCCAGCATGGATGGCCGGCCCATAGCCTGAAGCATCCGCGACAATATCCACCAATCGTCGCGGCGTTCGCCAGCCGGCGATGCCACCGCCGGGCTATACTGGACGTGCGGCTCCAGTTGTAGGCCGTTGCCCAAAATATTGACATCTTCCCGCTCAAGGAAGTCCTTTGCCGGCAGCAGATAATCCGCCAGTTCGCCGGTCGCCGTTCGATAGATGTCCAGCGACACCACCAGGTCCAGACCCTCAATGGCCTCTCGCAACCGCTCTTCGCCGGGTACGGCAAGCAGCGGATTGCCGCCGATGACGATCAGCGCCTTTACGGGGGATTTTTCGCTAAGCAACATGTCAGCCATCAAACCGCATGGCAACTGACCCGCCACTTTGCGTACCGGCCCGAATTCGGTTTCGAAATATGGATCATCTGACGACCGCTTTGCCAGATGCGCAGTTGGGCAGATGCCGGGTGAATAGATATTACCGCCCCGGCGGCCGAGATTGCCGGTAAACAGGCTGAGCATCTGCACCATCCAATAGGCCAGCAAGCCATGCTTGCCCATATTCACCCCGGTCGACATCTGGATACTTGCCGAACGCGCCATACTGAATTCGCGAGCGATACGCTGGATCGTGCTGACTGGAATATTGGTGACCGCGGCCGCCCGGTCCGGCGGCCAACGGCGCAGAAAATCCTTTAGCCCCTCGATATTGGCGCCATGCTTTATACTATGGTCGTGATCATAGCCGACATGGAATAGGATCTCGTGCAGCAAGGCCGCCAAAAAGAAGAAATCGGTGCCCGGTTTGATCAGCACTACATCACCGGTCCCAGGGGTCGCCGATTCTATCTGACGGGGGTTCACGAACACGGTCTGTCCGCCCCGCTCCTTGATCGCTCGCAATTTGGCCATTGGATCGGTCACATCCATGATGGCCATGTGCGACACGGCAGGATTGGTCCCGATGGCGAGGAAATAATCGGTATGCAGCAGGTCGGGGATCGGCTGGACCATGGCCGAGCCAAAAATATGTTCGCTGCCCACCAGCTTGTTCGCACAATCGATCGTGTAAGCACCGAAGCGGGGTCCGGTGCCGAAACCCGCCATCAAAGCCTCCTCATTGGTCAATAGCTGGCTGTTGAAGGCATGGGGATTGCCCATGTAGATCGCGATCGCGCCATCGCCATGGCGCGCGACGATATCCTTCAACCTGTCACCTATGTCCTGAATTGCTTCATCCCAGCTGATGCGGGCAAAATTTCCTTGGGCTTCGCTGCGTGGATTCGTTCGCTTTAACGGGTATGTCAGCCT
Source organism: Sphingobium sp. FG58 (assembly GCF_057809055.1). NCBI lineage: Bacteria > Pseudomonadati > Pseudomonadota > Alphaproteobacteria > Sphingomonadales > Sphingobiaceae > Sphingobium > Sphingobium sp. FG58. The sequence goes on along the minus strand of NZ_JBMDJF010000014.1, from coordinate 79,383 downwards.
GTCCGTATCCCGATGAACCTCCAGATAGCGAATACCCTTGTGGCAGGAATATCCAGCGCTGGCGGGGTTAGCCGGGTCGCTGCGGAGCGAGACTATCTGCCCATCCTCGACTTCCGCGACCAATCCGCATTGCGGTTCACATATGCGGCAGAAGCTATGCACTGTTTCAATCATGGTCACCTCGGAATATATTGCGCTGTGCTGACTCGACGAGCATCAACTGCCCCGTCGGTTCCGCGGCATTCAGCAATTCGGCCTTGTCGGTCCGTTTGATGCGCGGGCGACCTGACATACGGCCGGCGCGACGTTCCGTTTCGTCGATCCGTCGCCATCCATCACGCATGACCGGACGACACCCTTTGGCGATCAGAGACGCCACAATATCGTCCTGTGCGCTAATGGTCAGCCTGCCGGCATTCGCATCGTCCAGCAGACAGCCGACCGTTTCCGCGGCACAATATTTGTTCGATCCGATCACGCCTTTTGGACCTCTTTTGATCCATCCGGTCACATAGACGCCGGTCATGATTTGCCCGTCATTCACCGCGCGCCCGGCAAGATTATTGACGATGCCGGCATCCGCATCGAAGGGAAGATTCTTGATCGGCCTGCCCCGATAGCCGATGGCCCGGAGCAACAATCCACAAGGCAGCATGCCAGCGCCCGGCGAAGAGCCGCCAATGGCTACGTTCAATCCAGCGACGGCACTGTCGCCCGCGACGGAGATGGGACTATGATGAAATTTGAAAATTATGCGCTTGTCCGGCGCAGCAAATTTTCGCTGCTGTAATCTGGCGAGAATGTCGAGCTTACGCCGCGTCGCCTGGTCGCAGGCCTCCTCAACGGGCAGGCCAAGATCGTCCGCCTCAATCTGTACTTCCACATTGTCGAGATGGAGCAACTCCTCCAGTTCAGGACAATGAAACGCCGCTTGTCGGCATCCCCTGCGCCCTAACAGCACGACTTCACGGATTTGGCTCTTCTGCAAAGCATCGAGCGCATGGTCGGCAATATCCGTCGTCGCAAGCTGCGCTACCGGAAGCGTCAACAGTCGGGCGGCGTCAAGGGCGACATTGCCGGTGCCGACGATTACGGCCTGGGATACGGAAAGATCGAAGTCCAGATGGCTATAGGCGGGATGACCATTATACCAGGCGACAAATTCCCGCGCAGACCAACTACCAGCAAGGCTTTCGCCCTCGATACCGAGCGCCTTGTCATCGTCAGCGCCCACCGCATAGATGACTGCGTGATAACGCGCCGCCAACGCATCATGGTCAATATCCGAGCCGACGTCGATATTGGCGATCAGCCTCACTCTCTCATCCCGCAAGAAGAGGGCGAATAGTCGATCGATGATCAGCTTTTTTTCCGGATGATCCGGCGCCACACCTGACCGGATCAGCCCCCATGGCGTCGGCAGCCGTTCAAACAGGTCGATCGTCACATCCCATGCGGTCTGTTCCAACAAATGCTGCACCGCGTAAAGGCCAGCTGCGCCCGCCCCGACGATAGCTATGCGAAGCTCAGGCATCCAACTTGTCCTGACGCTGGAAATGAAGGCGATTTACCTCCGCATAATGTGTCCATCGGGGGGGCAATGCTTCAGCGGAATAAATTGCTGCGACGGGACATACATCAACGCAGGCACCGCATTCGATGCAACGTTCAGGGTCGATATATAGCTGCTCGGCATTGACGAAGTCGTCGGCTCCCGGTGACGGACTGATACAGTCGACCGGGCATATTTCGACGCAGGAATAATCAGCTACACAGGGCGCAGCAATCACAAACGGCATGTCAATCCTTCGGTGTGTTCAAGCGCTGCGCCCTGCGCCGCGGCCAGATTAGAAATTAAGGCCGAAACTTAATCCATAGGTTCGCGGTGCCTGGAGATAGGGAGCCCCCGTCAGTCCGGGACCTTGTGATTTGGAACTACCGCTTATGACGGCTTCATTTTCGGCATTGCGTATATAGGCGCCAAGCGACCAATGGTCGTTCTTCGAATAATAGGTCAGCGAAGCATCGGTCTTGGTATAACTTTTCTGGTCAGTGTAGAGATCGTGCGTGAAAGATTGCCAATAACGTGCGCTGTAAAGCACATCGGCACGGGCAACTATCCGCCGGTCGCCACCAATGCGGAATGTATGCGTCCAGCTCCCCTTCAACGTCGCGGCAGGCGCATAAGGCAGTTGGTAGCCATACACGCTGACTGATGCGCTGCTCACCAGGCCGTTTCTGGTATAGCGCCCATCCCTTTCCCGCATTTCCGCATTCTGGATCAATGCGCTAAACGTTAAAACGTCGTCGCGACTGGGGTTGAGGCCCAGCAATATCTCGCCACCCATAATCTTTGCCGGCACGCTCTCCGATCCAAAGATAAACCCGTCATTATATTGAAGCTGGAAGTTCTTATAGTCATAATAGAACAGTTCGACGTTGGCAGTTAACAATCCGTCGAAGAAACGATTTTTCGATCCGACAGTATAGGATACCAGTTCGGAAGGTTCCAAGACTTCACCATTCTGGTCGAAACCAGCGGAAATGTAGCCGGATTGAACCGCAGCATAAAGAAGCGAATCTGGCGTTGCCTGATAGCCGACGCCTAGTTTGAAATCGAAACGACCCCGACTATCCCCAGGATAGACGATCTGCGGATTGGTTATTGAGTTGGGCGGCAATTCATTATAATTGCGTCCTTCGAACTTATCATGCGAGTAGCGACCGCCGGCTGTCAGCGTCAGAGACGGTGTAGGGCGTAGTCGATATTCAGCGAACGCGGCGTAAGATGTCAGATCATTCTGGATGACAGTGGTTCCCAGAAATGGCACAGCGCCGCGCAGATAATGATTGGGTGCTTTCAAAAAATATAGGCCAGCCAGCCAGTCATCATCCCCTTGTTGGCCGGTTAATTTCAACTCTTGTGTATATTGGGTGACATGATGGTCGAAAACCGTGTTCGGGATGAGTGTCAGGAAGTATAGATCTTGCCTGTCCTTCACCCTGGCGAAACCGGGAACATAGGACAGCTGAAGATTGTCGTTGATATCAAGATTGAATTCACCCGATATCAGCCAGCTGTTAAATCGATAATTCTGGCCATAATTAGGTATGGCTGAATCGTAGAGATTGTCCGGGTTGGGATAAAGGGGGTTGGGAACGCTCCCTGTATAGGCAATCGCGGAATTGCCGGTTCCGCCTTCATGATGCCTTTGCACCATCACCGATCCAGTGAACGGCCCGCCGTCGTCATAGCTGAGCGTCATGCGGCCCGACCACATTTTCTGATCGTTCAGTCCGTTGGACAAATAGCCATCATGCGTCTGCCGAATGCCAGCAACGCGCGCTGAGAAGCCCCCGCCCAATGGAATATTGAGCGCGCCGGTGGCTTTCACCGAGTCATAATTGCCCGCCTCCACATTGAATTGAACCCCATAGTCGCTGGTCGGCTTTTTGGTTATGAAATTGATCGCGCCGCCGGCGGCGCTGAAACCGTAAAGGGTTCCTTGCGGTCCGGGCAGGACTTCGATCCGTTCCATATCGTAAAGAGGCGTGAAACCGGATTCCGGGGGCAGATAGACGCCATTCAGATGGAGGGCGACCGCTGCGGGATTGTTGGGCGCCGCCTGCGTTTGACCGACGCCTCTCAGAAAGGAAATGGCGAAGCCGGTTTGCGCGCCAATCAAAAGTCCCGGAGCCACCTTACCCAAAGCGGCCTGATCGGTAATGCCGACCGCAGCAAGGTTTTCACCCAGAACAGCCGTAACCGCCGCTGCTACCTTTTGCAGGTTTTCACCGCGCTTTTGGGCCGTAACGATGATGTCGCCGGCCGACACAGCATCAGCATCAGCAGGCGCCGCATATTCCGTTGTGTCGCTGGCTGATTGCGCCATGGCTGACATCGGCAAGATTGCCGCAGGCAGCAGACATGCACCAGCGGCGAGCATATATTCGCGCATTTACCCCTCCAATTTTCTATTATTACGAGATTCTATTGTCGTATCTATTTAAATCATATTCGAGCGATCAACAATAACGTACATTTTTGTTCGCTGTGAAATAGGCCCGCACACCATGTCTATTTGGCGTTATGCTTAATTGTTTGGCGCGCCTTGTTCAATCCAACGCTGAATCAGATTATTGTCGGCGGGTCCGAGAGTCTGTCCCCAAGGCATTCCATAACCGCTCCCTTTGACAAGCGCGTTTCTGCCCGACGTCTTAAATGCCAGATAACTGCGATCGGGCTTGCCGGGATCGACTCTGGGCATATCCGCGCCTGCGGACTGGACGCCGACGAGATTGTCATAGGCCACATCCGGCGTCAGCCCAAGTGCGCCCATGGGGATGTCGCCCTGATGGCACATGGTACAGCTGTTGCGGAAAATCGGGATGATATCGCGTTTGAAGCTGACGGGACTCGTGCCGTTTTTCTGTGGGGAGCCATGCTTGCCGTTTACTGTCGTAGAGGGCGGCGGCTTGCCCCCGATCGGTCGTCCGATCGCCGGGCCAACCTGCACCGCCATCAGGCAGGATAGAGCCATCAATGCCATCTGTTTCATGCGTCTCTCCCTATCTTGTCGCTTATCCAGCGCCGACATATGCCACCTAAAGTCGGCCCAGCCGTCGGTGCCCGCATTTCCGTCATTTGCGCGCCCCGCGCCATCAGCGGAGAACATGCGTCACCACGCGGCGAGATCAGCAACACATGCACTAAAGACATATCCTGCTCAGGCAGGCGCCATCCGGCCACATCGGGCCAGAAAGCGTCGATCCCGATGACGCCCCTGAACAATTCGGGCCATAACGCAGCGAGACAAAGTGCCATGCTCCCGCCTTGTCCTAGCCCCAGCAGGACGGTGTCCGGCTGTTTCCCGGCCGTCATATATTCCAGAGCCAGCGCCTCCAGCTGGATCAGCGAATCCCCAAAACCTATCGGTTCGACCAAGGGCGGGGATATGCTGGAAAACCAGCTATATCGTCCGCCATCCCCATATCCCGACCAGCGAGCAGAGCGTGGAACGATCAGACGCTGCCCCTGAATCATCCTGCGGAACAAAGGCATGGTTTCGCCAAGCCGTGCGTTCGCATCATGCAACGCGATCACCGTCCCGTTGCCGGCGCCATCGGGATTTTCCACGATCCGTTCCAATATGGACAATGGTTGCGGACCAGATCTGGTGACATTCGGCATCACCTTGCTTTCAGGTCCGGCGGGCCGACTGGGTTGCATGTTTGGCCGCAATATAGCCAAAGGTCATGGCGGGGCCGAGCGTGCCGCCCATTCCCCAATAGGCATCATGGCTCGGGCTGGCGACGCAATTGCCAGCTCCGTAAAGCCCCTTCACCGGCGTACCATCCTCTTTCACTATCTGGGCATGTTCGTTGATAACAGGGCCGCCATTGGTATCCAGCACTCCGGGTGCGAGTATTACCGCATAAAAGGGCCCCTCCTTCTGCATGGGGTACAAGGTGGGATTGGTGGGAGACACCCCTCCCCACCGCGTATCCAGGCGGGGCAGTCCGAACATCGGGCGCGTTTCGATGTCAAAAGCGTAGTCCCCGCGTCCGAAATCTTCATCTTTCCCGGTCTTGGCGAAGCCATCGAACCGTTCGATCGTCTGCGCCAGCTGCTGTTTGAAACCAGCATCGAGCCTGACGCCACCACTCTGCGATTCCAGCTCTTTGAGCCGCTCGTCGATACGGTCTGCAAGTTGCGCCCATGTATCCCCGACGATGACAGCGGGCGACCCGGTCGGCATATCCGGGATCGGATGGATGCCCGCGCACATTTCCGCAGTACGCTGATCATAGAGCATGAACATCAGCTGGTTGGGAAACTCCCAACGATTGACGTCGTAACCCAGCAATGCCCGGGTCCGATCCTGATAATTGCTCTTTTCGTTGACGGCCCGCTTGCCATATTTATTGACCATCACCATGCTGTCACCGGTCGGGCTCCAGACATCGGCCGGGACTGTCGCATATTGCAACGCTTCCTCCAGCACGATCTGCGCCCGCCAGGCGCTCGCCATATTGCCCAACCTGGCCCCGACCGCGCTGGCGATCCTGACGAAGTCGCCTGTATTTGTCGCTACGCCACACCCGCCATAGACTGGCATATTGTGGTGGCGATTGAGCATCTCTCGATTATAGGCGAAGCCGCCGCTGCCAAAAATGACACCCTGGCGCGCCTTCACGCGAAGGCGCGTTTCCCCGGCGAGCGCTTCCACCCCGACTACCGCGCCTGCATCATCCAGCACGAGACCGGTAACCTCATGTCTCGTAAGACGCGGCAATTTCAACTGGTCGAACTTGATGTTGAACTGCCGGATCATATCCGGCCCAAAGCCCGGACCGCCTTCGAGCGTCCGCACGCCCAGGCAACGCCCGCGCGGCGCTTCATTATAGCCGTCAAGACGACCATAATCGGGGATTCCCATCCCATCTTCGGCAGGATCGCCAACGAAAAACGGCCCGATTTTCAGCGTCCCGGTGCTTTGGAGCAAATCCGTCATTATCGTCGCGTTACGATAGAAGGCGTCCAGCAGCGCAAAGCTATTCTCCGACAATCCCATGGTCGGGGACTGCGGATCGAAAATGTGCGGAAAGGAATAGGATGCAGCGTAACGCAAAAAGCCTTCCCGCGAATCGGTGATGCCTTTTTCCCGCATCCTGAAATTATTGGGAATCCAGAAACCACCGCCCGATTTGGCGGTCGTCCCACCGATGACCGGCGATTTTTCGAGCATTACGACGGCCGCACCCTGGGTATGCGCCGTGATTGCCGCGGCAGATGCAGCAGCACCTGATCCGACCACGACGATGTCGGTTTCGATATCCCATTTGCCAACCGACGACATCTTCTGGGTCGGTTGCGCCCCAAGCGCGGAAGCCGACGCGCCAAGCCCCGCCGCCCCTGCCACAACGAAGTCACGCCGGGAAAGCCGGGAACCAAATTTCGGCGAACCTTCCATCCCCATCTCCTATGTATTTATTATATATGGATAATCTTAATCATGATTGGTCATCAGTCCCGCTTGCGCGACTGGTCCGCAATCTGTCCTTCATGCACATGGCCGTTTTCATATCAGGCCTTCAGATCGTGCCGGTCACGGCCTTCGCAATGCGGCGCCACCCATCCCTATTTCTTGTGGAACCGGGCCGAAAATCCGCTGCCGGATCTGCCTTCGCAGCGCTGCAGGATGTTGGCCATTTCTACTGTAGCCGAGTAATTACGCACGCCACCATGCTGCATGACGGGCATGACGAAACGATTTCTCGAAACTATGCTGTTTACCAAAAGCGGTTCGAACAACGGATCGACGTCCTGAACCATTTTGTCCTCGCCCTCATTTATCGATTTTTGATGTCGAAAATGAAGCTAGATCGAATCCAATTGCCTAACAATTACGTACATTTTTGTTCGGTTAAATTTTTAATGAGCAGGGTGCTATCGCTGAAATCACCATCGGTCTGTCTGCCGATCACGCCGTATGTTATTAGGACATAGATCGTTGTCGCGACGGATCATGTTTATTCATTTGCGATAGGAATGGAGATCAGGCGTTCAATTTATTCAACAACTGCTGAGGATGTTCAGTTACAACCGATAGTGCCGCGGTCACCCTTCATCTTCACGCCAATAGCGGCAAAACACGTGCGGACGCCGTCAGGCGCCCGCATGAAAAATAGAGCAAATGATGGGCGTCAGCAGAGTCGCAATGGTCGCATCGGCCTAAAGCCGTCGCCGCTATATCGCTTCAGTCGAGATCCCCGCCTGCAAGCCAGGACTGCCCACGACCATATAGTGCCTGTACTTGCGGCCCCTTTAGACCTGGCATGTCCACCTTCACATCATAACCGATCTGCGTCTGCAAATAGGCCAGATGCCGATATCCTTCAGGAAAACGGTTCAGCAACGCAGCGTCGAGCGACAAGGTGGCAGCCGGATCGACCGCATCCATGCGATCTTTTTCATAAATCGGCTGGCGCAGAACCATGCCCCAGCGACCATCGCGCTTTTCCATAAAGTCGTAGAAGCGCCCGGTGCAAACGACATCGACCAGCACATCATGCACAACAGCGCGCTGGCTGATTGTCATCTTGGTCTGAGAGACGGCGCGTTCGTGCGCAACCTCGGCTGAATGGCCGCCAAGGAAATGCAGGATGCTCACGCCCTTGTGCCAGCCCTCCTTGCTCGCTTCGATAAAGCCGTCCGCGCTGGCCTGGCACCATGTCGCCATCATTCGACCGTCGTCATGCCATACGGTCCGAAAGGCATCCCAATCCCCGGCGTCGCGCCATACGACCCAGTTTTCGATCAAGCGCCTGATCTCGCGCCGGTCCTCTTCAACAGCGGGGCTTGAGACCGTGCTGTTTGACGTTGTCATGACATTATTCTTTCTTGAAAGGAATTATACCAGCCTGCCCATGCGCTGTCGCAGGCAGAGGCAAAAAGGGCAGGCATCGCCGCCATTGACGTCCGCAGCGATGCCTGCCCGTGTCAGCGCATGTGGATGCCGCCGTTGATGTCGATTGTCGCACCGGTGATGTAAGATGCTTCAGGCGATAGGAGGTATAGGACGCCGCCACTCACTTCTTCAGGCGTGGCCACGCGATTGAAAAGCGACATGGACGCTATGCCTGCGCGAATCTGCTCATTGGTATTGCGGAAGAATTCTGGTGTTCCGACCGGCCCAGGCGCGACGATGTTGACGGTGACGCCGGCAGGCGCGAGTTCGAATGCAGCCTGCCGGGTCAGTCCAAACAAGGCGGTTTTCGACACCATATAAGCGACGTCCGTGCCATTCCCGGCAATCAGCGCGGCGGCCGATCCGACAATGACAACCCTTGAATGCTCCAAGGGTTTTGCCTTGCGCAACTGCGCATATTTCTGGATGGCGCTGAACACGCCTGTCAGGTTGAGCGTCAATGTCTTTTCCCAATCGGAAATCGCCATCGTCGCGATGTTGGTATTTTGTCCCAGATGGACGACGGGGCCACCCGAAGCGATTACCAGGATGCTTGCAGGGCTGCTTGATTCCACGGCGTCGAACGTAGCACTGATGGATTGGGGGTCCGTGATGTCAAAGTGCGCGGCTTCATGGCCTTCCCCTTCCAGCGTGTCCAGAAGCTCCTGCGCACGGTCAAAATTGAAGTCCGCGATCACGAGGCGATAGCCTTGCGACGCCATCTTTTGCGCGATATCGCTTCCGATACCGCCAGCTCCCCCGATGATGATAGCCCGGCGACGCTCAGTCATACCTTCTCCCGATTTTGTGCGAACCGCTTTACGCTTCGATTGAGAGCGCCTCTGCGGAACTGCGCTGCATTTTCTTAGCGCGACCTGTTCCGGCTGGCAATATGGTAATGTGGCCTGTTTATTATTTTGAGGACAAATTCAACGATATTCCGACTCTGATTTTACAAATTTGATATTTTTAGCTGGACTAATTTCCATCATTTCCCCCATAATAGACAGGCTATCTAACTATACAAATGCTCATAGAGCAGAATTCCAAGGAGGTGATGGGAATGACGATCGCGTCGAGAACGCCCGTATTAATCGTTGGTGGCGGACCGTGCGGCCTCATGTTGTCCATCGAACTGGGGCGGAGAGGTGTCCATTCCATCCTGATCGATTCGAAGCGGCGAACGGCGGTAAATCCGCAGGCGAATGCGACACAAGCAAGGACGATGGAATATTTTCGACGCCTGGGCTTTGCCGATGAGATCCGCAGCCTGGGCTTGCCCAAGGATTATCCCACCGACATCGCGTATTTTACGCGCTTTAATCAGCTCGAGCTGGCCCGCTTCGCTCTCCCCGCTTCTGCACAAGCAGAATCGGTTGCTCGCGACCGTTCGGGCATCTGGAATGCCGCCGAACTGCCCCACCGTGTGTCGCAAAAATATGTCGAGCAAGTATTGCGTCGTCAGTCGGAGGCGCTCAACGAGACATCAGTCCATTACGGCACCCGACTGATTTCATTCGAGGAAGGCGAGACTTCGGTGAAGGCCGTGGTCGAAATCCTGGACAGCGAAGAACGGCACGAGATCGAGGCCGATTTCCTGATCGGCGCGGACGGCGCGCGCAGCTTTGTCCGGCGTCAGCTTGGCATTCGTTATAGCGGCGAAACCGGCGTGGAGCGTGACTTCTTTGGTGGCAAGATGTGCGCCATCAACTTCCGCGCGCCGGACTTTTACGACAAGGTGCCGCATCCTCGCGCATGGATGTATTGGGCTTTCAATCCTGAGCGACGCGCATGGTGCGCCGCAGTCGACGGCATCGACGAGTTCGCTTTTCATACTCAACTCAAGAAGGACGAGAGTGAAGAAGTCAGCGACGCCCGAGCGCGCGAAATGTTGGCGCAGGCGATGGGTATCGAGTTGGACGTCGAATTGCTGTCCGTCGACACATGGATCGCAGGCCACGCACTTGTCGCCGAAAATCTGGGCAGTGGCCGAGTGTATATTGGTGGAGACGCCGCTCATCTGTTCACGCCAGCTGGCGGACTGGGCTATAATACGGCGGTCGAGGACGCGGTCAATCTGGGCTGGAAGCTGGCAGCGGCGGTGAAAGGCACGGCGGGACCGGGTCTCCTGCCCAGCTATGCAACCGAACGCCACCGCCTGGCCGTACGCAACACCGGCTATGCGCGGCAACTGGCCGAATCGATCGGCAATTATGTGCCGCATCCATTGATCGAAGCCGAGGGCGTGGAGGGCGACGCCGTCCGGCGCGAAGCGGGCGACTATCTCAATGGGCATGCCCGCCGCGAATTCGCTATCCCCGGCATCACCTTTGGCGGACGTTATGATGGTTCGCCTATCATCCACTCCGACGGCGCTCCCCTGCCCGACGACGCTATGAACATCTACGTGCCCAGCGCGTCGCCAGGCGGCCGGTTGCCCCATCTGTGGCTGAGCGACGGCCGCAGCCTGTTCGACCTGCTGGGACTTGGGTGGTCGCTCCTGTCCCTGGGCAGCGGCGAAAGCATCGATTGCTTCCGTCAGGCCGCAAACGATCTGAAGCTCGACCTGAATGTAGTCGACCTGTCGGCCGAGAATGTCCGGGCGATCTACGGAGCGGACCTTCTGCTCGTTCGCCCCGATCAGATCGTGGCATGGCGCGGCGCGGCAGGCAGCATCAATCCACGATTGCTTCTGCTGAAACTTACAGGTCATTCCGTTCCGGTGCTTGATCTGGCATCAGTCAATGTGGACGACGCACATGGCGCACCTGAACCTCGTCAAGCGGCCAACTGAATAATCCAGCAATAACAGCGCCATACTATAACTGATTGGAATGGGAGGGGCTATGCGCGATTTCACCTATAATGCCCATGCAGGCCGTGTCATTTTTGGCGCGGGATCGTTAGCCAGGCTTGCCGATGAAGCGACCCGACTTGGTACGACGCGAATATTGGTCCTGTCGACCAAGGAGCAGAGAAGGGCAGCCGAAGAGGTCGGGCGGCTGCTTGGACCATCGTGCGCCAGCATATTTTCAGGCGCCGTCATGCATACGCCTGTCGAAGTGACGGAAGAGGCGATGCGCATCGTTCTATCGGAACGGATCGATGGCATTGTAGCGATCGGCGGCGGCTCCACCATCGGTCTTGGCAAAGCCATCGCACTACGCAGCGACTTGCCCCAGATCGTCGTGCCGACAACCTATGCCGGTTCGGAGGTGACCCCGATCATCGGACAGACCGACGGCGGGTTGAAAACGACGCAAACCACCGTGAAGGTCTTGCCAGAGGTCGTGATATACGACGTCGACCAAACCCTGAGCCTGCCGACTGGTCTATCGGTGACCAGCGGCATCAATGCTGTCGCCCATGCGGTCGAAGCGCTCTATGCAAAAGATGGCAATCCGATCATCGACATGATGGCGGCCGAAGGCGTTCGGGCCATCGTTCGCAGCCTGCCCCGGATCGTCGCCGATCCAGGAGACAAGGATGCGCGGTCGGACGCCCAATATGGCGCATGGCTGTGCGGCACGTGCCTGGGTGCCGTCGGGATGTCGCTGCATCACAAATTATGTCACACGCTGGGCGGCACGTTCAACCTGCCCCATGCCGAAACGCACACGATCATTCTGCCGCATGCTTTGCAGTATAATGCTCCGGCAGTTCCACGCGCCATGGCCACACTCTCGGCCGTGCTGGCAAGTGACGATCCGGCCCGCGCGCTCTATGATCTGTCCGCTACACTCGGCGCTCCGCGCGCACTGCGCGATTTGGGGATGCCCGAAAGCGGCATTGATGAAGCGACGACCTTGGCGCTCGCCAACGCCTACTGGAATCCCCGCCCGCTGGAGCGCGACGCTGTTCGGGCGTGCATCGCCGCTGCGTGGGCGGGTGAACCGCCGCAGCAAGCCAGATAGAAATAGAAGGAGAGGCATTATGAGCCAATTCAATCAGCCCACCAACGACCTGGCCTTTTTCGATGCCAGGCGTTCGGCCGAGGTCGTCAACGCGCGCATGGGGCCGGACATTTCGCCTCGTATGCGCCAAGTCATGACTATCCTGGTGAACCACCTGCATGCAGCGGTCAAAGAAGCGCATCTGACTGGTGAAGAGTGGATGACCGGTATCGAATTCCTGACAAAGACTGGGCAGATGTGCAGTGATTGGCGTCAGGAATTCATTTTGCTGTCCGATGTGCTGGGCGTGTCGATGCTGGTCGATGCGCTCAATCACGATCGTCCAGAAGGAACGACCGAAAATACCGTCCTTGGTCCATTCTATGTGGCCAATGCGCCGCATCATGAAAATGGCGCCAACATCTGCCTGGATCAAAAAGGCGAGCAACTGCTGGTTCGGGGGCGCGTGACCGACAAGGATGGCAATCCGATCGCCGGCGCGACTGTTGACGTATGGGCAACCAACGATGATGGCTTTTATGATGTCCAGCAAAAGGGCATTCAGCCGGACTATAATCTTCGTGGCGTATTCACCACAGATGTTGCAGGCAATTATTGGTTCCGCACGATCAAGCCCCGTTTTTATCCCATCCCAGATGATGGCACGGTGGGCAAGATGCTCGCTGCGCTGGGGCGGCATCCCAACCGGGCCGCTCATCTCCACTTCATCGTGAAGGCTCCTGGCTTTGACACAGTGATCACGCATATCTTCACACCTGATTGCCCCTACCTCGCCGAAGATGCCGTCTTTGGTGTCAAACATTCGCTGATCGCCGATTTCCAGAAGGTCGATGATCTGCAATTGGGCGAAGAAGTAGGCCTCGCCTCTCCCTTCTGGAAAGTGGACTGGAACTTTGTCCTGGCCCGCGTTAGTGAACTAACCCCAAATAAAGCGATAGAGCCAGCGCTCTGACGGAGCGATGGATGGCCGTTACTGCGATATGGAAGAGAGCGGTGGGGGCGCACAGGCCTTGGGGAACTTGCGGCTGTCCCTGGTCTTCCGCCAGGCCAACCGAAGCCTGATTTCCACATTTACAATCGGCCAATGGCGCATCTATCCACGATGATGGACGCTATCGCGCTACCGGGTGGTGGCGAGATATGCGATGATGTTTTGCCGGTCGGCCGCCGCTGGGGTCGACAGTGCCATCCGCGCGCCGGGAACCTTCTTCATCGGTGCGGCCAGATAGGCATCCAGCGTAGCCGAGTTCCAAACCAGCCCGGCCTTCTTCATCGCCGGCGAATAGTTGAACGTTATAGAGGCGGACTTGCGCCCCACGACGCCCGCCAGATTTGGACCGACCCCGGAAGCCTTTGGCGCAACGCTGTGACATATGCCGCAACGCTGCTGGAACAGGCGCTTTCCGCGACCGGCATCACCCACCTGCGCCTGAGCCGGCACAGCCGATCCGAACATCAAGCCACAAGCCAGGACCAGGCTGGAGACAGGCATTGCTTTCATCACATGCACCTTAACGACTAATAGGGAAGATAAATGGCTTTGGTTTCGAGATAGGCATTAAGCCCTTCCGGTCCACCTTCGCGCCCGTGGCCAGACTGCTTGTAGCCACCAAAAGGCACAAATGGTTCAAGTTGAAGGCCATTTACGGAAATATTGCCCGTTCGGACTCCGCGCGCGATCCGTTCTCCCCGCTCCACATCGCGCGTGAATACGGTGCCCGACAGGCCAAAGGCGCTGTCGTTGGCGATGCGTATTGCGTCCGCATCGTCCTTGTACCGGATGATGGAAACGACCGGGCCAAAGATTTCCTCCTGCGCGATCCGCATGTCCGGCGTCACATCGTCGAAAATCGTGGGTTGGACGAAAAAGCCCTGGTTGAATGCACCACGGCCGCCGCCAGTCACGACACGGGCACCTTCTGAGCGACCGATATCAATATAGTCCAGCACCCTGTCCTGCTGACGGCGCATGGCAAGCGGACCCATGCCGACATCGTCATCCCACGGATCGCCGACCTTGATGCTTTCCACCGCAGCGCGATAGGCGTCGACAACTTCGTCATGGCGCGATTCCGGTACGAGAATGCGGGTCTGGGAGAAGCATATCTGCCCGCTAAAGGGCATTGATACTGGCGTGACTGCTGGAATAGCAGCCGAAAGATCCGCGTCATCGCATATGATCGAAGCGGATTTTCCGCCCAGTTCCAGGCTGACCCGCGCCACGCGATCCGCGCAGACCGCGCCGATATGCCGACCTGCGGCCGTCGATCCGGTGAAACTAACCTTATCAATCCGCTTGTCGCGAATGAGATGATCGCCCGCCTCCCGCTCTGCGGGAACGACGTTTAAGACGCCAGGCGGCAAGCCGATGGCTTCGGCGCATTCCGCCAGCAGCAACGCTTCCAGCGGCGTCTCCGGGCTGGGCTTGGCTACGATGGTGCAACCGGCCAACAAAGCCGGACTGAGTTTCGAAACGAGCAGGATCAGCGGCGCGTTCCAGGGAAGAACCAAAGCGCACACCCCAACCGGCTCGCGTAATATGCGCGCACGGCCATGGGGTGTCGGCCGATCTTCCTCAAACGCGAAACTATCGGTCAGTCCCGCATAATAAGTGAAATATTGCGGGATCATGGCAGATATCATGCTGGCAAAGCCATTCACCACGCCGACCTGCGCGGTCCAGACCCGCCGGAACAGACCCAGTCGATTATCGACCTCCCTGCCCAGGGCAATGAGATAGCCAGCCCGTTCGGCCGGCGTCATCCGGGGCCATGGGCCATGGTCGAAGGCCTCCCTGGCGGCCTTAACCGCATCCTCCATATCCTGCGGCGCACCTGCTGGCACGCTGAACTGCTCGCGTTCCGTCAGGGGCGAAATGAGCGGCAGACGGGCGTCCGTGCGCGGCGCCACCCATTTCCCCCCGATATAAAAGCGAGACCGAACATTTTCGCTCAGTTCGTTGGGATCAAACCGGTCCTTCATGGGTGGCTCTCCGTCATAATAGGTCAATACTCATCGCCAAGATCTGGCCGAACCCGTCAACGCAACATGCTAAGGTCGGCGCGGCGGTTATCTTTCTTGTAAGGTGCAGGCGCGACTGTCGCCCTGACCTCTATCTGCGGTTCGCCTGGATTGCCCCACAGGACGCTCAACTCGCGTCCAATATCGGCATGATCGACGTCGATCACAGCAAGCGATATCATCTCGCGGAAATAATAGCTGTAACCACGGGAGGTCGCGACACCAACTTGCCGCCCACCGCCGTCCAGGACCATATCTGCATACATGAAGCCTCGCTGATCGCGCGGCATTTCCATGAAATGATAGGGCTGTGCATCCTTGCGGAACAGGGACGCATAGATGTTGACGACATCATCGGGATGCCACACCAGCGTCCGAATTTGCCGACGCGGGGCAGCCAATTCGGCCTCCAATGCGGCCTTCCCGATAAAGTCATGGTCGAACTTGATGCTCTTGCCCCAGCCAAGTTCCACGGGGCTGCGATACCAGTCGGTAATGTCGTCGGACTGGAAACTGCCAGCGATGTTGAATGTTGCCGACGCCGCCGGCATTGCGGAGAGAAATTCCGCTCGGAAATCGGCCATTTTCGGACCGAAGATAGCGGGCATATAGTCGATGATGATCGTGGGGAAACAGGCTTCCAGATGATTGATGAACACAGCCCGGCCGCCCAATTTGCGCAGTCCAAACTCCTGCCCAGCCTCCACCACCCTGTCATAGACGACGCGCGCATCTTCGGCCCGCCCTTGCAGTTCGAAACCAGGTTCGCCCGACATGCCTTGGCGTAAGGCGATAACGGGGCGACCGCCAATGTCGATATGTTCCGAATACATGAATTTGACGTCGCGCAGCGACCGTCCCGCGGCCTTCTCCACCAAGGCGATGGCGTGTGGCCCGGCGACCTGGAAATTGAAACTGTCGACCCCGGTGGAGCTAACGTCATACCCGTCACGGCGGGCAACATGCTCCAACCAGAATGTGCCGCGCCCGAATAGAACGAACTCGTCGTCGGCTGCTTTGGTTGCGATGCCTTCTGCGATGATCTTGCCGTCGTCGTCGCAATGCACGATATGTTTGGATTGCCGGATTTCGAATTTCGCCAGACTATTGACCGATGTGTCGCTCAACAAGCGCATGGCGTCTGGGCCTCGAAAACGGCGTTCCCACAGGAACGACCAGTCCCCGATCGAGCATGTCTGTTTCCAGGACATGCTTTCGTCGATCCAGTCGGTATATTCGGGCAAGCCCCAGCGACTGGTGAAATAGCCTTCTGGCGTCGAACGGAAATCGTTGACGTTCATATCACTCTCCTCACGAAGCCTTTATTGGCCCGTGCCTAGCTGCAAACCTCAATGGAAACGCATCTTAAAGCCGTAGCAATTCTTGCCATCCAGCAAGACCATCTTGAGGTTCCCGCATAGAATGACTTTGCAGGACACCGCCTGTTCCTGACGAAAGGCGGCGCTTCCGACCCCGTGCGTCATCCGCAGCCTTCATGGCGTAAAAAGCCGCCATGACATGGAGAGGGACCGAACCACAATCGGCCCCTCTCGCGCTCTACTTACGAACCGGCAGCGTCAGCCTGTCGACCGGGAAACTATCCTCTGCGATCGGCTGCTTCCAACCCAGATCGATCGGTACGGCTGCCTCCATGTAAGACAGGCCGAGATGATACAGTCGCTCATCCTCTTCCGACAGTTCCGTTCCCCATGGGAACGTCTTAAGATATTGGATGACATCCTCCATATGCGGCCTAAGCGCGCTATGAAATGCTTTGAGTTCGTCCATGCTTGCGCTGATGCGCTTTTTGTAACGCTCGCCTTCTGTAGCGAAGGCCCAGGACGACCATTTGTCGAGTTCAATAAACTTCTGCGGTAGATTTCCAGCCATTGTCCTTATCCCTCGGCTCTGGCAAACATACGATTGCGGCTGCGATAATGATGCGCCACGACGAGTTCCTGGAAGGACAGGAAATAGTCCTTCACTGCTTCGCTTTCGAGCGCCTCCTGCTGTTTTTCCAGAAGAAAGAGATCTTCACAGGCGATTTCGCGCCCTATGATATAGGAGAATTCCTGCGCTACCCGTTCGCCATATGTTTTTGGATTGCGAAGATAGATGTTCCATTCATAGATGGTCTCGTCGGCCGCTGACGGCCATGTGAAACCTTCGATGAACCAGTCCCGACCTGTCAATATGACGAGATTGGGGAAGAATTTGACGATATCGAACGCCCAGTTGTTCAGATTTCCGAAATCGACGCCGGGCGGCAGTCCCTCCGAATTGGAATCAAAAGATGGGAATGCCTTGGCGGTATGGGAATAAGCGAGTGTTTCGACATCCGCCCATTTATGGGCCGGATTGGCCGATACGGAATGGCGGGCATGTAAATCCATGATGTCCATTGCAGGCACATGGCGCATCTTGTTATCGTCGCCACCCAGATAGTCCGTCGCCGTATTCTTGTGGACAAACAGGGTATGATAGGATTCGGAAAACGCATCCATTACCAAATTCCAGTTGGCGCGAATAGTCGCACTATAATGGTTGGTAATGTGGAAGTTTTCGAAAAACCCTTCATAAAGATTGTTGGGCGCCATTTCGGCAAGCCAGTCGTCAAGACTGTCAGCATTCTTGTCGAAATTTATGAAGATATAGGAATGGCGGACTTCGCAATTGATCTCCAGCAGACCGAGCGCTTCATTGCCATAAGGAGGGAATTGCTCACGATCGGTGATGCCGCGAATGGTGCCGTCGATATTATAGGTCCAGCCATGATACCCACAGGAGAAACCGGCCCGGCTGCTGCCCTGTTCCTTGCATACAAGCAAGTTGCCGCGGTGACGGCATATATTGTGGAAGGCGCGGATCTTGTCGTCCTTACCGCGAACGATTAGGATATTATAATTCAATCCCGGCAATTTCCGTGTCTTGAAATCGCCGACATTGGGAATATCATAATCATGGCCGACCGCCAGCCATGACTTCTTGAATATCTGCTCGATATCCTTCTTGTAACTTTCTTCGGAAAACAGACCAGTCACATCGAGGTGAAATTCGATCCCGGAAAGATCTCCGTTGATACCCTCAGCCATCATCAAGCTCCATTTATATTTCTGTTCACGGAATGCACGGGGCAACCGCCGGAATTTTCAAAAATATCGTCAAGGCAACAATAAGTAAGAACTGTCCGAGCGATCATCACCGCCCCGTGTCAGTGGGCTGTTGGCATAGGGGCCATCATTCGCGGCAATGGCCCGCCCCCAATCCATCACTTTGGTACGTTCAGCTATGCGCCACTCGCCATTGCGACGCTGAAACCGATCGAGCGTGCGTGCGGCCAGCACCAGGTCGCGCACCTCTCCGTTCATCGGCGTCTTGTGCCGGTCCAACTCATAGCTTTCGACGAACGCCTCGTCCCCGTCGATCCGGATGATGATGTTGCCGACCAGATGCTGCCTTTGCGATTGCGACGACTGATGCCTTATCGCAGCATCAATCCATCCGTCGACCGGACCATCATAAATTTTGCCGAAATGGAGAACCGCATCCGCATGAAAGGCCGAACGCAATATGTCGGCATCAACCCGGTCTGTTCCCCGGCACACGCGATACACACATTCCCGGATCGCCTCGATCGATGTCAATCGCTCGATTTCGTCCAGCGCGCGCTGCAATCTCTCTTCCAGATGATCCAAGCGATCCAATCCCGCCATCCGACATCCTCGCTTCTTTTTCGCGCATCGCCCGCTATCCGAATCGTGAAAGGCGGTTTCGATGCGTATTATGCATTTCGATTTCTAAGGATTGGTAGAGATAAATCAAGTGACTTGTCTTGTTTAAGATGGAATTCCTGTATTTGACACCGAACCCCGGCGGCTCGGCGACCTGGAAGATGCCTATATGCCAAAGAGCAGATATCAGCCGAAAATGTCCGCAATTGCTCGGATTGAGATGCTGAACCCTTGAAGCGCCGGCATCCTTCATGCGAGAAATGGCGGTGGGATGGCTTTGCGATCAAGACAAGCAGACTTATCATATTTGCGAGGATTTAAAGACAGGCCGCTTGACAAAAAATCTGGCGCTTCTACCCTTCGCTCTCCTGCGGAGGCATATATGCCATGCAAGGATACCGACTGGCAAAAATTTGCAAAGGTCCGAACATCGGGTGGAGGATAGCTTGAAGTCATATGCGCCATCATCTGCCGTGGACGGACATGACAGTCAGCCAGCACGTTCAGGCGCGTCCGGCAAATTTGTTACGGCGCATGAAGATCGCCCAGCGGATTGGCAGGCAGCGTCATGGCCTGACGCACCCGATCGACTCGCCGCGCCCCTATAACCGCAACATAATATCACGGGACAACCGTTCGGATCCGAACCTGTCCGATATCTGGAGAGTCTCTATGGCTGATCAGCAAATGTCCATGTTCCAAAAGATATGGAGCCTTGGCAACTATCATAAACTGGCCGCCGAGCATCAGATCATTAGCGAGCATCTGGTGGCGGAGGCTCAGATCCGCGCCGGGCAGACCGTACTCGATCTGGCGGCTGGCACTGGCAATACGGCGCTCGCTGCGGCGCGTCGACGGGCGCGGGTCACCGCGACCGACATCGTGCCGGAAATGCTGGACGTCGCCCGCCAGCGAGTCGAAGCCGAACAATTGACCGGCGTGGACTATCATGTCGGCAACTCATCCCCGAACATTGACTTTGCAGACGACGCCTTTGACGCCGTGCTATCTAGCCTGGGCGCGAGCTTCTTTCCCGATCATCAGCAGGTCATCGACGAACTGTTCAGAATCACACGACCAGGCGGCACGATCGGCATCGCCTTGTGGCCAGAGGCGAGTCTGCCTTCCGACGTATTCCGTGCGGGACAAGCGCTGAATGAAGGCGCGACCGCGATCGACAAGATCCAGCCCGCTTTCCAGCTCTGCAATGGCGACTATCTTCGGGAGAAGCTGAAGGGGCGACACGCAGGCCTGCGTCATGTCAGTGGCACCTATGAAAGCTGCTTCAGCTCGTTCGACGAATATGTCGACGAACATTGTCGCAACCATCCCCCGGCGATCCTTCGGCTCGCGGCCTATAGTGAAGACGAGCGCGCCCAATATCGCCAGATGTTGCGGAGCATCGCAGAGCGCTACAATCGCGCGACCGACGGCACGGTCGCCATCTGCATGGATTACACAATTCTCATCATCATCAAAGCCTGAGACAGGCCGGCCCGGACCGAGTCCGGAAACAAGATCGGGAGATTAAGGATGGCTTTGGTAAATGGCGGCGAATTGGTTGTACGCGCCTTGCGAAAGGCGGGCGTAGAAAAGCTTTTTGCACTACATGGCGCCAATATCGATTCGATATTCCAGGCATGCATGGACATCGATCTGCCCATTGTCGACAGTCGACATGAGATGAACGCAGGACATGCAGCAGAGGGCTATGCGCGCGTCACACGCGGCCTGGGCGTCGCGCTGGTCACGGCTGGCGGTGGCATGACTAACGTTGTGACTTCAATGGCGAACGCGCTACTGGATCGTACGCCCGTCCTTTATCTATGCGGTT
The DNA here is from genome assembly GCF_057809055.1 of Sphingobium sp. FG58. Taxonomy (NCBI): domain Bacteria; kingdom Pseudomonadati; phylum Pseudomonadota; class Alphaproteobacteria; order Sphingomonadales; family Sphingobiaceae; genus Sphingobium; species Sphingobium sp. FG58. The sequence continues at coordinate 58,412 of NZ_JBMDJF010000014.1, read as the reverse complement.
CGGGCATGTTGCGCAGCCGCCAGACCAACACACTTCAGCATGATATCGACCAGGTGGCGCTGGGCACGCCCGTGAATAAATGGGCGCATCACGTCACCTGCATCGAGCAGATACCAAGGCTGGTCGCACAGGCCATTCGTATCGCCATGCAGGCGCCGCGCGGCCCTGTAATGCTTGATCTGCCCTGGGACATTTTGCTGCAAACCGTGGAGGAGGACAGCCTACTGGAAACCGGTGCATCGACCCTGCACGCCGGCTCTGCGGCATCGGCCGATCTTGACACCATCGCACAGATGTTGGCGGCGGCGAAGCGGCCTGCCATCATTTTGGGCTCCGAAGCGAACCGCACCGATATTCGCGGTTCCGTCGAACGCCTGGCGACCGTTACCGGCATCCCCGTCTTTACCGAATTTGAAGCGGCCGGCCTAGTACGCGACCTGCCCGAAACCTTGTTCGGTGGCCTCCTCCAGGGTCTTTATGGCATGGCCGATCATGCGCCCGACGTCGTCCTGATGGCCGGGATGCGCTTCGGCCTCTACACCGCGCATGACTCGGGCAGCCTCGTCCCCCATGATTGCCGCATCATCCAGATCGACCCGGATGCGCGGGAAATCGGGCGCTTGCAGGAAGTGGAGCTGGGCATCGCCGCCGATGTCGGCCCTTCGCTGGAAGCCTTGTCCATCAGTGTGGAGAACCTGCCCCCCGTCGATAGAACGGAATGGCAAAAGACGGTCCGCGCGCATGTCAAAAAGCGCTACACGGCGGTATCCGGTCATGTCACGGAACGCGCCGGCTTGCTCCACCCGCTTCGCGCATCCGATATTGTCGCCGAACATGTGACGAAAGACATGACCGTGGTGGCCGACGGCGCCCTCACCTATCTCTGGTTGTCCGAGGTGATTGCCGAACCGCGCCCGGAAGCCCTGCTGTTCCACAGCCATCTCTCTTCCATGGGTTGTGGCTTTGGTATCGCGACCGGCGCGCAGGCGGGCGTGGATCCGGGCAAGCGCGTCATCCTCGTCACCGGGGATGGTGCGGCGGGATATAGTTTGGCGGAATTCGACACGGCCGTCCGCAACAAATTGCCGCTGATCGTCATCGTGATGAACAACCAAAGCTGGGGGGCCACGCTGCATTTCCAGCAGATCGTGGTCGGCGCGAACCGTATTACCGGAACAAGGCTGGAAAATGGCCGCTACGAACAAGCCGCCGCAGCATTTGGTGCAGGCGCCTATTATGCGGACAGCGCAGACAGTCTGCGCAAGGCGCTCAGCACTGCGCTTTCGAGGGACGAGCCGGCCTGTATCAACGTGCTGGTCGATCTCGATCCCATTCCTCCTGAAGAGTTGGCGGTTATGGGGATGGACCCGTTCAAGCCGCTTTCCGAACAACAGTTCGGAATCTGAGCTTTGCAGTTGTGATGACGGGGGCCGATGATGAAGGGGGAGCGAGTAGACAGGCGGGGAAACCCGATGCTATCTGGCCATATCATCGGTCCCTTCAAAAAATCTGGGGACATCCTGTGAATTTGCAAAAGTGACCTACTGGATCGATTATGGCGACTAAAGACGGACAATCCAAAATTGTCGATGGCCAGGAAGCCTGGCGACATTATAATATGGGCCGGGTTTTGATCAACGCCTCCAACCGGTTCGAACGGCGCGTCCTTCAGATATTGACGGAGGAAGGTCATGGGGAAATACGCTATTCCCATATCAACTTGACGCGCAATCTTGACGTCGGCGGCACGATTACGACAGAACTGGCGCGCCGGGCTGGCATGACGAAGCAGGCCATGGGCGAGATCGTCGAACAATGCGAGCAACTTGGCCTGGTAGAACGCATACGCGACAAAAAGGACGCACGCGCGAAAATCGTCCGCTTCACCAAACTGGGTCTGCAATGGCTGGAATCATTTCACCTCGCGCTGGTTAAGGCTGAAGAAGAGATGCGAAACGAGTTGGGTTACCTGCGTACCGACGCTATCTTGTCCGCGCTCGAAACCTATGGCCATGATTATAATCAGCTCGGCAGTCAGGGCGCTAGCGACGACTAAAGGCTTTTTCGCGATAGTGAAGTTTTGAACGACGTCCGCAGGACAATGTTGCGCCGCTCCCTGTTTTTACAGGGCGCGTGCCAACTGCCCCGCCGCCGCCTGTAATTCGGGAAGATAGGTATCGACCAGATGGTCGGGGCTGTGCGCGTGCGAAAATGTCGCAACGTTCAGCGCAGCGATGATCGTCCCTTCCCAGTTACGTATCGGCACCGCAAGCGATCGCAGCTGCAGTTCCAACTCTTCTTCCACCAAACTCCAACGCTGGCTGGCTACGTTCGCCAGCTCCGCTTTCAACATATCGCTGTCAACGATCGTGCGTTCGGTCCGCTTTTCCAACGCGGCATTCGATAGCCAGGCGTTCAACATCTCCGGCTCCATCGCGGACAGGAGTACGCGGCCCATGGATGTGCAATGGCTTGGCAAGGTACTGCCCACCATGAGCGGGGCGGCAATTATCTGATTCTTCTCTGCCCGCGCGATATAGATCACGCGCCCCGGATCGGCCGGATCGAGCGTTGCGACCGAGACGGTTTCCTGAAGCCGGTCACGCAAGGCATGAGCCAGCGCCTGGCTGGCGCTAGCCAGCGGGGTAGAGGTAAGAAAGCCGCACGCCAACGGCAATAGCCGCGCGGTCAACATATAGCGCCCGCCCCGTTCGCTGACATAGCCCAGCCGCGCAAGCGTATGCAGACATCGGCTGGCGCTGGGACGGCTCAGTCGGCCGATACGGGCGGCCTCCGTCACGGTCAACGTCGCTTGCCCCTCGAAGGCGCGCAATATATCGAGACCACGGGCGAGCGACAGCATGAAATTGGGGTCGGCAATGCCGTCTTGGGCAGACAATCTCTATCCTAACCGCTCGAATATCGTTCGACTTGTACGGATATCAACCGATATGACGATATATTGGCGACGGCAAGCCGTTTCGCCTTTGCGATGCAAGTGACGAGTCCCTGGCTCCGGCTAGATCGAAACCTCTTTGGCTGCATTGCGCCCCACTTGGCCAGGTTCAATCAAACTCGTGAAGATGATGGGAGCGACCGCCCGCTGCGTAGCCGGAGACTTGGGCGAAGATCCCATCATCGCGCAGCATGGCGAACAACATAACCACGCCAGACGATCTGGGCCAGAATGGGCGCGACACCGAACGTCAGCTACTCGCCCGTGCCGTGCGCGTGCTTCGAAGCGGTGGCCGCACGATTACCTTCCAGAGGTGAAGGACACAGGCAAAGCCGCGCAGATTCCGTCGGGGACCACGGGCTTGTCCGGCAAGATCTTCAATAGACGAAAGAATTTACTCACAACAGCCTATGTCAGGCAGCCTTGACCGACACCGGCAGGCTCGCCAATGCGTGCAGCGTGTTGTTCAATCGTCGCACCGGTTCACCTGTCGGCACAATGTGCGCCACGCGTTCGACAAGCGCGTCCAGGATCAATTCCGCCTCTTGTCTGGCCAACATCTGGCCCAGGCATTGGTGTATCCCAAATCCAAACCCGACATGTCCGCTGGTTTGGCGCGTGATGTCGAACCGTGTGGGGTCTTGCCATCGGCGCGGATCGCGATTGGCCGCAGCGAGAAAGAGCAAAATTCGGCTGCCTTCAGGAAGGGTGACGCCGCCCAATTCAACTGTCCGGCTTGTTGTCCGAAAGAAGGTTTGCACCGTAGAATCCCAGCGCAAGGACTCCTCGAAAGCCTTTCGTTTCAATGACGGATTGGCTCGCAACGCATCCCACTGATCCGGATTTTTGGAAAAGGCGTGGAGCATATTGCCAATGCCGTTGACTGTCGTATCGACCCCTGCCGACAGGAAGGAACGAACAAGCCGATGGGCTTCTTCTTCGGTACACAAGCCCGCATCGACGGCGCGATACACTTCCATCCCCCAACCATCGGATGAGAGATTTTCCCGGCGGCACGCCGCATCCACCCACTTGATTGCATCCTTGGCCCGCTCTTCGCTCTGGAAGAACAGCGCGTTGCGCGGGCCAAGCGCATTGAAATTCAGCGCGGCATAGATCAACAAATGCTCCTCGGCACCCTCCATCATCCCGATCGTTTGCGGAAAAATGCGCAACGGGAACTGCTCTGCCAGATCAATGACCGCATCGAACGCGCCCTGCGCGACAAGCCCTCCAACCAATCGGTCGGCCTCATATTTCCAGGTCGGCAACAGCGCTTTTAGCCGGGGAAGCGAAACCACATTCGTCATCAACCGACGTGTGCGATCATGAACCGGGGGATCCACCTCCAGCAGCAACGATGGCGGCCGCCATGGCTTGTCGACCGCAAAATCGGTATAGCCAACACCTCTGCCCGATATGAAATTCTGCCAATCGTGCAGCGCGGCAGATACTTCGGCAAACCGCGCAGCGGCATAAACGCCCAGCGATTCCAGCCAGACCACTGGCCCCGCTTCCCGCAAGGCGTCGTGATGGGCGTAAGGATCGGTCAGAAACATGTCATCAAACGGGTCCAGCGTCACATGCGGCACACCCGGAACAGGAGATGTCTGCACTTTTATCGGGTGGCCGTCGAATTCTAACGTCATGGACCTGCTTCCTCTATGTTTCTGCGCCTCCAGCGATCTAGCGCGAGGCCTGTGTCCGTTTCGACAAATCGCGTGCTGCGCAATATCGTCACTGCCTCCAGGGCAGCCCTTCACTGCCCGAGAGGCCAGCGCTCTCTATTTCCTGGACGGCTTTGTACGCGCCAGATAGTCGGCAAGCGCGTTCAACTCTGCGTCGTTAATCTCCGTCTTGCGGAAAGATGGCATGATCGAAACGCCCTGCCGCACGAAATATTTGACGATATCGGGCGAAAGATCTTTGCGTTGCTCCAGCACGGCAGGCTGTTCCTTGCCATATTTGGCCGCCAGCGCGCTCGTGCCAGGTGTCCGTATGCCGGGACCATGACAGGCCGCGCACCATTTTTGAAAGACCTTCTTGCCTTGCGGTACAGGTGCCGATGATGGCGGGGCAGCCACAGCGGCACCACTGCTCATCGCGATCGACAGCAAGACGGTTGCGCGTAGAATATTCATGTCGCCTTATCCCGCAAATGTTTCGGCCATATGCCATAACGCCCCGGTGACAATATTCCGTTCGGATCGACCGCATCCTTCACCGCCTCGTGAAAACGCAACAGGCTGTGATTATTGTAGGAATAGAGCCCCATGACCTGGTCCTGGAAAATGGTCGGCGTTCGATACTCGCCCCACCCTTGGTCCGCGCCGGCCTGAATGAAATGGCGCAACGCCTCGACGAATTTCTTGTTGACGGCCGGGTCGTCCAGAACGGGGAAACCGACGACAAACAGGAAAGATCTTTCATATAGGCAAAATGGCATGACGAAGCGATTAAGCTCCTGTACTGGCAGGTTAATTTCCGCATAGACCTTGGAGAAGATGCGGTTCGCTTCGATAATGGCCTTGCCTGTCCGGGGAATGACCGGCGTGTACCACATATGCCCAGCGGTGGGGTTGGGATTGGCGAGTGATCGTCCGCCAAACACGAATATCTCCAGGTTCGGAATGCCAACGTGGGGCAGCGGCAAGTCTGCCGCTTGCGCTTCCGTCAGTGGGAGTTTCAGCACCGGGCCTGCATCGAAGTGGACATCCTTTATCGCCTTACCAGCAATATCCTGCGCGGCTTCCCACTGCGCGGCCACAACCTTTGTCGGACCGTAGAAATTGAGGCGCAGCGTCCAATACGGAATCTTATTGGCGATCCCATATTGTTCCAGTTCAGCGGAATAGCCTTCCTTGGCTCCATCCAGCAGCTTTTTATGCGCATCCGCAATCGGATCCGGCCCATCACGAAACTGTTTGATCTGGCCATAGGTTGCGTTGGCCAATAGCAGCGGGCTGGATATCTCGGGAAGGCCCGTGGCGATCCCGCTATTCTCGATCAGGTTGAGAGTATCGACCAGCGTATGAATGTCCTCATAGCGCGTAGCGTGGATTTTCGCTTCCAAAAACGCTTCGGGTGCCGGCATCAGCCAAAAGCCCATCTTGGTCACGATACCGAAATTGCCCTGGGAAAAAAGCCCGTCGATGATCGGACCAAAGCCGTTCTTGAACTCGGCCCAGCTCTCTGATTTGGGCAGAGCCCCCATGCCGGTACGCACGACTTCGCCATTGGCCAAAACCACTTCCATACCGCAATGCGCATCGAAATGGTTGCGATACCGCCCCGTCGTCGCGCCGACTCCATGGTCGAGAGCATTGCCGACAAGGCTGCCCCAACCTGGATCCGGGCAATCGATCCAGACTTTCAGGCCACGCTCCTGAATATAGTTATAGAGGTCAAAATAGCTGACGCCGGGTTCGACTATCGCGAAATGATTTTTGTCGTTGACCTCAATGATACGGTTCATCCGCTTGAGATCGAGAACAACGGAACCGGAATAGGCAGGAGCAGACCCCCCATATCCAAGATTCTTGCCCGTCGAAATCGTATAGACGGGGATCTTGTACATATTGGCGATCCGAACAACCGCCTGCACTTCTTCCACGGAAGAAGGCGCTACCGCACCGGAGGCAATTAATTCCTCCGGCGTTCCACGCAAGGGCGAATAGGAATCGCGATATAGATCGAGATCTTCATCGCTGGTGAAAACCCAGTCCTGACCGACAACTGCGGCAAACTCCTTTAACGCCGTTGCAAAGACTGTAGGGGATATTTCGGGCGGTGTTCTCATAATGTCACGCTATGATCCAAGATGTCAGGGTGATGGCGGAGTTCGACCCAACGGTGGCTTGCCCCTGATGCCGTTGATTGGGAACGGGTCGGGCAGCGGTCGGGTAACGGCTGACGAAATCGGCCATGACATGGGGCCAGGCGTCCCCGCACCGGTCGAGCAATGCCACAACTTGGGCTGGCGAGGTTCCCATCGCCAAAAGATGCGATGCGGACCCACCGCCTGAAACGACCGCATGGCGACCGACCAATATGGACCGTCGCCCATGACTGCGCGCCTGTTCAGCGATGCAGGCCCAGGTGCCATGATCGGTAATCCCGGCAACCGCTCCGCCCGCCCCCTGCCATAACGGCACCAATGCCTCACGCCACAAACGGGTCAGGCCGTCGGTCACCTCCAGCGCCTGCACGCCCTTCCCAGCCAGCACCTTCCCGAAGTTTCGGCTTTGCTCAAACCGCTGATCCGTAACGACATGGGATATGGTTGACAGATCGCCACTTTTCGCCGCCAGTGCCGCGGCGCGATTAAATTCCAATAAGCCAGCCGCAGACAAGCCGGCACCCATCATGCACAGGAACCGCCGCGTCAGTTCGAAGGCCCTCGATTGGCTGTCATATTCACGCATCGATTGTCTCACCTGACCCTCCTTTCTGCATAACAGGTCATATCGTCGTTCACATGCCTTGCTCGCGGGCGTCTTTACCCAGTCCCTCGCCGCGGCGCACCTTAGCTATGGGCAACCCACCGCGGGCGATCAGGAAAATGCCCATCATCAGATACCATGGTGCGACCAGGGCCGTCGGCACAATCCAGCCCAACAGGCCATTCGACGCGAGCCAGCCATCTTTGGCAAAGCCGATCAACCCCATCGGCATATAGGACAAGCCGGTGACGACCGTATAATAGCCCAGCCATCGGGGAAATACGGGTCGTGCGCTCCTGTCGGCGAAGATAGCCACCGCAACCACCAGCGCTTCGAGCGTCGCGACCGAAAAAGGCAGAAAGGTGAAGAAGGTCGACAGGTCGTGCAGCAGCAGCAAGGTTTCGGGCGCGCGATCCAACCGATAGGCCGCGACGCTCATCGTCATCGCAGGCAGCATCAAAAACAGGCTGGCCACCGTGCCGCTCATCATGTGGATATAACTCAGGACCGGCGTCGGCGACGCTTCGATCCGCCGTATTTCCATTGAAATCCCAACGACCATCGCAATACTCAACGCGACGGCAATATTGACCAGGAACATGCCAAGTTGCATGGCAGGCGCATATTGCTGAATATGCGTCGTAATGTCGGCCGCCGTAATCATTGGCGAAGGTGGCGGCGAAAGATGCGCTACCGGACCCATGCCGACAATCAGGAGGACGATCGAAATCACTCCGCACCATCCGCAGAAAATTTGCGCTTTCCGATTCATTGCCGCTCCCATATCGATCTGTTTCTCTACCCTTGTGCCATATATGAGTTTAGAACATCGAATTTCCGCTGACCGTCTTTTCAGGCACTTCTTGTATAACGTCCCAATGTTCCACGATCTTGCCATCCTTGAGGCGCCATAAATCCATGACCGCCAGGTCGGGCCGCCCGCCACCCAGTTCGACATGCATATGTACGGTCACAAAATCGCCTTCCGCGACGACATGCTTAAGAGAAGCATTGAAACCCGGCTGCGACACCATGCCCTCAATCAACGTGATTGCGTCTTGGCGGCCATCTCGGCAATGGGGATTATGCTGAATATAGGTTTCGTCGGTAAATTGCTCAAAGGCTTCGCGAACGCGATGCTTATGATTGATGAGGTCGAGAAACGTTTCAACGATCTCACGATTTGACGAAGCCATACATTCTTTCCCAAAATGAATGTGCCGACCCCGTTATGAGCAGGGTCGGCAGAGACAAATACTAGAAGCTGTAACGGGCGCGAACGCCATAAGTACGGGGCGGTCGTGCCGTTCCCAGGAACAGACCGTCAGGATCGGCCAACGGGTTGGCTGGTGACACGAAGTTTGACCGGAACACTTGGTTGAACACCATCTTGTTGAAGATGTTGTGGACATATCCGGTGATGGACAATCTCCCACCCGATGTCCGGTACGTCAGATCCGCGTTGGTAATGGCATAGGCGCCCTGCCGTCCGGACTCCAGAAAGTCGATCGACAGAAAGGATCCGCTGGCGAACTGCGTATCTACGCCAGCGGTCAGGCTGCCGTTCGTACCCAGATCGAACGTGTGGTTATAGCCCGCCGTACCAGACCAGAGTGGCGCACGGATGAGCGATTTGCCGCTGCAATCGATCGTCTGCTTGCCAGCCGAAATCGGACCTACGGAACAACCCGTAACTGGAGGACCAAAGACTGACGTCAAATTTTCGAACTTGAATTCATCATATTTGCTCTTGTTATACTGAACTTTCAGGCTCAGCTCATCGTTCGGCGTCGGCCGGAACAACATGTCAAGGTCGAGTCCGTAGGTCTTAGCGCGACCTGCATTGGTCGTGATGAACGCGTAAACATTGGGTGTGGAGGTCGGCCCCACATAGGATTCCTGATGATCCTTATACCGCCAGTAGAAGGCTTCCAGATTAATCTGGAGGCGATTGTCGAGAAATCGGTTCTTGATCCCCGCCTCGAACGACGTCAGCTTTTCTGGCCGGAACGTGTTGGGTGGCGCAGCCAGTGAAAAAAAGCCGCCCGATTTAAAGCCCGTACTGATATTGGCATAGGCCATGGATTGCGGCGCGACATCAAATTCAAGGCCGCCCTTCCACGTCACGCTATTATAGGTCAGTTTACCGCCGCTCGGAATATCGAGACGGCAAAAGAGCGGCGGGGCAACCGTGTTAGGATCGAAAACTCCGCTGGCGCAGAGCGGCGGCGGAACCTGGTTGGGGAAGCTGTAGCTATATGTCAGCTCGTCGTCGGTCTTACGCTCATAGGTATAACGAAGCCCAGCCGTCGCCCGCAACGTATCGCTGATGTCGTAGGTGCCCTGGCCGAAGGCCGCATAACTGCGCGTCTTGGCTTCAAGGCGGTTCGACACCGTAGCGCTTACGCCCTGCAACACGACAAGAGTCGGATCATTGCCGCCATTGGTCGTCTTTTCATCGAAAAAATAGCCGCCAATGACCCATTTGAACCGGTCGCCATCATTGCCCAACCGTGCTTCCAGGCTCGCTTGCTCATTATGTTCGTTATTGCGGACTGAAAAGCCAGCTGAATATTGCAGACCGCTTAAATCGGCTTCACGATATGCCGGCAACAACGTCAATGTTGCAAAACCAAGATTCCAGTTCATTTCGGCGCTGATCGAATAGACCGACACTTCCATGAAACCGTCATTTTTCGGATAGACGTTAAAGGGGCCAAGGCCCGGTTCCGCCTGGAAAATCTGCTGAACAACCGGATTGTCGGTCGCGCCCTGGAATTTCTTTCCCGATGGACGAACCAGGATACCGCCACCAACACCCTTGCCGTGAATATGCTGATAGTTGCCAGAAAGCAGCAGCGAGAAATCGTCATTGGGTTTGAAGAACAGCTGAAGGCGGGCAGCCTCCGTCTTGTCGTCATCGAAACCATCGGAGAGATAGCCGTCGCGGTTGATAAGTTGCCCGGATGCGCGCAGCGCGACCGTATCGCTCAACGGCACATTCAGTGCAGCGGTGCCCTGAATATGATTGTAATTGCCATATTGCGCTTCCACAAAGCCGCTGGTTTCACCCAGCTTAGGTCGCGCAGTGATGACGTTGATCGCGCCGCCCGATGCGTTGCGACCATATAGCGTACCTTGCGGTCCCTTCAGCACTTCGACCCGATCGAGGTCGTAGAACATGCCGCGTGTCGCCCAACTGCGCGAGATATATACGCCATCCAGATTGAACGCGATCGGGCTTTCCGCAAAGCTGCTGGTGGCATAGTTGCCAACGCCACGTACATAGGCCTGGGCATAGGGACCAGCGCTGCCGATTTGCAAACCAGGCGCAACGGCCGTCAGTTCTTCAGGCCGGCTCACATTGGCGCGAACCAGCGCGCTGGCGCTGACGGCCTGAATCGAAAGCGCCGATTTCTGCACATTTTCTGCACGCCGGGATGCAGTCACGATGATGTCGCTAATACCCGCTATCGGCGGGGCGGCGATCGTGGTCGCGCCAGCCGGATCGGCAGTCGTCGCGGGCTGCTGCTGTGCAGCGGCGCTGGTTGCCAGCGCGATGCCGCCGACAGAGCCCAACAGATATTTAAACATCGTCTCCCTCCTTTTTATATTTGCAGTCCGTATAATCAAAGCCGTTACCCTGTCCGACCGATTGTTATGCAACGCAGAATAACACTGCGGTGCCAATGTGGTTTGGCGGGTCGATTTTGGTCAGCTTAGAAAATAAAATATTCCGAATATCAAAATTCGAAAATCAATCCGCGAGCGTCAATTCCCCGTTCTGCGCTATATTGCGTTCCTCTGCTTGGATCAGCTTCGCCTTTAATCGAGTATACAGCGTCACGCCGCGGTCATGCACAGTAGGCATGAATGTTCGGCCGGGGTTTTCATCAATGATCCGCTGCTGCGCCTCAATCATGACCTTATCTTCATTGAACGCCTGAAGCGTCACTTCCAGGTTGCGCGCAACAATCTCTGGATCGCTGCCACCGCCAGTTGCAGAGCGATGCAGGCCAGAAAATACATAATAGCGAGACGTTTTTGACGTCACCGGCGTAATCGCCTGAAGGTTGGTCGAAACCTGCGCAATCGCTAGCGAAAAATCAGGCCGGCCAAAGTCGACGGCTTGCGCTGTTCCGACAGGAAAGCTCCCGACCCACATGATCAATATGCCAGGGACCAAATAGTCATAGGCAAGCCAGCCGTCATTGGCGCCGATCCTCAGAGCATCGATAAAGTGAGAGCCATCATGGTTTTCGATCCACCGTTCGAACCGCACGCCATTGTCGAGTTGCTTGATCGTCATCGCGGATTCGGCCCATTCCAGGGGGGCCTGAAAACTTTCCCCATGAACATAGGGCAGATGGCTGAAATCAAGCAGGTTGTCGGAAATCAACTGAGCGCCTGCTTCGAAATCCAGCACCCCCCTACTCACGCCGAAATCGTCGAGTTCGACGCCGGCGAAGAGGGTCGGAAGCTTGGCGGGATCGGCCAAGGCCGGATCGCCCATCCACACCCATACCCAATCATAATGACTGACCACCGGGAAGGCGCGAACCTTCGCGTTCGGCGGAATAATATCCTGTCCTGGGATATCGATGACCTTGCCTGTACGATCGAACAGCAGGCCGTGATACATGCAGCGCAAGGTCTGCCCTTCGCATCGGCCCAGCGACAGGGCGGCGGCACGATGCACACAGCGATCTTCGAACGCGACCAGTTCGTCCCCGGAGCGCCAGATGACCAGGCCCTGATCAAGCACGGTTGTTCCAAAAGGCTTGCCTTGGGTCAGTTCCGCTTCGGTACATGCAACGTACCAGTCATTGACTGTATGCATCTGATCCTCTCCCTCGCGCCTTCCCAGAAGCCACAAACGGTGGTGACCGCGCCCTCTTAACGGGTCGACAGGTCACCTTGTATTCAAGGCATAACCCCGCTCCGACCAGAACTCAATATAGTTATCATGCTTTCCTTTTATTTTCTTGAAGCCCCGGCCTCTCGCAGACCATTTTACGCCGTTGCAGGGCAATGTATGGCAACCATAATCTCCATTTAATCAATTGATATAATGGTGTTTATTATCGATTTTGCAAAAGGAGGCATGGAAGCCGAAATATCTACCCTTGTCCCATGACTGTGTCATATCAATCACGAAATCAGCGGCAAACTAGACAGGTTATGTGCCTTTTATAGAGACCGGCAGATTTTAGACTCGCCTGACGATGCAGGGAGCGAGGGATCACGTCCTTGCCAGCCGACATGCCTGAGGCGGCGATCGTGGCAAAGGTCGATCAGCTCACCTTCCCGAAACCGTCCGCCGAGGCATCGCGTACCATAGTGAGCCGCCTGAGCGGCAGATGGCACGTATCACCAGATGCGGAGTCGGATAATGGCAAGTATTCTGTCTATTTCAAAGATTGCCATGCCATTTGTGACGGCGCCGATGACCGCCCTTGGAATGGCTCCATACGGATCGCAGATCGGCAAGCCATAATTAGAAATACGTCCCTTGTGCCTATGGTGCAAACCAAAGCCATAATCGGTTGACGACAAGGACAATCGGCCAAACCAATTCAGGACATAAAGACAGGTTTATTTATTATATCCGCCATGTTTGAAGGCCAACGGCCTTGACAAACAAGATGCCGCTTTTAGCTTAGTCGGACAGTATAAATTGGCCGTCGACGCCCAGGTGGAAGGCGTGCCAAACACCAGAAAGGCGCGGACCAGCGCCGTTGGAGGATGACTTGAAACTCGTACGATCGATCATCGGTGCTGAAACCGAAGCACGCGCTGATGCAGCAGTGTTCGACCGGATCAACGCGCTCACGGGAGATGTTGCGACGCGCGTTCAGGGCGCTGATAGAATGGATGCACGGCGCGCATGCGATGCTGCAGCAGCAGCCTTTCCTGCCTGGTCGGCGCTCGGCCCCACGGCGCGTCGCATTTTCCTGCTGAAGGCAGCTGACATATTGGCAAGCCGGACGGAGGATTTCATCCAATCCATGATGGCCGAAATCGGTGCGACCCGCGCCTGGGCCGGCTTCAATGTCCATCTTGGCACGGGGATGCTGCGCGAAGCAGCCGCGTTGACCACGCAGGTCCGCGGAGAAACCATGCCTTCCGATCGGCCCGGCTGCTTCGCCATGTCCGTGCGCAAGCCGGTCGGCGTCGTATTGGGCATCGCGCCGTGGAATGGTCCGCTGGTCCTGGGCGTCCGCGCGATCGCGGCGCCGCTTGCCTGCGGTAATACCGTCATCCTGAAGGGTTCGGAAGTGTCGCCCGGCACGCATGCAATGATTGGCGAAGTGTTCCGCGACGCCGGATTTCCCGACGGTGTGGTCAATGTCATCCTGAACGCGCCGGCCGACGCCGCCGATGTCGTCGCTGAAATGATCGCCCATCCCGCAGTGCGTCGCGTGAACTTTACCGGATCGACCCATACTGGCCGTATCATCGCCCGCCTATGTGCTGAACAGCTGAAACCCGTCGTGCTCGAACTGGGTGGAAAAGCGCCGCTGATCGTTTTTGAAGATGCCGATCTGGATGAAGCAGCCGCCGCGGCGGCCTTCGGCGCCTTCATGAATTCCGGGCAGATATGCATGTCGACGGAACGGCTGATCGTTCACGAATCCGTAGCTGAGGCTTTCATCGCAAAGCTGGCGAAGAAGGCTGAAAGCTTGAAGGCTGCGGACCCGCGCGACGGCACCGCCCCACTCGGACCGCTGATCGATCTGAAGGCCGCGACAACCGTGGCGGCACTGATCGACGATGCTGTGGCCAAGGGCGCGACGCTCCATGGTGCGTCTACGCACGACCACACGATCATGTCGGCTCGCTTCGTGACAGGGGTCACACCGGATATGCGCCTCTATCATGAGGAAAGCTTCGGCCCCGTGACGACGGTTATCACCTTCACCGAGGAGGCGGAGGCCATCCGCATCGCCAACGACACGGAGTTCGGGCTGACCGCGGCTGTATTCACGCAAAATATCTCGCGCGGATTGCGGGTCGCCGACCAACTCGACACGGGAATGTGCCATGTGAACGGCCCCACCATCCATGACGAAGCGCATATGCCGTTCGGCGGTGTAAAATCGTCTGGCTATGGTCGCTTTGGTGGTGCTGCCGGTATCGCCGAATTTACCGAACTACGCTGGATCACTGTAGATACGCAGCATGTTCACTATCCGATCTGAACCAAAAGTTCATTTCTGTTGCAGTATTTCTGCTATTATATCTATCTCTGAAATGGTCGAAATATTGACTATTTTAGAGATCGATTGATACTTATCTATACATATGACATTATTTCGATCGTAGTATATCATAGGTGCGACGAAGAAGCGCGAGACTGCGGCGTCACACCGTCCCTATTCGCCACCGAGCGCCCTAATCCTACCGAACAACCAGATAGGCTGCCGGATCAACCGTCATCACGCGAATGGCGACCTTCACATCCACCACTTTCTGCACTTCACCGCGCAGCATCTCGCACATAGAGCGGATATGTTCTCGCGTCCTCTCCGCTTTTGGCATCAACTGTATCTCGATGGCAATTTGCGCCTGATCGACTATGCCCAGCACCGGCACGATCGCAAACTGGGCAAGGGAGATGTCGACCAGCAACAGCTTGCAAAGCAGGTCGCGAATCCTGGGCAGTTCGGCGTGAAGTCTAGCCCGGCTGGCGTCGTCCACGGCCTCGCCAACGAACATTTTAAGGTTTGGCATCGGCTATCTCCTTGCCATGCTACAATTGGCGAATATCGCGATCATGCATTTTCAACATTCCACCACGGTGATTCCCGTACTCGCCCGCACCTGATCGATACTGACGTCCTCCGCCAATTCGTGGATCAAAAGGCGGCCGTTGACGCGGTCGATCTCGAACCTGCCCAATTCGGTAACGATCGCGTCAACGACCCCTGCTCCCGTCAGCGGCAGGCTGCACCGTTCGACGATCTTTGGACCGCCGCTTTTGTCATTATGGTTCATGACCACCACGATGCGCTTGACCCCGGCGACCAGATCCATCGCCCCGCCCATGCCCTTGATCATTTTGCCCGGAACCATCCAGTTGGCAAGGTCACCGTTGCCGGCCACCTCCATTGCGCCCAGAATGGCCAGATCGATATGTCCGCCACGGATCATCGCGAAACTGTCGGCGGAACTGAAAAAGCTGGAAGTGGGTAAAGCGGTAACCGTCTGCTTGCCAGCATTGATCAGATCCGGATCGACCTCATCCTCATAGGGGAAAGGACCGATGCCCAGCAGACCATTTTCCGATTGCAAAACAACTTCAATACCGTCCGGCACATAATTTGCGACCAATGTCGGAATCCCGATGCCAAGATTGACGTAGAATCCGTCTTTCAATTCCTGCGCGGCGCGGGCCGCCATTTGCTCCCGGCTCCAGCTCATTGGTCCTGCCTTTCCCGTTGTCTCGTCGTACGGAACTCGATCCGCTTTTCGTAAGCTGGCCCCTGGATGATGCGATCGACATAAATGCCGGGTGTATGCACATGATCCGGATCGAACGTGCCGGCCGGGACGATCTCCTCCACCTCGGCAATCGTCACTTTGCCCGCCGTAGCCATATCGGGATTGAAGTTACGCGCCGTTTTCCGGTAGATCAGATTGCCTTCCGGATCAGCTTTCCACGCCTTGACGATGGAAAGATCCGCACGCAGCCAGCGCTCCCGGACATAGGCGATGCCGTCAAACTCCTCCACCGACTTACCTTCCGCAACCACGGTGCCAACGCCCGTACGCGTGTAAAAAGCAGGAATGCCAGCGCCGCCAGCCCGGATTCGCTCCGCCAATGTACCCTGCGGATTGAGTTCCAACTCCAATTTGCCCGACAGGTAGAGTTCAGCGAACAGCTTGTTCTCACCAATATAGGAAGAAATCATCTTGGCGATTTGCCCGTTATTGAGCAGCGTCCACAGTCCAAATCCGTCCGCGCCACAATTGTTGGAGATGATCGTGAGCTTTTTTACGCCATCGCTGAGCAGGCCGTCTATTAAATGTTCGGGATTACCGGAGAGGCCGAAGCCACCCGACATGATGGTCATTCCATCAAACAACAACCCCGACAATGCGCTTTGTGCATCAGGAAATATCTTGCTTTTTGTCATGGATTGCCCTATTTGTCCGATTATCGGTCATAACAAACGATATTCGTAACATGGGCGTGAGTCAATGCTGGTGGTCGCACAAATGAAAGCCTTGCCGACACATCACTCTTGCGGGAGTTTGCAATAAAGGCGCCCTCCAATGGCACGCCCTAACGCCGCCATTGCCATACCCCTCTGATCGACACCGTTATTTCCCCAGATGACGATCCCGCTCCCATGAGCGCGCGTCATTTGAATTTAGTGCAGGAGAACCGACATCATGGCATTGCGTCGTGCAGCGATCATATCCCCCATCCGTACCGCAGTCGGCAAATTCGGCGGAGGTCTGTCATCGCTGACCGCCGGTCAATTGGGCGCAACCATCCTCAAGGCTTTGATCGACCGCACCGGCATAGACCCCGAACGTGTCGACGATGTCGTCTTTGGCCAGGGCTATCCCAGCGGCGAAGCGCCCAGTATCGGTCGCTGGGCCTGGCTGGCCGCTGGCTTGCCACAGACGGTGCCGGGCATTCAGCTTGATCGGCGCTGCGGATCGGGGCTTCAGGCTGTGATCGAGGCCGCCATGATGGTGCAGACCGGCGCCGCCGACGTCGTCGTTGCTGGCGGCGCAGAAAGCATGTCCAATGTCGAACATTACTCCACTGACCTGCGGCAGGGCGTGCGTATGGGCAATATTGAATTGCACGACCGTCTGACGCGCGCCCGACTGATGTCACAACCGATTGCTCGTTATGGGGTGATTTCCGGCATGATCGAAACGGCCGACAATCTCGCGCGAGAATATGGAATCACGCGGGAACAATCCGATGCTTACGCCGTACGGTCGCACCTCCGCGCCGCCGCCGCCTGGAAGGAAGGCAAGTTTGCGGATGAAATCATTCCCGTCGCAGTGCCGCAAAAACGCGGCGATCCTATCATCTTCGACCATGACGAAGGATATCGAGCGGATGCCACGCTGGACACGCTGGGGTCCTTAAGGCCGCTTGGCGATGGCGTCGTGACCGCGGGCAACGCGAGCCAGCAGAATGACGCTGCTGCGGCCTGCCTGGTGGTGGCAGAGGATCATCTGGCAAAGCTGAACCTGGAGCCTGATGGCTGGTTTGTCGGCTGGGCAGCGGCCGGTTGCGACCCTGCACTTATGGGCATAGGGCCGGTGCCAGCCGTGGAGCGGCTATTCGCGCGCACCGGGCTGAACTGGGACGATATCGACCTGATCGAACTGAACGAAGCCTTCGCACCGCAAGTATTGGCGGTTCTCAAATCCTGGAACTGGTCGGAAAACGACAGCCGCTATGCCAAGCTCAACGTCAATGGATCTGGCATCTCGCTGGGCCATCCCATTGGCGTGACCGGCACACGTATAATCGCGACGATGTTGAATGAAATGCGTCGTCGGAAATCTCGCTATGGTTTGGAAACGATGTGCATCGGGGGAGGCCAAGGCCTTGCTGCGATTTTCGAACGATGATCCGCGGGATGGGCGACGCAGAAGGTGGAATTGGAGTGTATCTTCCTTACGCGTTCACGAGAGGCCATCGGCGCGAGCGCCGTTGTACCCAGCCCATTTGCACGCCGCTTCAACCCTGCTGACAATATGCCTTATTCATCGCGTAAAATGGCGGCGCGTACGTCCCTGATCTGCATTGCGACAGGCTTTTTGAGACGAAACGTGGCCCGCTGATGAAACCAGCGCGTGTCTGAACGCTTGTACCGATGCAGCCTGCCGCTGGTCGGGGAACGGAGGGCTTCACTCGATTGAGAGGAACGCCCGGATGAAGATCGCGCAAATTGCTCCCTTGGCTGAAAGCGTGCCGCCCAAACTCTACGGCGGCACGGAGCGTATCGTTTCTTATCTGACCGAGGAGCTTGTACGCCAGGGTCATGATGTCACCCTGTTCGCCAGTGGAGATTCTCAGACGAGCGCTGAACTGGTGCCGATCACCGAGATGGCGCTTCGGCTCAATCCGGCCGTGGTCGATACCATTCCCTATCATATGATCATGCTGGAACAGGTGCGCCGCCGCGCCGACGAGTTCGACGCGCTGCATTTCCATATCGACATGCTGCATCTGCCGATGGTTCAAGACTTTGTCGGACGTACCGTTACAACGCTGCATGGTCGGCTAGATCTGCCCGACCTGCCGCCTTTCTATCGCGCATTTCCCGATCATAGTCTGGTGTCGATTTCCGACCATCAACGGCTCCCCATGCCCCCGGTCAATTGGGGCGGGACTATCTATCATGGCCTGCCCGCTGATCTGCTGGCACCGCGATTGGGCGCGGGCGAGGATTATCTGGCGTTTTTGGGCCGCATATCGCCCGAAAAACGGCCCGATCGGGCGATACGGATTGCTGCACGATCGGGCCGGAAACTCAAGATCGCGGCCAAGATCGACAATGTCGACCGGACCTATTGGCAAGACGAAATCGCCCCGTTGGTCGATCGCTATCCCAATGTCGAATATATTGGCGAGATTAACGAGCAGCAAAAGGCCCAGTTTCTGGGGCAGGCGAGCGCGTTGCTGTTCCCCATCGACTGGCCCGAACCCTTCGGTCTGGTGATGATCGAAGCGATGGCCTGCGCGACGCCGGTCATCGCTTTCCGCTGCGGTTCGGTTCCCGAAGTCATCCAGCACGGCGTCTCTGGCTATATCGTCGAAAGTGAAGATGAAGCGGTGGCGGCAGTCGCGGCCTTGTCGCATCTGGACCGCGCACGGGTGCGCGGCGCATTTGACGCACGCTTCACGGCGGAGCGCATGGCGACCGACTATGTCGCGCTATATCGTGATCTGCCTGGCGCCCGCACCGACGCTGCCCGGCTGCGCCGTCGGCGCGGAGAAGATGCCGAACTTCAGATAGTCGCATAGGAGCCGCCATGACGCTGATCCAGCCCCAGCCCGAACCGCACGGCATCGCGGGCGGGCAGGCGCTCTCCCAGGCGCAGACCCAGTTCTTCATCCCCGCGACCGCCTCGCTTCACGAACGCAGGCCGCGCACGCTCAAACATGGCGACAGCTTCGCCGTGTTCGACCATAGCGGTGACGCGATTTCCGGGCCGGGTAGCCCGGAAGGCCTCTACCATCGCGACACTCGCTATCTCTCGCACCTGTATCTTACGATCAACGGGATGCGCCCCATCCTGCTGAGTTCGGCGCTGCGCGACGACAATGCCATGCTGACATGCGATCTCGCCAATCCCGATTTCTTCGGGGAGGATGGCAAGGTTGCCGTGGAGCATGACCTGATCCACCTGCGCCGCACCCGCTTCCTATGGAAGGATGCACTGTACGAACGGATCACAATCCGCAATTTCGATACGGAAACGCGCCAGATCAGCATTGACCTGAGCTTTGCGGCGGACTTTGCCGACCTGTTCGAGATACGTGGCATGACGCGCTTGCGTCGCGGAGCCATGCGCGAGGCGCAGGTCGGGACGGCAGACGTCCTACTGGGCTATCTTGGGCGAGACGATCGTGAACGACAGACCCATCTGCACTTCGATCCTGTACCCAGCCAACTTACGGACAGCCATGCACGCTTCGACGTGACGGTGCTGCCTGGCCAGCGTTGCGCGCTGTTCACCCGCATAGGCTGTGGCCGGGTAGAAACCAGCGATGCGCTGCCCAAGCGATTCCTGAAGTCCCTGCGCGAAGCGATGCATGCGCTTGGGGTCGCACGCAAACGAGCGGCAGCCCTGCATTCGTCCAACGATCTGTTCAACGAAGTCGCGCGCCGATCCGTCGCTGACATATCCATGCTGTCCACCGATACCGAATTTGGCCCCTATCCCTATGCCGGCATCCCCTGGTTCAGCACGATATTCGGGCGTGACGCGATCATCACGGCGCTCGAAACCCTATGGATGGACCCGGCGATCAGCCGTGGCGTCCTGGGCTATCTGGCCGCGCATCAGGCGACCAGCTTTGATCCGGCGGCCGATGCAGAACCGGGAAAAATATTACATGAGGTGCGCCATGGCGAAATGGCCGAGCTGGGCGAAGTACCGTTCCGTCATTATTATGGCAGCATCGATTCCACCCCATTGTTCGTGATGCTGGCGGGTGCCTATCTCGAACGCACTGGCGACATTGCCTTTCTGAAAAGGATCCTGCCGAATATCGATGCGGCGCTCGGCTGGATCGACACGCATGGCGACCGCGATGGCGACGGATTTGTCGAATATGGCCGTCTGACTGACCAGGGCCTGCAAAATCAGGGCTGGAAGGACAGCCATGATTCCATCTTCCATGCCGACGGCAGCATCGCACGCGGCCCCATCGCTCTCGCCGAGGTTCAGGCCTATGTGTACGGCGCGTGGAAAGCGGCTGAGGCGCTGTTTGGCGCAGTTGGCGAAGATGAACGCGCAGCGGTGTATCGGGACCGTGCCGGACAATTGATCGACCGGTTCGACGCCGCCTTTTTCGACGCGGCACTTGGCACCTATGTGCTGGCGCTTGATGGCGACAAGCAGCCATGCCGGGTGCGGTCCTCCAACGCCGGACACGTCCTCTATACCGGGCTGGCACGGGAGGAACGCGCCGAAGCCGTGGTGCGTACGCTAATGGCACCAGCCTCCTTTTCCGGCTGGGGCGTTCGGACGATCGCTTCGACCGAAAAGCGGTACAATCCCATGAGCTATCATAACGGTTCGATCTGGCCGCATGACAATGCCCTGATTGCGGGCGGCTTTTCCCGTTATGGCTATCAGCGCGAAGCTGCCCAGATATTCGAGGGGCTGTTCGCCGCGGCGACCTATGTCGACATGATGCGCCTGCCCGAACTGTTCTGCGGCTTCCCGCGCCGCCGCTCTCAGGGGCCGACCTTCTATCCGGTTGCCTGTAGTCCGCAGGCATGGTCAGCCGCCGCGCCGCTGGCGCTGATCCAGTCGAGCCTCGGACTGCGGTTTGACGTCCCTGCGGCACAAATTTCGTTCCACAAACCCACCCTGCCGCATTTCCTCCAAAGCCTCACCATAAAGAGGCTGGGCATCGGCGCCGCGAAGGTCGATATCGCGTTTGACCGGATAGGCGATCAGGTTGTCGTCAAGCCGATGCCACATGGCAGCAACGCCCGAATAGCAACCATCGCCTGATTTCAATGCGCGCCCTTGTACAAATCCCATGATGGGAACCATCCTCATGGCCATACGCTGATAGGGCGGAGGTCGTTCATGTCCGCACGCGCATATTGGCAGGGTCAAATCAAGCTGGCGCTGGTTTCGATTCCGGTCGAAATTTACCCGGCTACCAAGTCCGGCCCTGCCATATCCTTTCGCCAGATCCACGAGCCTACTGGCAAGCCGATACATTATGACAAGGTGGTAAGCGGAGTCGGTCCGGTCGACCGGGACGAGATCTTCAAAGGGTATGAGATTTCCAGAGGCAATTATGTCCTGCTGGAGCAGGACGAGATTGAGTCGGTCAAGATTGAAAGCCGCAAGACGCTCGACCTCGTCCAATTTGTCGATGCCGATGCGATCGATGTGCTTTATTATGAGAAGCCCTATTTCGTCCTGCCCGCCGACGATCTGGCGGAGGAAGCCTATGCCGTGCTGCGCGACGCATTGCGGCAGACGAAGAAAGTCGGCCTCGGTCAATTGTCAGTGCGAGGGCGCGAGCAACTGGTGTCGTTGAAGCCATGCGGGCGCGGGCTGGTGCTGGAAGTGCTGCGCTATGCCGACGAGGTGACGAAGGCGCAGAGCTATTTTCGCGGACTTCCGGGCGAAAAGGCTGATCCCGACATGCTGGACCTGGCCGTCAGCATCATCGACAAGCGCACCGCGCCATTCAATCCGGAGGAATTTCACGACCGTTATGTCGATGCGCTCCACCGCCTGATCGAGAAGAAGAAAAAGGCCAAGGGCAAGCGGATCATCGAGGATGTCGATGATGAACCTGCGGGGCGAAAGGCGGGCAATGTCATCGACCTGATGGCCGCGCTGAAAAAATCCGCCGGGGCGGGCAAGAGCGCGACGTCGAAAACGGTCGATACGAAGGCGAAGCCCGGAACGAAAAGTAGGAAGGCGACCCCGACAAAGCGCAAGAGTGCCTGATGGCCAGCAAGGACGCCCTTGCCACCTATAACGCGAAACGCGATTTCGCCCGCACCCGCGAACCCAAGGGCCAGGTTGCGAAAAGCGCGGGCAACAGCTTCGTCGTGCAGAAACATGCCGCGACCCGGCTGCATTGGGATTTCCGGTTGGAGATTGATGGCGTCCTAAAAAGCTGGGCCGTCACAAAGGGGCCAAGCATCGACCCGGCCGACAAAAGGCTGGCAGTGCGGACGGAGGATCATCCGCTCGACTATGGCACGTTCGAGGGATCGATTCCCAAGGGAGAATATGGCGGCGGCACAGTGATGCTTTGGGATCGCGGCACATGGGAGCCGGTCGCGGGCAAGAGCGCCGCCGACATGAAGGACGGACACCTGCATTTCATCCTGCATGGAGAGCGGATGAAGGGAGAGTGGCTGCTGGTGCGGATGAAAGGGCGTCCCAAGGAGAAGCGCGAGAATTGGCTGTTGCGCAAGATCGACGACAAGGAGGCCGGATCGGGTGACGCGCTGGTCGAGCGTGCGCTGACCAGCGTACTAACGGATCGTTCCATGGCGCAGATCGAAGCTGACAAAGGCGGCGAACAGTCCCTCGCGGGGGTGAAAGGCAAAAGCTTCGCGGCCAAGATGGCGGCGGCGAAGGATCATAATGCCAAGGTCGGCGGCAAGCGGAAGGCCCGCGCCACGCCCTTGCCCCACTTCGTAAAACCACAACTGGCCACTTTGGTCGATGCTGTGCCGACCGGGAATGATTGGCTGCACGAGATCAAATATGACGGCTATCGCGCGCTGATCGCCGCGAGCGGAGCCAAGGTGACGCTCTTTACGCGGAACGGCTTGGACTGGACCGAAAAATTTACGCCGCTGACAAACGCGATCGCCGCGCTCGACCTGCCCCCTTGCCTGATAGACGGCGAAGTGGTGGCGCTGGACGGGAACGGCAATCCGGATTTCTCGACGCTTCAGAACATGCTGAAGCGCGGGCATGGTCAGGAGGATGCGGAACAGCCACTGCACCTGTTCGCCTTCGATCTCCTTTCGCTCGACGGACAGGATCTTAAAGGACTGACCACCATCGAACGCAAGGAGCGGCTCGCAGCGCTGCTAAGCATGGCCGAGCCGCCCATCCATGTCTCCGATCATATTCTGGGCGCCGGCGAGACATTGTTCCGGTCACTCTGCGAGGCGCGGCAGGAAGGCATCATCTCCAAGCGGGCCGATGCCCCCTATCGTGGCGCTCGAACGCGCAATTGGGTGAAGGTCAAATGCACCCGGCGGCAGGAATTCGTTCTTGTCGGATGGACAAAGAGCAATGCCAAGGGACGTCCTTTTGCATCCCTGCTGCTGGCGCAGCATGAAGGCAGGACACTAACCTACAAAGGCAAGGTCGGGACGGGCTTCGACAGCGCGACGATGGACGAACTGGCCAAGGCGATAGACTCGCTGGCCACGGACAAGCCCGCAGCCGACGTACCGAGCGCGGAGGCGCGCGGGGTGAACTGGATAAAGCCCAAGCTCGTCGCCGAAGTCGCTTTCGCCGAATTTACCGGCGATGGTCGCGTCCGTCATGGCAGCTTTCTTGGCCTGCGCGCAGACAAGCCGGCCGGGACGGTGAAACCGGAAAAGCCAGCACCGGCACCGGCTCCCCAGAGCGCAGTAAAGATAAGCAACCGCGATCGCATCATTTTCCCGGAAAGCGGCCAGACCAAGGGGGAGCTGGCGGACTATTATATGCGCATGGCGCCGCTGATGCTGCCTTTCGTCGCCAATCGACCGATCAGCCTGGTCCGCTGCCCGCAGGGGCGCGCGAAGAAATGCTTTTTCCAGAAACATGACAGCGGCGCCTTCGGCAAGGCGGTGCGCCAGGTGCCGATCCGGGAAAAGGATGGCGGATCAGAAGATTATATCTATGTCGAGAATGCCGACGGCCTGCTTGCCTGCGTCCAGATGGGGACGATAGAATTTCATGGCTGGGCCAGCAGAACCGACGATGTGGAACAGCCCGATCGGATGATCTTCGACCTCGACCCTGACGAGGGGCTGGACTTCGACAGGGTGAAGCAGGCAGCTATCGATATACGCGATCATCTCACCGACATCGGACTGGTCTCCTTCGCCATGCTTTCGGGGGGCAAGGGCGTGCATGTCGTCGTGCCGCTGACACCCGGCCATGATTGGGACACGCACAAGGATTTCGCGTCCCGCTTCGCCCAGGCCTTGAGCGCCGCCGAGCCTGAACGCTTCATCGCGACGATGAGCAAGGCCAAGCGCAAGGATCGCATCTTCGTCGACTGGCTGCGCAACCAGCGCGGCAGCACAGCCATCCTTCCCTATTCCGCCCGCGCCCGCCCCGGCGCACCCGTCGCCGTCCCGATCGGCTGGGACGAACTGCGCAAAATGAAGGACGCCCATCCCTTCTCGATCGAGGATCTCGAAACACTGCTGAAGCGGAATGCAGGGCTAAAAGGCTGGGGGTTCGCAACGCAGGCCCTGCCTGAAATTTAACCCGACTCCGACGCAACTGCCTTTGCACGCCGATCGGCCCGCCATTCTCTATTTTCAGAAGCGGACGCGATCGATGGAAAAGCTGACATCAAAATAAATCCTGGTCCATGTCACATCGCCCGGCGCCATCTCGTCATGAAGGTATCCAACAGCTATCAAAGGAACCGACCCATGAACGACCGTGCCAATGTCTATGCCGCCGGCGGACCTCTCTTCAAAGCCTGGTATGATCTATCGATGCAGGTAGAGAAATGCGGCCTGGAGAAAAGTCTGTTGGAACTGGTCAAAATCCGCGCGTCCCAGATCAACGGCTGCGCCAACTGCCTGAACATGCATACATCCGATGCGCGGAGGGCGGGAGAAACCGAACAGCGCATCCACTTGCTCAGCGCGTGGGAGGAGGCGCCATGCTATAGCCAGCGTGAACGGGCAGCGCTCGACTGGACCGATCATCTGACGCAGGTCGCCGCCCGGCGGGCGCCAGATGCCGTCTATGCCGCCCTGTCGGCCGAGTTCAGTGAGGAGGAGCAGGTGCAATTGACGCTGGCGATCAACGTCATCAACGGCTGGAACCGGCTGGCTGTCGGCTTCCACCTCTACAACCCCGCGCTCGGCTGGCCAGTGTGAACGACGAAGGCACCGAGAGCTTCCAGGGGCAGCGCGCGGCATTGCTGCGCGTCGCCTACCGGATGCTGGGCTCCATGGCCGATGCTGAGGATATCGTACAGGAGGCCTTCATACGCTGGTCGGAGACCGACAGGGGGGCCGTCCGCGTCCCGGCCGCTTTCCTCCGCCGCACGGTGACGCGCCTCTGTCTCGATCATCTCAAGTCCGCGCGGGTCCGGCGGGAGGACTATGTAGGTCCCTGGCTCCCGGAACCGATCGTAGAGGATGAGCCGGTGGAGGATATCACCCTTCCCCTCATGCTGGCGCTGCAGCGGCTTTCTCCACTCGAGCGGGCGGCGTTCCTTCTGCATGACGTGTTCGGGGACAGCTTCGACGATGTCGCCCGCTTGATCGGCCGGGATGCCGCGGCGTGCCGCCAGTTGGCCGCCCGCGCACGCGAGCATGTGCGGAGCGAAAGGCCGCGCTATCCTGTCGAGCGCGACCACGGCCTCGCCATCGCAGCCGCCTTTTTCGAAGCGTCCCGCGCGGGGGACGCAACCATGCTAAACGACCTTCTCGCCAGCGATGTCAGCTTCCATTCTGACGGCGGCGGCAAGCGTCCCGCTGCAGGGCGTATCCTCAAGGGTGCGCTGGAGGTCACGCGAGGCCTGTTGGCGATCTTCCGCTTGCGTCAGAGTGCCCCGAACCTGATCAGGCAGGCGTTCGTCAATGGCTTGCCCGGTTTTGTCACGCGGGAGGCAGATGGCATATTGCAGACGACCGCGCTTCTGATCGAGGACGATCGGGTGAAAGCCATTTATGTCATGCGTAATCCCGATAAGCTCCACCGCGTAGAAGCGCTGATACACTGATCGGAACCGCGCCTTCCTTGCCATTCAGCCGCCTGTTTTCGTCCCTCGAACCCGATTGTTCGGTACGCGACGTTGGGCTTAATGATCTGACCCAGAGCAGCGGATTGCGCTTAGGGACATGCCTGGGACAAAGAGAAGTCCGCCGCCCAATCCGCGGCTCGCTTAAGGCCGCCAAATGGGTAGAGATGTATGCGCACATCACCATGGAGCGCTGGGTCAAGCCGCGCCGATATTTCTGATAGCAGGCGATCGGGACCAGCCACTGTCATCAATTTGGTAATTGAGATCCCATATTTACGAAGGACTTTGGTCGATGCCCCTACGCCACACCGCGCTGCGAACCGCATCAGCGATTTCACTGAGGCGGGTCCCGGTACTCCCAACCGAATCGTCGAACTAATATCGCGCGCGCGGACTTCGGCAATCCAGCTTAGCATGGCCTCCGCGTCGAACGCGAACTGGGTGGTGATGATCGGCTCATGGCCTAGTTGACGAAGGACATGATGCTTCTCCACCAGCGCGCGCCACAACATTTCTGTTGAGATCTCGGGATGCCCTTCGGGATATCCGGCAATACCAACACGCCTCACCCCATAGGCCGCGAGCCGACCGGTGCGGATAAGATCGAGCGCATTGGTAAAAGGACCTTTCGGTTCGCAATCCCCCGCGACGACGAAACAGCGGTCGAGGCCCGCCTCGTGCGACAAGGCACTGAGATAGCCGTTCAGCTCTGCTTCGCTCGCGATCCGCCGCGCGGAAAGGTGCGGCACTGGCACGAAGCCAAGCTTGCGAACCAACGCCGCCGCAGCCACCCGGGCCGCCTCCCCCTCATTCGGAAGATAAGTTACCGAGACCGGAGTTTGCGGTCCGAGCATCGGCGCCGCTTCCCGCAGACTGTCGACGTCCTTGGCTGTCATCTCGATCGAGAAACGCTCTACCAGTTCGACGGCGCTCACCCTCTTACCGGCCTCTCTCGACTGCACCGGACTCACCACGTTCAGCCCTGCGCCTTGACGCGCCAGCCCCCTTCATATTCCTCCCGGGCAACCTTGGAATAGGGCACGGGTGAAACGACGGCGCGGACCTCCATCTGCTTGTGCCGCTCGACGGTGGTCTTACGCGTACCGCCTTCTTCTTCGCCCCAGACCACCCGCACTTCATCGCCAATGTTCACATCAGCATTGACGATGGCCAGGCTGAGGGCAGTCTTCTCGTTCCAGCTATAGCCTGTAAACATCGACAAACCGATCGACTTCCCATCGGCATCGAGTACGCGATCATAGTTGGAAGATGCATAATTTGCGAGCGGCAGGTCGAAGAATTTGAACGGCACATCGCTGCCATCAAACAACGAGGTGAATATTCGGGCGACATCTTCGCCGTTCCAGGCAAGCGTAACTTTGCGACGCGACGTTTCGGGAGCGATTCCTTCGAGCGCGGAGCGACCGATGAAGTCATGATCGAATTTCACGAAAGAACCATAGCCGATCTCGTAAGGCGTAACGTAGTAATCCTCGATGTTGGGTGATGTGAAGCTTCCTCCGATGCTGCCCGCCGCTTCGTAGCTGTCCGCACCGAGCCATTCACGGTAGGGCTTCAATTCGTCGCCCGTATAGATGGCAGGCAGTGGCGAGGCGATCCAGCCACTCTCAAGCGTGTTCGACGGATAAGTCCGGCTACCGACATGAACCAAGCCGAATTCCCGCCCTGCCTCCAAAATAGCCGCACGGATTTCGTCGCTCTCGTCATAGGGACCCCAGAGTTCCAAGCCCGGCGCGCCAGCCATCCCATGGCGCAAGGTACGAACCTTATGCCCTGCGATATTCATATAACCCATGTTGAAGAAATTAAGCTGCTCTACCTTGCCGCCGTTCAACTTCTCGATCACCGCCCAAGCGTTCGGCCCCTGGATCTGAAAGCGCCAGAATTTGCGACGCACCGGCTTCCCCATCGGGCGGGAAGGCGAGCGGTCGTCGCGTATCACCTCGACATCGTAACCACCGCGCTCGGCTTGGTAGGCAAGCCAGTTGGCTGCTGGCGCGCGACCGACGGACACGAATTCGTTTTCCGCAAGGTAGAATAGAACGCTGTCGCCAATGACATGACCAGAAGGACTCACTGCGACATATTGCTTGGCTTTTTCGGGAACGAAGCCTCTCATCGAGTTTACCGCTGTATCTGATATCAGACGCAGCGCGTCGGGACCCTTAATGAATAGATCTACCATGTGATGGGACTGATCGAAAAGCACTGCCGTCTCGCGCCAAGCGCGTTGCTCGTCACGCCAATTCGAGAATTCTGGAGCGACTACCGGATAGACATAGGCACCAATTTGCGAGTTCCGCAAAAGCTGGACTGCATTACCAGCCTGGTTCAGCACGTCTTCCAAACTCTTACGCTCGCCCATAAATCGTCCTCCCCATAAATTGTTTATCATGTGTAGTAATTAATCGGGCAGATGTCCACCCCTCAATGCTGTCGTAAGGCACTTTTGCGCTAGTCTTCGCCGAACAGCTGGTCGGGGTCCGCGATCGTCTCGACAAGCAGCGCCAATTCCGACAGCAGCGCTTCAAGGCGTTCCACGCCGAAGGCATCAGCATAGCGGTCCAGCATCGGCAAAGTTACGTGCGTCGTCCGGTCTACAAGCTCTCGGCCAGTCGCGGAAATTGTCACGATCGACCGCCGCGCATCCCGGACATCGAGATTGCGCGTTATCAGTTGCCGATGCTGCAATTCGCGGAGGATGCGGGTCACGCTCGGCGCCCGCAAAAGAGCGCCGCTGGCGATAGTGGAAAGATCGATGGCGCCTTGATCGATGAGAACGCGCAATACACGCCACTGCTGCTCGGAGATGCCGGCTTCACGAAGAATCGGTCGGATCGGCGCCGTCACCGCTTCGCGTGCGGCCAGGAGACGACCCGCAAGCGACCTGCGATAGGGTGGTAGTTGCCGAGAAACCGTCACCGTGCGTGACCTCGCACCGAGGGAAAGGTGAATCTCGGCACGATCGTCATTCTATTCTCCTGGATCAGCCGCGTTTGGTGGGCAATCGCGGCGAAGGCTGACCCATATCTCTGTCCGTCACACGTATTACTGATGTGCCACCTGTATCTTTGACCGCCCTGGCCTTAAGGCCGACCTTTATTATCGCGGATGAACTCGTCGAGCAAGCCCGCCGCCCTTGTGCGATCGAGGGGAATTGCGACCGCATGGGCGATCGTGGCAACACTGCCCGGAAGGATGCGCATGTCGTCGCGGCCCAGAATGACGCGATCAAGTATCTGCCGCACGGCCACCAATATATCGAGACGCTCGCGTTCGAAACCTGCAATAGATTCGGCGGGGTTATCGAAAGGCACTCTAGTGGCGTGGCGCAACGTCCGTTGGAGGATCAAGTCATAGGCTGCGCCCTTGCTTGAAGCAATTAGCAGGCCCGGAGTATCGATTTCCGCCGCCGCAGAAAGCTGCGAATACGACCAGACCACCGCAGCCGCTTCGATCGCAAGATACGGCGCCGTAAAATGAAACATCGCAGCACGTGCGGGGTCTATTGCGAGGAACGCCACATCCCACACATTGCCAGACCGCGCCGCTTCGATGACCTCCCCCGCAGATCTGTATCGCAGGAACTCGATCGGCAACCCCGTCCAAGCTGCCAGTTGCTTGGCCAGATCTGGCGCGGGTCCGCTCAGATGAGCGTTTGCCATGCTGACCGTAGCCGCATTCCCCATGTTCAGTGCGACACGGATCACGCCGTTCGGGGCGAGTTGCTCCAACGCTGCCCGGCGCGCAACCTGACAGTCAATCATGCGGCCCGGAACCGGCGGACCAGCGCGTCGGCCGCGCGCGCCAACAAGCCAACATCCACTCCGACCGCGGTGAAGCAGGTTCCCAGAGCAATACAGCGTTCGGCGAAGGCCGGGTCGCCTGTCAGGATGCCGGACGGCTTCCCCATCGCCGCTACTCGCTGGATCGCGTCTTCTACCGCGCCAACCACGGTCGGGTGGCTCAGGTCGCCAATATGCCCCAGGCTGGCAGCCAGATCGCCGGGGCCAATGAAAACACCATCGACTCCGTCCACCGCTGCAATATCCTCCAGCGCATCCAAGCCTTCCCGGGTTTCAATCTGCACCAGCAGGCATGTTTCGTCGGCCGCTTTGCTGGCATAGCCCTCGACCCGCCCAAACCCTGTCGCGCGCGTCAGGGCCGACACGCCGCGAATGCCGCCCGGCGGGTATCGGACCGCCGCGACCGCTGCTCGTGCCTCCTGTGCGCATTGGACATAGGGAATGAGCAGGGTCTGCGCACCGATATCAAGAAATCGCTTGATCAACACGGGATCGTTGCTGGCAGGGCGGACGACCGGCGAAACATCGGGGAACCCCGACAGCGCTTGAAGCTGCGGCAACACGGTGAGGACGTCCGCGGGCGAGTGTTCGGTGTCGAGCAGCAGCCAGTCGAAGCCGGCGCCCGCAACCGCCTCCGCCGCGAAGGCGGTGGACAGTGTGGACCATAACCCGATCTGCTGGCGACCTTCACCGATCGCGCGCTTGAACCGGTTGGCGGGCATGGGCATCATCGAAACGATACCCCGATCGCACCAAGATGCCCGTAGTCGACCTGGATGGAGTCGCCAGCGGCAATGTCAACGGGTCGGGTGAACGATCCGCCGAGGACGATCTGGCCTTTTTTGAGACCAGCGCCAACCGCGTGCAGCTTGTTCACAAGCCATGCCACTCCAGCCGCCGGGTGTCCCATCACCGCAGCCGATACCCCGGATTCTTCGATGATTCCGTTTTTTGATAATGTTGCGCCGATCCAGCGGATATCGACGTCATAGGGGCGTACCGGACGCCCGCCGACCACGATCGCGCCGAATGCCGCGTTGTCCGCAATCGTGTCGACAATGTCGCGGGGGACCTCCGTTCGGTAGTCGATAATTTCCAGCGCTGGAACGACCACTTCGGTGGCGCGCAGGACATCATATATGCGCTTGCCGGGACCCTCCAGATCCTCCGCCATGATGAACGCCAATTCCACCTCAAGGCGTGGTTTCAGGAAGTCCGACGCCGCAATGACCGCACCATCATTGTAGAACGCATCGTCAAGAATCCGGCCATAGTCTGGCTCGGTCATCTTGGACGCCATCTGCATCGCGCGGCTGGTCAACCCGATCTTGTGTCCAGCCAGTTTGGCACCTTTCGCGAAGCGAGCCTCCGCCCACAAATCCTGCACTCGATAGGCATCCTCGATGCCCATATTCGGGAACAGCCTGGATAGTTGCGGGGTCGGCACCTTGCTGGTCTCGGCATGCAGTATTGCATCTGCAGCCTGTCGGATTTCATCCTCGGTCAGCACAATTGGTCTCCTTGTTCGTTTCGCCGGCCTTATTTGATGGGCGCGCGAGGAAGCACGGTATCACCAGCTTCCATCACATAAGTGTAGTCGAGCGAGTACCAGGGCGCGGTCACCGAAGAATCGCTTGGATGCGGATCGTCATGACGCAGATAATTTCCCATTGTCGCTTCGGTAACGCCGAACTGCACATCTGTTTCAATATGCGGATCGGCAGGGTCGTAGACCTGGCTGATCAGCACCTTATATCCCTGCTTGAGAATCAGCGCGTGAAGGTGAGCTGGACGATATGGGTGACGGCCCTGCGCCGTCAGTAGTCGGCCTACCACGCCATCCATCGGAACCGGATAGCCGCTCATCTTGACGGTCGTTAGCCAGAAATGCCCATCTTCATCAGTCGTAAACTTGCCGCGCAAATTCATCTCGGCCTGCTCTGGGTCCTGGTTCTCATAGAAGCCGACCGGTGAGGCATGCCAGATGTCAACCTCCGCACCCGCGATCGGCGCGCCTGTCACATCGACGACGCGTCCGGTCACAAACAAGGGCGCCCCGTGCGTGTGCGAACGAACAATGGAGCCTCCGTTCTCCGTCCGAGGCGAACTCATTCGCCAGAACGGTCCAAGCAAATTCTGCGACGTTTCCTGCTTGCCCATTTCGCCATTGTTGAGCAGACAGACGAGAGTGGACACTCCAAGTGATCCGGCCATAAGAACTGGCTCATTATGAGAATCGCTCGTCAGCTTCCCCATTTCGTTGATAATGGCTGTCGCTTCGCGAAATTCACGTTCCGACAATCGCACGTCACGGACAAAGCCATGAAGGTGCTTGATCAGAGACACCATGATTTCACGAAGCCGGGGATCGGCAGTGCGCTCCATAACCGCCAACACCGCCGGCGTGACATCGCTCTCATATTTAATCATCGCTATTCTCCTTGTTGATACCGATCAACGCATTTGCGTGTCGCTATTCTGATGCGAGCGCCGGCGGAGGCGTTTGCAATTGCAGCGGGCTTTACCAACGACACATCGACCATGCGTACGCCGGGTTGCCTGAGACACTCCTCGGCCAAACGACGCGCAAAGGTCTCGACCAGCGCAATATGCCTTTGGGCAAGCGACCGAGCGAGATCGGCGATGACTGTGTAATCCAGCGTCTGCTCAAGCCGATCCTCGGTAGGCGGATCAACCTCGGCCTCAACATTCACAATCAGCGATTGGAGGTTGTTTCGTTCGTGACTGTAAACTCCGATACTGGCCTCCAGAAGGAGCCCGGCAAGCGACACGAAGCAGCGCGTGCGGTCCGCCTGATCGTGTCCGAATGCGGTTCCAGGTTCCAAGACGGTCATCAAGCCGCCTGCGCTCGAAGCGCCGCGTAAACAATGTTTTCCAGCAAGCGGGCCATGCTCATTGGTCCAACGCCTCCCGGAACCGGCGTGATGGCCGCAGCCTGAGACATTTCCTCCCGCCTAACGTCCCCAGCTATTCTGGTCTGGCCATCGCGTAGGATATGGTTGATACCAACATTGATCGCCATCGCGCCTGGCTTCACCCAGTCGCCCAGCGCCAGATGCTGTCCGTCGATCAGGTAGGCCATCAGCCTTCGCTCCCTATCCGAATACGATGGTACGGCCACCACTCAACAGGACACGGTCCTGCAAGTGGTAACTGACGGCGCGCGCCAATACCCGCCGCTCGATGTCACGCCCCTTGCGAACGAGATCTTCAGGGGTGTCGGTATGACTGATCTGCTCAACATCCTGCGCGATGATCGGACCTTCATCGAGATCGCCAGTCACATAATGCGCTGTCGCGCCGATCATTTTTACGCCCCGCGCAAAGGCTTGGTGGTAGGGCTTCGCCCCCTTGAAACCGGGCAAAAAGCTGTGATGAATGTTGATGCATCGCCCGGACAGGAATTCGGCGAGGTCATCCGATAGAATTTGCATATAGCGCGCCAGAACGACGAGGTCCGCCTTGGACGTTTCTACGATCGCCTTTATTTCTGCTTCCTGCTGCGCCTTGCTATCCTTCGTGACCGGCAGATAATGAAATTCGAAGGGATCGAGCAGTGACACCTTCAACAATTCGCGCGGGTGGTTGGAGATAATCCCCACGACGTTCATCGGCAGTTCGCCAATGCGATGGCGGTAAAGCAAGTCGCCTAGACAATGGTCAAACTTGGAAACCAGTAAGAGAACATTTTTGGCACGGCTGGCGAGGCTGATTTTCCACACAAAGCCACGTGAGCGAGCAAGTTCCGCAAACGCATCGGCGAAAGCGGACGCTGCGTCCGCCTCCGCGTCATATACCACGCGCATGAAAAAACGCCCGGTACTCGCTTCGTCGAATTGCTGGGCCTCTACGATATTGCCACCCGCCGCAGCCAACGCCCCGGCAACCGCCGCGACCAGCCCAGGTCTGTTTTCACACGACATTGTCAAGATATAGCGCGCTATCACCAAAGCCTCCCCGTCAACCAAGATTACCATATACTTAACATGTTCATCAATTTCAACCCGACGGTTATATAATGCCAACCTCCTGTGATGCTGACAGACGTAGGGGATTCCCAAAGCGGCGAATTCTGCATCAATGGCGGCCGGTGGGAGGGCTGGCGACTGATTGGTCTTGCGCGGTGGCTATATGACGAATTCGGGGTTTCCCTGACGGAAACGGCCGTGGGGCTATGCTAAAAAGCTCGAAGCACTGGGCG
Source organism: Sphingobium sp. FG58 (assembly GCF_057809055.1). Classification (NCBI taxonomy): domain Bacteria; kingdom Pseudomonadati; phylum Pseudomonadota; class Alphaproteobacteria; order Sphingomonadales; family Sphingobiaceae; genus Sphingobium; species Sphingobium sp. FG58. The sequence continues at coordinate 23,770 of NZ_JBMDJF010000014.1, read as the reverse complement.
ACCCCCAACATGATATCATGAAGAGGCGCTCGAGATCCTCGGTGATGACCACGACCCTAATACCAAGCCTGGCATCCCTCTGGCGAGAAAAAGCTGGAAGCGGTCGCGAAAAAATGGGCGCCCCGGACACGCCGGAAAAGGTGATAGGGTGCGTCAACGCCATTTTCCGTCGACGCTTAGAGGAAGCCGCCCGACATCATGTCATCGCCGCGCGGTTCGAAGCAGAGGCCAGTACAAATCCAGTCGAAGCGGTTCAGGAAATCCTGTCGCCGTTCCGACCTGGACGCGCCGCACAGCAGCGATCGATCACGGTGCGATAGGCCGGAGGGTTGTTGTATAGCATGATCGGCAGGCCGGTGTGGTCGGCAACGCCCTTGAAAGATGCGATTCTTGAGAGGTGCAGGTCGTCGATAACATCAACGGCGCAAAGCAAAACTTCATCGTTTATCGTTCTAAAAAATAGAAAAGTAAGGACAGAATTATCCTACTGTTTTGATGCAATGCCGAGCGTTAGAGCTGCATCCACGGCCGGAGCAAACCAGAGCTGCCCTTCAAAACGGAGACATATCATGACCATCATCGCCACCCCTTCCCCCGGCAAGTCCCTGATTTCCGCCAATGATCACACGCTGATCATGATCGACTTCCAGTCGCAGATGGCCTTCGCCACCAAGTCCATATCCACTGAACTGTTGCGCAACAACGCCGCGCTGGTCGCCAACGCCGCCGCCGGCTTCAATGTCTCCACCATCCTGACCACCGTCGCCGTCGACAGCTTCTCCGGCCCGATGTTCAGCGAGATTACCGACGCCTTTCCCGGCCAGACGCTGCTCGACCGCACGTCGATGAATACCTGGGAGGACGCTGCTGTCATCGACGAGGTCAACCGCATCGGCAAAGAGCGTGTGATCTTCGCAGGCCTGTGGACATCGGTCTGCATAGTCGGCCCCGTCGCCTCGGCCATCGACCAGGGTTTCGACGTCTATTTCATCGCGGATGCCTGTGGCGACATTTCAGAGGAAGCGCATGAGCGGGCCGTCGAACGCATGATCCAGCTTGGCGCTAAGCCAATGACCTCGCTCCAATATCTGCTCGAACTGCAGCGCGACTGGGCGCGGACCGAAACCTACGACATGACCACCGGTATCGCGAAGAAATGGGGCGGCGCTTACGGCCTGGGCATCACATACGCCAAGACGATGTTCAACGCATCGGAATCGCACTGATCCGGTTCGGGCGGCCGGGGCTGATCCCGGCCGTCCCTTTCCCACTGTCTGCAAAGGAATTTTCCATGAGCAACTTCGTTACCACCACCGATGGCATTGACATCTTCTACAAGGACTGGGGCAGTAAGGACGCCCAACCCATCATGTTCCATCATGGCTGGCCGCTCTCGTCGGACGATTGGGACGCGCAGATGCTGTTCTTCCTGTCAAAAGGCTTCCGCGTCGTTGCGCATGACCGCCGCGGGCACGGTCGCTCCGCCCAGGTCGATTCCGGCCATGACATGGCCCATTATGCCGCTGACGCCGCCGCGGTCGCGCAGCATCTGGACCTTCGCAACGCCATCCATATCGGCCATTCGACCGGCGGCGGCGAAGTCGCCGCCTATGTCGCCCGTCATGGCTTGCCGCAGGGCCGGGTGGCCAAGGCTGTGCTGGTCAGCGCGGTGCCGCCGATCATGCTGAAGACTGATCGCTATCCGGACGGCCTGCCGATGGATGTGTTCGACGGCCTGCGTGCCGGCCTCGCCGCCAATCGGGCGCAATTCTTCCGCGATGTCGCTGCTGGTCCCTTCTACGGGTTCAATCGCGAAGGCGCGGACGTGAAACCTGCCATCATCGACAATTGGTGGCGTCAGGGGATGATGGGTAGTGCGCTTGCCCATTATGAAGGGATCAAGGCCTTCTCCGAGACCGACCAGACCGATGATCTGAAGGTCATCACCGTGCCTACCCTGGTGCTGCATGGGGATGACGATCAGGTCGTGCCTTATCGGAACGCCGGGGTCCTTCAGGCCGAAATCCTGCCGAACGCAAAGCTCAAAATCTACGAAGGGTATTCGCACGGCATGTTGACCGTGAATGCAGACGTGCTCAACGCTGACATCCTCGCCTTCATCCAGTCCTGAGCCAAGACAAGGGAGAAGGGACATGAGAGCCTATTTTTTTGCGCTGGGCGCCGGGCTGATCGTCGGCATCGTCTATAGCCTGTTGGGTGTCCGTTCTCCCGCTCCGCCGGTTATCGCACTGGTCGGACTGGCAGGGATATTGCTGGGCGAACAGCTGATCCCGATCGCAAAGCGCCTCGCCACCTTGCCCGAACTGACCCGTTTCGTGGCGACCGATTGCGCCCCTCATGTGCTGGGCGACCTGCCCGACAACCGGAGCCGCGACGCATGATGACCCGCAGACAGGCGCTTGCCAGTGCCGCCAGCCTCCCCCTTATTAGCGCACCGGAGTGTTTCGCCATGACCCCGACCGACCTCATTCTCATCAATGCCAAGGTCACGACGCTTGACCGCGAGAATCCGATGGCTGAGGCCGTCGCGATAAGAGGCGGCAAGTTCCTGGCCGTGGGGAGCGAGCAGGAGGTTCGCGCCGCCGCCGCCCCGGATGCAACCGTCATCGATGCGAAGGGCCGCCGCCTGATCCCCGGCCTGATCGACAGCCATATCCACGTCATCCGCGGCGGTTTGAATTATAATATGGAGCTGCGCTGGGAAGGGGTGCCGAGTCTGTCCGAAGCGATGGCGATGCTCAAGCGCCAGGCGGAAAATACCCCGCCGCCCCAATGGCTCCGCGTGGTTGGCGGGTTCACTGAACATCAGTTCGCCGAAAAGCGCCTGCCCACTATCGCGGAGTTCAACGCCGCCGCGCCCGACACGCCGGTGTTCATCCTGCACCTCTATGATCGCGCGCTGCTCAACGCCGCTGCGTTGCGCGCCGTCGGCTATACCAAGGACACGCCCAACCCGCCGGGCGGCGAGATTGTGCGCGATGTGCAGGGCAATCCCACCGGGCTGCTGCTGGCCCAGCCTAATGCGACGATCCTCTATTCGACGCTCGCCAAGGGGCCGAAGCTTCCCCCGGACTATCAGCTCAACAGCACCAAACATTTCATGCGCGAGTTGAATTCGCTTGGCGTGACCAGCGTCATTGACGCAGGTGGCGGATCGCAAAATTATCCCGATGATTATGCGGTGATCGACAAGCTGCACAAGGATGGCGAACTCACCCTGCGCATCGCCTACAACCTCTTCACCCAGAAGCCCAAGGAAGAGCTGAAGGATTTTGCGAGCTGGTCGACCCAGATCAAGCCGGGTGACGGTGACGACAGCTATCGTCACAATGGCGCGGGCGAAATGCTGGTCTATTCCGCCGCCGATTTCGAGGATTTCCGCGTCGCCCGGCCGGATATGGTCCCGGAGATGGAAGGCGATCTGGAACCGGTCATCCGGCTGCTGGCCGAGCGCCGCTGGCCATGGCGGCTGCACGCCACCTATGACCAGACGATATCCCGCGCGCTCGACGTGTTCGAGAAGGTGAACAAGGATATTCCGCTTGCAGGGCTCAACTGGTTCTTCGACCATGCCGAAACGATCAGCGATCGCAATATCGACCGGATCGCAGCCTTGGGCGGCGGTATTGCGGTACAGCATCGGATGGCGTTTCAGGGCGAATATTTCGTCGAGCGCTATGGCGCAAAAGCCGCCGAGGCCACGCCACCGATCAAGAAGATGATGGCAGCGGGCGTACCCGTGGGCGCCGGCACCGACGCCACCCGTGTCGCCAGCTATAATCCATGGGTTTCGCTGTCCTGGCTGGTCACGTCGAAAACAGTCGGCGGCCTGACTCTTTATCCCGTCCGCAACCGGCTCGACCGCGAAACGGCGTTGCGCCTTTGGACCGAGCGCAACACCTGGTTCTCCAACGAGGTGGGCAAAAAGGGACAGATCAAAGCGGGGCAACTGGCCGACCTCGCGCTGCTATCCGACGATTATTTCAGCGTGGCGGAGGACGAAATCGCGCATCTGCGTTCGGTCCTGACCGTGCTGGGTGGCAAGATCGTCTATGGCGAGGGTGATTTTGGCCAGTTGGCACCGGTTGCGCCCAAGGCGATGCCCGACTGGTCGCCGGTCGCGACCTTCGGCGGCCATTATCGCCGCGACGAAACGGCGCAGAAGCTGGCTTTGGCTTGCGGTTGCGCCGCGTCGTGCAATGTCCACGGCCACGACCATGCCGCCGCATTGGGTGCCAAAGTGCCGGCCGCCGATGTCCAGAGCTTCTGGGGATCGCTCGGCTGCGGCTGCTGGGCCGTCTGACGCCTAAACGCGCCCCTCCCCGGAATGGGAGGGGCCAAGGAAGCCAACCCATTCCCGTCAACGTGCCGTGCATCAATGCGGCGCGAACGGAGGAGAATTACCATGCCGATCGACAATCCCCGCTTCGTCGCCGTCCTTCTTGATTGGCCCGGCACCGCTTTCCTGGCCCGCGTTGCGCTGACCGGCCCTTATCTGCTGGGCGGTATCATGAAACTGGCCAACTGGCAGGGCGCGATTGCGGAGCAGGCGCATTTCGGGATGCAGCCAGCCGCACTGTTCGCCGCCGCGACGATCGCTGTGGAACTGATCGGCCCAGCCCTGATCCTGCTGGACCGGCTTGCTTGGTTGGGTGCCGGGATGTTGGGCCTTTTCACACTGCTGGCGGCGATGGTCGCCAACGCCTTCTGGACGATGCCAATCTCCGGGCAGGAGCAGGATCGCTTCATGGCGACGAACGCCTTTTTCGAGCATCTGGGTCTGGTCGGTGGGTTCGTGCTGGTCGCCATCCTCTCGCCCCGCCGGCGGCGTGCGCGTGCGTAGCCTGCTGTTCCTGCTGGCCTGCGTCGCGATGCCCGCGATCGCACAAAGCGGAGAACCGTGGCAGCCGCCCACGCTCACCAATACCCGCTATGAGGAGGATTGGAGCAGGCTGGCCGATCCCGCCAACCGCGACGGACGCTGGACGGAGGCTTTCAAATATATTCCGCTGGGTGGCGATGCCTGGCTTTCCACCGGCATCGAACTGCGCGCGCGTAGCGAAAGCTATCGCGACAGCCTGTGGGGCGGGGCGGATGCGCCGGACGACAGCTATCTGTGGCTGCGCGCCACGCCCTATGCCGACCTGCATGTCGGCAAACTCCGGGCCTTTGTCCAGCCAATCGCTGCCTATGCCGTCGGCGTGGCCCCCTCAGCCGGTCCAATCGACCAGAGCCGGGTCGACCTGCTACAGGGCTTTGCGCAAGCAGAAATCGGGCCGGTCACACTGCGGGCCGGACGCCAGATGCTCTCGCTCGGCACGGAACGGATCGTCGGCACCCGCTACGGTCCCAACGTCCCGCTCGCATTCGACGGCGCGCGCGCCGATGTGCGGATCGGCAAGGCGACCGTCAGCCTGCTGGCGGTCAAGCCGGTCCAGCCAGGCCTCGCCAGTTTCGACGATGCGACGTCCGACACAAAGGCGTTGTGGGGCGCTTATGCTGTGCTGCCTGCACTGGACATTTATTATCTGGGCTACCGCAACCGGGCGGCCCGCTTCGGTGGAACCACCGGGCGCGAACTTCGGCACAGCATCGGCCTGCGGTCGCAGGGCAAGCGCGGTGACTGGCGCTGGAATGTCGAGGGCCTTTACCAATTCGGCACCTATGATGGCCAACGCATCGCTGCCTGGACGCTGGGCACGGAATTCGGCCGCGATTTCCCCACGCTGCCGCTGTCGCCTGCCGCCACCCTGCGCTTCAACATCGTGAGCGGCGACCGCGATCCGGCGGACGGTCATCTCGACACCTTCAACGCACCGTTTCCGAAGGGCAAATATTTCGGCGAATTGTCGCCGGTCGGTCCGACCAACATCGTCAGCGTCAATCCGCGTATCGACTTCGATCTTGGGAGCGGCGTTTCGGCCAGTGTCGCGGCCATGGCCTATTGGCGCTATAGCCGGGGCGACGGCGTCTATGACATACCTAGCAACCTGATCCGCGCGGCAGGGGACAGCGACGCGCGCTCCATCGGCAAGGAGGCCGAAGCGACGTTGGCTTGGCAAGCCAGCCCGGAATGGGAATTGTCCACGTCGGTTTCCGCCTTCGCGCCGGGTGCCTTCATCCGGCAGACCGGCCCCGGGCGCACTATCCTGATGCTGGGGCTGGAAAGCAATTTCCGTTTCTGATCTTTTCTGATTTATCGAACATATCTGACGATCTTATTCGACTGAGAGAGCAGCGTCCGGTCCGTTAAGCCCATCTCGATCGAATATCTGTTGCAGGAGACCCCCATGATCCCGTCCAAGCCCTCCCCCTTGCCCTGGCTGCTGCTGTTGCTCTCCGTCACCACCGGCCTTGTCGATGCCATCTCGGTGCTTGGCCTTGGCAAAGTGTTCACCGCCAACATGACCGGCAATGTCGTGTTCCTGGGCTTCGCTGCGGCAGGCACGCCCGGCTTCCGCGTCGCGCCCTATCTGGCCGCGATCGCTTCCTTCATGATCGGCGCGCTGGTGGCCGGGCGCGTGGGCAAGCATCATGCCGGACTGCCGCTGCGCCGCTGGCTGTTCGTCGCAGCGCTGGTGGAAGCGGCCTTGCTGTGGATCGCAGCCCTTGTTTCTGTCGGCTTCGATGTCGCCAGCCAGTCGCCGGGGTACAAGGTCTTTGCGATCATTGCCCTGACCGGCCTTGCCATGGGCTTCCGCAACGCCACCATCCGCCAGTTGAAGGTGCCTGACCTGACGACCACGGTCTTGACGCTGACGATCACTGGCCTTGCCGCCGATTCCAGTCTGGCGGGCGGTAGCAACCCCAACTGGGCGCGGCGTATCGGCAGCATCGTGGCGATCTTCCTAGGCGCGGCCATTGGCGCGTGGCTCGTCATCCATGGCGGCCTTGTCCTGCCGCTGCTGCTCGCCGGCTTCCTCGTCCTTGCAGGAACGTTCGCCTGCATGATGCATCCGGCAGCAGGCGAAAACGCTACCGCCTAATCGCGCAGCGCGCGTTCGATCCGTCGGTCGGGGACAAGCCAGGGTAGCAGGACGATGATGTACAGCACAATCGCCACCGGCCGCGCGAAGAAGGCAGCTGGCACGGCGATAGCGTAGAGGGCGAGCGTGAGCTTGCCTTTGCGGTCCGACCCCACCGCGCGGGCCAGCGCGGACTGCGCGCCATTGCAGGCGATGATCGCCCGCTCGGTCATTTCGTAACCAATCGCCGCCATGCCCAGCACCACGCCATAGGAGGCTGTCGCCATCGCCGAGAAGCCGCTCGCGTCGAGCCAGCGGATGACGAAGGGGACGAGGCTGAGCCAGAACAGCAGATAAAGATTGGCCCATAAAACCTTCCCGTCGATCCGGTCGGTCGCGTGGAGCAGATGGTGATGGTTGTTCCAGTAAAGCCCAACATTGACGAACGAGAGGATATAGGCGAGCAGGATCGGCACGCTCTCCGACAGCGCCGCGAGGCTGCCATCGCGCGGCACCTTCAATTCCAGCACCATGATCGTGATGATGATGGCGACGACCCCGTCGGTAAAGGCTTCCAGTCGGCCGGACGGCATCCCGCCTTTTTTGCCTGTGCGCGTGTCAGACATCACCCATGCCCTCCAGCGCCTTGTCGTCGCGCCCCAGTGCCACGAACTGGTCGAGCAACCAAGAGGCGGCTGGCCCTGGCGGCGTATCGCGTCGCCACACGCCCGCGAAGCGATACATGCCGCCGCTATGGTCGGGCATCGCCAGGCGTATCAGCGACCCGTCGATCAGGTCCGGCTCGATCATCGGCAGCGGCATGTTGCCCCAGCCAATCCCCTCGCGCAGCAGCGCGTGCTTGGCACCCAGATCGGCCAGCCGCCATGTCTTGGGACTCATGACGGAATAATCCTGTCCTTCGGTAAAGCGGGAGCGGTCGGTCAGCACCAGCTGCGTGTAATCGCGTCCCGCGCCGGGAGGTATCCGCTCCATCCGGCCTAGCGGATGATCGGGCGCTGCGACCGGCACCATAGGCACTGACCCCGCCGCGACGCACTCCACGCCATCGACTCCGGCCGCGAGCGGCCCCGAAAGCCCAACGACCGCGCGCCTGTCCAGCACCATGGCAGTGACTGCGCCCAACGCCTCGACATGCAGGCGCAGTTGCACCGTCGGATATTCCGCCGCGAAGGCGCGCAGCACCTTGCCGAGCCGCTCCGACGGCAGCATCACGTCGACGGCAAGGTCGACCTCCGCCTCCAGCCCGTCGAGCAGGCCTTTCACCTTTGCGCGCAGCCCGTCCATGCCGTGGGAAATGCTGCGTGCCTCTGCCAGCAACGCCCGGCCAGCGACCGTCAATACGGGCTTGCGCGTGCCCTCCCGCTCGAACAGCATCAGGCCAAGCTGCGCCTCCAGATTGGCGATGCCATAGCTGATAACTGACACGGCGCGGTTGAGCCGGCGTCCGGCGGCGGCAAAACTGCCCGTATCCACGATCGTCAGAAATATGCGCAGTTGGTCGAAGGTCGGCGTGCCTGGCCTGTTCACTTTTCGATTTCCTCGAACGTTTCGTCTGCTTTTATCCCTCTGAGCAGGCAGGCTCGCAAGCGATAAAAGCATATCCAACAGGGCAGCACATCGCCGCCGACATTGGAGATACCGACATGATCGAACTTCGCCCCTATGACAGCCTCGGAGGCGCCAACCATGGCTGGCTCGACGCCAAGCATCATTTCTCGTTCGCTGGCTATCATGATCCCGCCCGTATGCACTGGGGCAATCTGCGTGTGTGGAACGACGACACCATTGCGCCCAAGACCGGCTTCCCGCCCCACCCGCATCGCGATATGGAGATCATTACCTATGTCCGCGAAGGGGCGATCACCCATGAGGACAGCCTGGGCAATAAGGGCCGGACCGAAGCGGGCGACGTACAGGTCATGAGCGCGGGTACGGGCGTGCGCCATAGCGAATATAATCTGGAGGAGGTGACCACCAGAATCTTCCAGATCTGGATCGTCCCCACCCGTGACGGCGAAGCACCCAGCTGGGGTGCCAAGCCCTTCCCCAGAGGTGAGCGATCGGGCCATTTCGTGACGCTGGCGTCGGGCTATGAGAATGATAATGATGCCCTGCCAATCCGCACCGATGCCCGCGTCGTCGCGGCGACATTGAAGGCTGGTGAAAGCGCCGAATATCCGGTGGGCCGCGACCGCAAAGCCTATCTGGTACCCGCCACCGGCGCGATCACTATCGATGACGTCCGCGTCAACGCACGTGATGGCGCTGCGATCAGTGACCTCGACGTGATCCGCGTGACAGCGATAGAAGACAGCGAAATTGTGCTGGTCGACGCTGCGTGAAAAAAACGACGGCGTCAGCGCGCCTGACTTGCGCGCTGACGCCGGACGCGGGTAATCCTACCCATTCAAGACGCTTGATCGCCTGTTGCTTAGGCCAGAAGCCGACGTGCCGGATTTCAGCTTTTTGTCCCGCAAATGGCCGGCTGCCTGCTTTCGGCTTCCTTGCTTCGATATCGGCCAAGGGATATGCCTCGTCGTTCATTAGTTCGTTGGCTCTGCCGCTAACCTGCCAATCATGTGTGGACGTCGCGCTCGTCATGAAATCTACCAATGCCTCCAGCCTTGCCGAATTGGCCAGGATCGCCGGCGTCTCCGTATCGACGGTATCGCGTTCCCTATCGGGCAATCCCATGATCGCGCGCGGAACCCGTGAGCGGATCGAGGCGCTGGCGAAGGAGCATGGCTTTCAGATCAATCTGACCGCCCGCAACCTGCGACTGGGGCGCACGGGCGCGATAGCGGTGGTGCTGCCGCTGGGGCATGAGACGCAGCAGCATCTGTCCGATCCCTTTTTCATGAGCCTGATCGGCCCGCTGGCCGACGCGCTGACAGATCGGGGCTACGACCTGCTATTGTCACGCGTCATTCCCTCCGATGGCCAGTGGCTGGACCGGATCGTCGATGGCGGGCGGGTCGATGGCGTGCTGCTGATCGGCCAGTCGGACCAGATCGATGTGATCGAACGCGTCGCGACGCGCTATCCGCCACTGGTCATCTGGGGCGCGGCGGTAGAGGGCTATGCGCAGTTGACCGTAGGTTCGGACAATATCGCAGGCGGCCGCATGGCGGCCGAATATCTGCTGGCGCAAGGTCGCAAGCACCTTGCCTTTTTCGGCAATCCTGACGTGCCGGAATTCGCGGCGCGCTACGCCGGATTCAGGGCGGCACTTGCCGATGCAGGGCAAGGGGACGGTTTGCTTCTGCCTGCGCATTTGACGACGCAGGAATCCTACGACGCCATTCGGCTTTTCCTGCCGGATCATCCGCCAATCGACGGTATCGTCGCCGCGTCGGATGTGATTGCCATGAGCGCGCTGCGGGCGCTGGGCGACGCAGGAATGCGCGTACCCGGCGACGTGGCCGTCATCGGCTATGACGATGTAATGGTGGCCGCCCAGACCAGCCCGCCGCTGACGACGATCAGGCAGGATGTAGCGCGGGGCGCAGCGCTGATGGTGGAACTGCTGTTCGATCGGCTGGCGGGGAGCGAAACCGCTTCGGTGTGCATGACGCCGCAACTTGTGCAGCGCGCATCCGCCTGACGATCAGGCTGGCGCTGTTTCCCCCGCTGCGGGCTTGTCCCTGATCGCAAGGGTCGCGAGCGCCGCCGCGATCATCATGACTCCGCCGAGCATCAGCACATGACGCGGATCGCCGCCCAGCAACGGGCGGTAGATCAGTGGCATCGTCAGGCTTTCGATCATCATCGGAATGACGATGAACATGTTGAAAATGCCCATATAGATTCCGGTGCGGGCGGGCGGGATGCTGTCGGCCAGGATGACATAGGGGTTGCCCATCATGCTTGCCCAGCCAAGGCCGATGCCGATCATCGGCAGGAACAGCATCGCTTCGCTCGAACACCATGGCAGCGCGAGCATCGCGACGCCAGAGGCCGCTACGCTGACGGCATGAACAGGCCTGGCGCCGATTTTACGCGCGATCGGCACCATCGCAAAGGCGGCGATGAAGGCGATGAAATTGTAAAAGCCGCCGATCTGGCCGTTGACCAGTACGGCCTGGCGAAAGCCTGCGCTGGTCGCGTCCGACGTGTCGAAGAGCGAGCGGGCGATGGCGAAGGCGACGAACTGCCAATAGCAGAACATGGCATACCACTGGAACAGCATGGCGATAGCGAGCTGGCGCATGGGCACAGGCATTTCGACCATCGCCTGTTTCAGGTCGCGCAGGGTCGTGCGCGCGGAAAGGGGTTCCGCCTGCATCGCTGCGATCTCTTCTGCGCTCAGCGGCAATTCGGGTACGCGCAGGACCGACCAGAGGATGGTCGATAGCGACAGCACCGCGCCGACGATGAAAGCGATCCTCGTTATGACCGGGATACCCGATGGATCGAGCGCATCGGCGTTTAGGCCGCCCCAGACGAGCAACGAGGGCGCAAGGTAGGAAAGCGTCTGGGCGAGGCCTGTAAAGGCGCTCTGCGTCAGGAAGCCGAGTGGCCGTTGCTGCTGGTCTAGCCGATCGCTGACATAGGCGCGATAGGGTTCCATCGTCACATTATTGGCGGCGTCTAATACCCAGAGCAGGCTGGCCGCGACCCATAGCGCGCGACTGTAGGGCATGGTGAACAGACACAGGCTGCAGAATATGGCCCCGATCAGGAAATAGGGGGTGCGCCGCCCGAAGCGGGTAACGGTGCGATCGCTCAACGCGCCGATGATCGGCTGAACCAGCAAACCGGTCATCGGCCCGGCAAGCCATAGCAGCGGCAGCGACGCCTCGTCCGCGCCCAGATAGGAATAGATCGGACCCATATTGCTCTGCTGCAGTCCGAAACTGAACTGGAGACCCAGGAAGCCCAGATTCATCTGGACGATACTGCCGAGCGATAAATGCGGTTTACGGGATATCGCGTCGCTCATGGTCCTTGCCTCTCCGGTCGTGGCGGACTGTTATCATCCTGCCTGTCCTTGTCAGTATCAAAGGCTGCAAACGATTGCAAATAATTCTTGCAATCGTTTGCGGACAGCGTCATCAAGCGATCAAGCCGAACCGAATCGGCGCGGGAGAGAGAAGATGAAGAGGCAGTTCCAGGCAGTGTTATTAGCGTCGGCGGCGATGATCGCGCCCCATACAGCCCATGCGCAGAGCGAAGCCGATGCGGCTGGCGATGCCGCGCCTGCGGTGGCGGCAGGTGACGAGATCGTCGTGACTGCGGTGGCCCGCGGTCAGAATCGGCTCAACAGCTCAGTCACCGTCAGCTCGCTCAGCAGCGACGACATCGCCAAGGCCGCACCGCGCTCCGTTGCCGAAATCTTCCGCAACCTGCCCGGCATCCGCTCCGAATCCTCGGGCGGCGAAGGCAATGCCAATATCTCGGTTCGCGGCCTGCCGGTAGCATCGGGCGGCGCGAAGTTCCTTCAATTGCAGGAAGACGGCCTGCCAGTGCTGGAATTTGGCGACATCACCTTCGGCAATGCCGACATTTTCCTGCGGTCCGATTTCAACATCGGCCGGGTGGAATCGGTCCGGGGCGGGTCGGCCTCCACCTTCGCGTCCAATGCGCCCGGCGGCGTCATCAACATGATTTCCAAGACCGGCGAACAGGAAGGCGGTGCCATTCAGGCAACGGCGGGCATCGACTATCGCGACTATCGCCTGGACTTCGACTATGGCGGCCGGATCAGTGACAGCCTGCGCTATCATGTCGGCGGCTTCTATCGGCAGGGCGAAGGACCGCGCAAGGCGGGCTATGACGCCAACAAGGGCGGGCAGATCAAGGCGAACATCACAAAGGAATTTGCCGGCGGCTATATCCGCCTCTACGGCAAATATCTCGATGACCGCGCCATCGGCTACCTGCCCAATCCCGTGTTGGTGACGGGCAGCAACAGCAATCCCAAATATCAGGATCTGCCCGGTTTCAGCATCAATGGCGATACGCTCCATTCGCGCTATTTTCGCGACAATGTGACGCTGGACGGCAGCAACAATCCGGTCACGCGCGACATTCGCGATGGCCAGCATCCCGTCGTCTATGCCGTCGGCCTGGAATCGCAATTCGAATTGGGCGATGGCTGGAACGTTACCGAACGCTTCCGCTATTCGGACGTGTCGGGCGGTTTCACCTCGCCCTTCCCCTCTGCGGTCGACACCGGATCGGCGATCGCGGCCGCACTGGGCGGCGCGGGATCGACCCTGACCTATGCCAATGGCCCAAAAGCGGGCCAGGCGTTTAACGGCAGCAATTATCTAGCGCAGATCGTGCTGTTCGACGTCAAGATCAACAGCCTCAACAACATCACCAACGACCTGCGCGTCAGCCGGGATTTCGACTTGGGCCTGGGCAAGTTGACCGCGACGGCCGGCTTCTACAAATCGCGCCAGACGATCGCTACCGACTGGCTGTGGACGTCGCACCTGCTGGAAGTGACCGGCGGCGGCAATGCAGCTCTGGTCAACCTGACCAATGCGGCGGGTCAGGCGCTGACGCAGGATGGCACTTATGGCTATGGCGCGACCTTCTTCGGCAATTGCTGCCGCCGCAGCTATGATGTTGATTATAATACCAACGCGCCCTTCGCCTCGCTGAGCCTGGCCACCGGCGCGCTGACCCTGGACGGCAGCCTGCGCTATGATTTCGGCAGCGCCAAGGGTATGATCGCCGGATCGGATCTGGGCGGCGGGCGCATCGGCGTCATCAGCCGCGACATGAATGGCAATGGCGTCATCTCCATTCCGGAAACACAGGTTGCCGTGATCCCGGCACTGACCGCCCCGGTTGACTATAATTATGAGTATCTGTCCTACTCGTTGGGCGCTAATTACCGCCTGGCCAACGATGTCGCGCTGTTCGCCCGCTACAGCCGGGGTGCGCGCGCCAATGCCGATCGCCTGCTATTTGGTCCCGCCGTCAGCTTCACGACCGGCGAGCTAACCGACAGTGGTGCTGCGGTCGATTTCGTCAGGCAGCTAGAAGGCGGGGTCAAATATCGCAATGGCGGGCTGACCCTGAATGCAACGGCCTTTCACGCAAAGACCGAAGAACAGAATTTCGAGGCGACCACCCAGACCTTTTTCAATCGCAATTATCGCGCCTATGGACTGGAACTGGAGGGCGGCTATCGCACCGGCAGGTTCAGCCTCACCGCAGGCGGAACGTACACAGATGCGAAGATCGTCAGCGACGTGCTGAACCAGACGGTCGTCGGCAATCGGCCGCGTCGCCAGGCCAAGTTTTTGTACCAGGTCACGCCGCAATATGATGCGGGGATATTCACCGTCGGCGCGAATGTCATCGGCACGTCCAGTAGCTATGCGCAGGACAGCAACCAGTTGAAGCTGCCGGGCTATACTCAGGTCAACGCCTTCCTGACGGTCAAGCCGATGGATCGCGTCCAACTGTCGTTGAATGCCAATAATCTGTTCGACGTGAAGGGATTCACCGAGGCAGAGGAGGCCGCCATCCCTGCCAATGGCATCGTTCGCGCACGTTCGATCAATGGTCGAACCGTCTCCGCTTCGGTGCGGTTCGACTTCTGACCCACTCTTTTCCGGGGCGTTATACGCCTTTGGAAATCATGGTCTCCGCCGGCGACTGCACGCACCGGCGGAGACCATGGCTCAACCACTGTTCCCACGCTCTGCCGACGGATCCCCGATGATGACAAGCCACTGGACCGCCGCCCATGTCGCCGCGATCGACTGTCAGAGCGTGCCGTGCGCGCCGCTATTTGCCAAGCCGCAACCGCTGATACCCGGCATCGACCTGTGGGATTACTGGCCGGTGCAGGAAGAGGACGGGTCGCAAGCGGAGATTGCAGGCGGCACATTGTTCATCCTGCTGTCGGCCCCCGCACTGCTCGATCCCGAAGCGCGCCATGGCATGGCCCGGCTGCGCCTGATGCATCGGTTAGGGGAAGCATGGCGCGACCTTGGCCTTTTGTTCGACACCGATTTTTCGCCGGGCAGCCGGGAATGGTCGGGGTCGGCGAAAATGTCGTCCGATCATCGCCAGGTCACGCTCTATTATACGGTTGCGGGCGTGCGCGGCGAAAATGTCGTCAGCTTCAGCCAGCGGCTGTTCGAGACCCGTGCCACCCTGTCAGTCAAGGGCGATGCCATCGCTTTTTCTCCCTGGTCGACGCCGGTCGAGATGCTGGTACCCGATGGTATGGATTATGTGCGCGACATGGAGGGCGGCGGGGCGATCGGCACGATCAAGGCGTTTCGCGACCCCGCTTTCTTTCGTGATCCGACAGATGGCGAGACCTATATCTTTTTCGCCGCATCATTGGCGCAATCGATGTCCTTCTGGAACGGGGCGGTCGGCATGGCCCGGCGCAATGGCGATGGCGGCTGGGACGCATTGCCGCCGCTGATCGCCGCGGATGGCCTGAACAATGAACTGGAGCGGCCCCACGTCATTGTGCATGACAGGCGCTATTATCTCTTCTGGTCCACCCAGCGGAAAGTGTTTGCAAAGGATGGTCCGGCCGGTCCCAATGGTCTTTACGGCATGGTAGCGGATCGGCTGATGGGTCCGTGGCGACCGATCAACGGCACCGGGCTTGCCTTCGCCAATCCACCCGAGGCACCCTTTCAGGCCTATAGCTGGTTCGTGCTGCCAGATCTTACGGTCCAGAGTTTTGCTGATATGACCGGCATCGCCCATGTTCCGGCCGATCCGGCGCAGGCGCGCAACCATTTCGGCGGTGCGCCTGCCCCCGAACTGCGGCTGGCAATTGCGGGAGACAGGGTTTGGCTGGCATGACCATGGACGAACCGCTGATCGTCGGCCTGGAACTGGGCGGCACCAAATGCATCGCTACGCTGGCACGGGGGCGGACCATCCTGCGGCAAGAACGATGGCCGACCGGGACGGCGGACATGTTGCACGCCATGTCCGATGCGCTGGCGCTCTGGCAGCAGGATATGCCGTTCGCAGCAATCGGCATCGCCAGCTTCGGGCCGCTGCATCTGGATCCACAGGTCCCCCGCTTTGGCCATATGGGTAATACTCCCAAGCCCGGTTGGGCCGGGCACGACATATTCGGGCATTTCGCCAGCCGCTTTGACGTGCCGATTGCTATCGATACTGATGTCGCGGGCGCGGCGCTGGCGGAGGGCATGTGGGGCGCATCGCAGGGATGCGCGGTCCACGCTTATGCCACGATCGGCACCGGGGTCGGCCTGGGGCTGGTCGTAAACGGCCAGGCCGTCCACGGCCATCTGCATCCCGAAGCCGGACACATGCGTGTCCGGCGCCAGCCGGGCGATTTGTTCGCCGGTGCCTGCCCCAGCCATGGCGACTGTCTGGAAGGGCTGGTCGGTGGACCGGCATTGGCCGCACGATCGCCGATCGCGGTGGCGGACATGACCGACGACGATCCGCTTTGGAACCACGTTGCCGCCGATCTGGCGGAATGGACAGCGATACTGATCCTGGCCTTTTCACCAGAGCGGCTGGTGCTGGGCGGCGGCGTGATCCAAGCGCGGCCCATGCTGTTGCCTCTCATCGCCCGTCGATCGGCCGACCTACTGAATCTTTATATAGAGGATTTGGACGCCGCCGCGTTGGAGCAACTGATCGTCGCGCCCGCACTGGGTGCCGACGCGGGTCCGTTGGGCGCGATCCTACTCGGCCAGCAGGCAGTTATGGCACGGGATAGCAGATAGATTATCCTGATGGATTTTCTCGGCCGGAAGCTCGCCTGGGTAGAAGCCGGACAGCCAGAGGATGGACCGAATTGGCAGGGCTGCTCGCACCAAAAACTGGCATTCCCCTCTGCGGAAAAAGGCAGAAAAGTCTCAGGGTAAGTTGCTCGTTGTTGAGGCAGTTCGCGACCCAAATCAGGCTTTTGGACGCGCCATTTAAATTCCCAAGTCCAGACGGTCCGCTATCCGAGCGGAAGCGCGGGTTTAGCGCATCGTCGAGGTATCGAGCTGGCTCCGCGCAACTCACCATCGAAAGGCTGAAATTCTCCAGTCACAGGACGCGGGCAAAACCTGCCACGCCGCCCGCTGGCGGCAACTGTAAAGCTGGCTTTGCCGCTGGCGGCAATACAGGGCTGCCCTCACTGCCGAAAATTGCCTCTATATTGCGGACGCACAGCGCCACATTGTCGTCCGCCAGCATATACCAGACCTGCTTGGCTTCCTTGCGCGTTTGGACCAGATCGGCGCGTCGCAATTCGGCCAGTTGCTGGCTAAGCGCAGGCTGGCCAATACCAGTGACATCGGCGATCTCGCCAACATTGCGCTCGCCGCGCAACAGGCAGGACAGGATCATTAGCCGCTGAGGCTGCGCGAAGATCTTGATCTTTTCGGCCGCCGCCGCCGCTGCGTCGCGATCTTCGTAAAGAGCCCTCATGGTTGGGCCTCCAGTCGACAGAACCAGTCGGGTGCAGCGTCTAAATACTCGGCAGCAGGCAGCAATGTGGGTTGACCCGGCGCCCAGCCTTCGGGCGTCAGGCTGGTCCCGCCATCGACGCGCTGCAATGCGTGCAAAAGGCGGAGCATCTCGTCCACCGACCGACCGACATTGTGGGGGTAGGCCGTGGTTGCGCGGATCGCCCCCTGCGGATCAATGAAGAAGGTCGAGCGCATCGTCATGCTGTCCGCTGCATCTTCATCGATCATGCCATAGGCACGGCCCACCGCCATGCTGGGATCTTCGATGATAGGGAAGGCGATCTGGACGTCGAACAGATCGCGCAGCGCCCGAACCCATGCGATATGGGAATAGAGGCTGTCGACGGACAAGCCCACCAACCGGCAGTCGAGCGCCTCAAAATCCGCCTGCCGCCGCGCAAGGGCTGCAAATTCAGTGCTGCACACCGGTGTGAAGTCGGCGGGATGAGAAAAGAAGATCACCCACTGGCCCCGCAGCGCCGAGAGCTGAAAATCACCCATGGTCGAACGTGCCCGAAAATCAGGCGCGAGGGAGCCAATACGGAGCGGATTCGGTCGGGCGGTCGTGACGTCGTTCATGATGCTTTCCTGCAATCGTCCGGGGAATGTGGCAAGGCCTTGACGATTTCAAATTATATAAATACATATTTCATGTAAATATGAAATCGAAGGAGAGTCGCATGGCCGACCCTGCATTTGAGAAAGCCTATGTCCAAGTCACTGTCGCCAGAAGCGGCGTGCCCGTTATAAAGGCGTTCTTCGACGCGCCGACCTTCACCGTAACCTATGTGGTGCATGATGCAGAAACGCGCCGCGCCGCGGTGATCGACAGCGTGCTGACCTATGATCCCGCCACCGGGCGCACCGGGCATGATGCGGTCGATCCGGTCATCGCCTATGTCGAGGCACAAGGGCTGAGCGTCGACTGGCTCCTGGAAACCCACGCCCATGCCGATCATCTGTCGGCTGCGCCCTATCTCCAGCAGAAGCTGGGCGGAAAGATCGCGATCGGCGCGCATATCAGCGAAGTGCAGCAGACATTCGGTTCGCTGTTCAATGCAGGTGCTGATTTTCAGCGCGACGGGTCGGACTTCGATCATCTCTGGGCCGATGGCGACCAGTTCATGATCGGTAATCTGGCCGTCACGGTACTGCATGTGCCGGGCCACACCCCGGCCTGTGTTGCTTATGTCATCGGTGACGCAGTGTTCGTGGGGGACACCATGTTCATGCCCGATTATGGCACCGCCCGCGCCGACTTTCCTGGTGGCGACGCGCGCACCCTGTTCCGGTCCCTGCGTCGCCTGCTGGAATTGCCGCCTGAAACCCGGCTGTTCCTTTGCCATGACTATCTGCCCGAAGGGCGCGATCATTATGTTTGGGAAACAACGGTCGCCGAGCAACGCCGTGCCAATATCCATGCGCGTGACGGGGTGAGCGAGGATGATTTCGTCGCCATGCGCGAGGCGCGCGACGCCACGCTGGCCATGCCGCGCCTGATCCTGCCATCGGTGCAGGTCAATATGCGCGCGGGCCATATGCCGCCGCCTGACGACAATGGCGTCACCTACCTCAAAATCCCGGTGAACCAGCTATGATCCCCGGCTTTCCAGAGGCGCAGCCGGTTGCGGGCCTTATCGGCGGGTTGATGATCGGCCTGGCCGCCGCGATCATGCTGCTGGGGCTGGGGCGGATCGCCGGGGTCAGCGGGCTGACGGCGCGCGCTACGGGGCTGGCGGACAGTGGTGCGCCGCGCAGCGTGGCGGCGGCTTTCATCATCGGCTTGCCGCTTGGTGCTCTCTTGGCCGCCTGGCTGTGGGGCGGAGTGCCTGCGAGCTTCCCTGCGCCGGGCCTGCTGATTGTCGCGGGGCTGGTCGTCGGCTTCGGCACGCGGCTGGGGTCGGGTTGCACCAGCGGCCATGGCGTGTGCGGCCTGTCGCGCCTGTCACGCCGCTCGATCGTCGCGACGGCCCTGTTCATGGGTAGCGGTTTTGCGACCGTGGCGCTGATGCGTCTGGCAGGCACAATCTGATGCGGATCATGATCGCCTTATTGTCTGGTGCGCTGTTCGGTGCCGGACTCGCCATTTCGGGCATGGCCGATCCGATGCGGGTGCGCGCTTTCCTCGATCTTTTGGGGGCATGGGATCCGACGCTTGCGTTTGTCATGGGCGGGGCGATCATCCCGATGGCGCTGGCCTGGGCAGCGCAGAGACGGCTCGATCGGCCCCTTGCCGCCAATGACTTCGTCCTGCCCGAAACGCGCGGGATTGATGGCAAGCTGGCGCTGGGCGCGATCCTGTTCGGCGTCGGCTGGGGCATTGGTGGACTATGCCCCGGTCCTGCCATTGCCAGCCTGGCGCTGGCTCCGGCAACCGTCGCACCCTTCGTGCTGGCCATGTTGGGCGGCATGGCGATCCATCGCTTGACCACGCAATGATGGACACAACCCAATATCTGCTGGGCGGCGTGTCTGGCGGGCTGGTCGGCTTCGTGCTGGGGCTGGTCGGCGGGGGCGGCTCCATCCTTGCCGTGCCGTTGATGGTCTATCTGGTCGGCGTGCCCAATGCCCATGTCGCCATTGGCACCAGCGCGCTTGCCGTCGCGGCCAATGCGGCGGCAGGCCTGGCCAGCCATGCCCGCGCTCATCATGTCAAATGGCGGTGCGGTGGCATATACGCCACGGCGGGCATCGTCGGCGCGCTGGCCGGATCGACATTTGGCAAGATGGTCGACGGCGATAAATTGCTGGCGCTGTTTGCTTTGGTGATGCTGCTGGTCGGCGCGTTGATGCTCAAAGGCCGGGGCAACCCCGGCAATCCGGGAGCCGAATGCAACCGGGAAAAAGCGCCCAAGGTTGTCGCCTACGGGTTGGGGTCAGGCTTGTTCTCCGGCTTTTTCGGGATCGGCGGCGGTTTCCTGATCGTGCCGGGGCTGGTGGCGTCGACGGGGATGCCGATGCTGATGGCGGTCGGCACCTCCCTGGTCGCGGTCACTGCTTTCGGCCTGACGACGGCGGCCAATTATGCCTTTTCCGGGCTGATCGACTGGCCGCTGGCAGCCGTGTTCGTCGTCGGCGGTATTGCGGGCAGCATCGGCGGCACCCGGCTGGCCGAGGCGCTGGGTGGAAAGACCGGGCGGCTTACCACGGTCTTTGCCGGGCTGATCTTCATCGTCGCGTTTTATATGCTCTGGCGCAGCGCTGCGGCCTTTCTGCCGGACATGACAATATGACCGATCTCTTTCCCGCTGCCCACCTGCTACATGGTGGGCGAAAGGACATGTCTCATGTTCGACTCGCTTGACGCCCTGCTTCTAGCCCGATCGCAATTCGCCTTCACCGTCAGTTTCCACTTCCTGTTTCCGGCTTTTTCCATCGGCCTTGCCCGTTACCTGATGGTACTGGAGGGATTGTTGCTGGCGACCGGCCCAGCCAGCCTGTTCACCAGCACTTGCCCGGTGGCATATCGCCCCGCACGGATCTGGCGGAAGGTCGGCACCAGTCCTTCAAAGCCGATCGATACGCCGCGCTGGCGCAACAATAGCGCAATGGAAGTCGACAGTGGTCCCACCGGGATGTCGATCAATGCCTGCCGCTAGGCAATGGCGGTCGCTAAGTCTGACAGCCAGTGCTCCCCAGTAGCGGGCATAGCACTTAGCTTACTTCCTCCGCCACTGCGAGGCAGCGGCAGTATCTCGGTTGGCTTCTAACGATCACACACTGTCCTTGGCCAGCCGCAATCCCATAAACTGCCAACGATGATGGGGATAGAAGAAGTTGCGATAGCTTGCTCGCATATGGCCACGCGGGGTAGCGCAACTGCCGCCACGCAATACGCACTGGCCGCTCATGAACTTGCCATTATATTCGCCAATCGCGCCATCGGCGGCGCGAAATCCAGGGTATGGCCGATAGGCACTGCCGGTCCATTCCCACACATTGCCGAAAAATGCCGGGCCATTATCGACCGGACGCGGGCGGATGTCACCCGGACCGTCCAGCAAGTTGCCACCGGTTGGATCGTGCTGCGTGGCCGCCGCTTCCCATTCGGCCTCGGTCGGCAGGCGGGCTTCAGCCCAGCTGGCAAAGGCGTCCGCTTCATAAAAACTGACATGGCAGATCGGAGCAGCCGGATCGATAGGATGCCGACCCGACAGGGTGAAACTGGTCCAGCCATCGGCGCTGTCAGCCCAGTAAAGTGGCGCGACGATGCCTTGAGCCTGCCGCCAGGCCCAGCCGTCCGACAGCCACAAGCGGGGATCATCATAGCCGCCGTCTGCCATGAAGGCGATCCACTCGGCATTCGTGACCTTCCGATCCGCCAATTGGTGGGGATGGAGCAACGCCGTGTGTCGCGGCCCTTCGCAGTCAAATGCGAACGCCCCACTGTCGATGGTGCAGGCACCGATCTCGACCAGTCCCTGTTGGCCATCCAGCCAATTCACTGGCGCAGGATCGGCGAGATGTAGCGTGTCTTGGCGCGGCCAGACCGCGCATTCCAGGGGATTGAGAGAAAATGCGTGGAGTATGTCTGTCAGCAGTAATTCCTGATGCTGCTGTTCATGGTGGCAACCCAGATCGACCAGCGCTAGCAGCTCAGGCGAAAGCTGCTCGATTGCGCGATCCATCGCTGCATCAACCGCCGCGCGATAGTCGAGGATGTCGGCCAGTGAAGGGCGCGAGAGCATACCCCGCGCCGCCCGCGCCATGCGCGCGCCTTCGGCTTCATAATAGCTGTTGAACAGGAACGGCCATTCTGCCCGGTACGGCTGATACCCTGGTACATGGTCGCGCAGGATGAAGGTTTCGAAGAACCAACTCGTGTGCGCCAGATGCCATTTGGCGGGCGACGCATCGGGCATCGATTGGATCGTGGCATCTGCGTTCGATAGAGGCTTTGCCAGATTCTCAGTCAGCTTGCGAACTGAGGCGTAGCGCATCTTGGCGGCATGCATCAGCGTGCTACGCGCAGCAGATGGACGCTAAACAGGGTGTCTTCGTCAGTCCAGACGTCGACACTGTCGAACCCGGCCTTGCTGGCCAGCAAGGCAAATTCGTCGACGGCATATTTATGCGAATTTTCGACGTGAATAGCCGCGCCTTGTTCAAAACCAAAGCGCCGGCCCGCTACCGTGACGATCTGCTCGCGCAGGCTGACGAGCGAGATTTCGACATGGCCGGGTTCGCTTACATAGCGAGCGCGGTGTACAAAGGCGCTGGTGTCGAAATCAGCGCCCAGTTCATGGTTGGCGCGATGCAACAGGTTCAGGCTGAACTGCGCCGTCACCCCTTGCGCATCGTCGTAGGCATCCTCCAGCAATCCTGCGTCTTTCTTCAGGTCGACGCCAATCAGCATCATGCCATCTTGCCCCAGTCGCCCGCTCCATTCGCGCAAAAAGGCTTGCGCATCGTCGCGATCAAAGTTGCCGATGGTCGATCCGGGAAAGAAGCAGATGTCACGCAAACCCCCGTGCGGTGGAAGATCAAGTTCGCCCAAATAGTTGCCGCACACGGCATCAACCGTGATATCGGGATAGCGTGCCCGTACAGCCGCTGCCGCCGATGCCAGTGGAACCGGGGATATGTCGATACAGACATAAGCGCAAACCTGCTCTATCGCGTCTAGTAGGATTTCGGCCTTTCCGCCCGATCCCGCGCCCAACTCGATAAAGCGCACCTCCCCGCTGATAGCTTCCGCAATGGATGTAGCATGCGTCTCCAATATCAACCGCTCAGTTCTCGTCGGATAATATTCCGGCAGTTCGCAAATCCGGTCGAAGATCGCCGATCCCGCTGCGTCGTACAGGAACCTGCAGGGTATTGCCCGTTCGGGCTGCGATAGTCCGTCAACTACGGCTTGGAGGAATTCGCTGGTGTCAGATGCTGGCGGCTGGGTGTCCGAAACGCGGACAATCCCATCATAATCCATCGCCACGCTCGCCATATCATGCATGTAGATTTCCTGTCGGCTTGAAGTGGCCAGGGTTAAAAGCTTCAGTCAGGCAGACCGATCAAGGATGAGGTCCGCAGCATGAGATCTTCTATTGTCTTGCTGTTGTTATGCCACCAGGACCAGTGGACAGCTTGAAAACGCAAACGATCCCGACGCTATACCGTTCCCGTTAGTTTTATTGGAAACAGGCCTGGCCCAGTGCGGCACTTTTCGATCGCTTCAAGCGTCAGACTTACATAGACAAGTCTTGCCCTGCATCGGCATAGCACTGTTTTCCAAGACGCCAGACCCGACCAAAGCTGTCGGCAGATCGCGGCATTGCTAGCAGATTCAGGAACGATATCCACAACACCATACTGCGCACCGTTGAGGCCCGA